>NZ_JFXL01000014.1:0-113004 GCF_000588255.1 Acinetobacter sp. 1424608
AAAAAACCGATCAAATACATAAAAACATACTGTTTTACCTATTCATTGTTTTCACGTACTATGCATCTATTGAAAGAATTTGGATGCATTGGAGTAAAAACAGATGTTAGATCAAAACATTAAAACTCAATTAAAAGCTTACCTAGAACGTTTAGAAAGTCCAATCGAATTAGTTGCTGCTTTAGATGAATCAGATAAAGCTGCCCAAATTAAAGAATTAGTAACTGAAATCGCTGAGCTTTCTGACAAAGTGACTGCACGTTTTGACGGTAACAATACACGTCGTCCAAGCTTTGGTGTGGCTAAAGCAGGTGAACAGCCTCGTGTGTTCTTTGCAGGCTTACCAATGGGACATGAGTTTACATCTTTGATCTTGGCTCTGTTACAAGTGTCTGGCTATGCACCTAAGGTGTCAAATGAAGTGCTTAACCAGATTAAAGGTTTAAACCTCAAAGCCAACTTTGATGTATTCGTATCACTTAGCTGTCATAACTGTCCGGACGTGGTACAGGCGCTTAACCTGATTGCCATTTATAACCCGAACACTACAGCAACTATGATTGATGGTGCTTTCTTCCAAGACGAAGTGGAACAACGCAAAATCATGGCTGTACCAATGGTGTTCCAGGACAATGAACACATTGGTCAAGGTCGTATGACGCTTGAAGAGATCGTAGCAAAACTTGATACCAACTCGGCTGAAAAAGATGCAGCAGCACTCAATGCCAAAGATGCCTTTGATGTATTGGTGATTGGTGGTGGACCTGCAGGTGCAACAGCAGCAATCTATGCAGCACGTAAAGGTATTAACACCGGTATCGTGGCTGAACGCTTCGGTGGTCAGGTCATGGATACCATGGACATTGAAAACTTCACTTCTGTGCAAAAGACTCAAGGTCCTAAGTTTGCTGCCGAGATGGAAGCACATGTTCGTGAATATGATGTTGATATCATGAACCTGCAACGTGTCAGCAAAATCACGGGTGCCAACCAAACTGCAAATGGTCTGGTTGAAGTTGAACTTGAAAACGGTGCAAAACTTGAATCGAAAACTGTGATCCTTTCAACAGGTGCACGTTGGAGAGAAATGAATGTACCGGGTGAAGCTGAATACCGTACCCGTGGTGTAGCGTACTGCCCGCACTGTGATGGTCCACTGTTCAAAGGTAAACGTGTTGCCGTGATTGGTGGTGGTAACTCAGGTGTGGAAGCGGCAATTGACCTTGCAGGTATTGTTGAGCATGTAACTCTGGTTGAGTTTGACACTAAACTTCGTGCAGACCAAGTGTTGCAAAACAAGTTAAACAGCTTGCCAAACACCACAGTAATTATGAATGCCTTAAGCACAGAAGTATTGGGTGACGGTTCACAAGTAACCGGTCTTAAATATAAAGACCGTGCGACTGATGAAGAGCATGTGGTCGAGCTTGCAGGGATCTTTGTACAGATTGGTTTACTTCCAAACACTGACTTCTTGAAAGAAAGTGAAGTTGAGTTAACTAATCGTGGCGAGATTATTGTCAATGACCGCAACGAAACCAATGTAAAAGGTGTATTCGCTGCAGGTGACTGTACAACTGTACCTTACAAACAAATCATTATTGCTACAGGTGAAGGCGCTAAAGCATCACTCTCTGCGTTTGATTACATCATCCGTTCTGGGCAATAAAACTGGTTAAATCCTGTTATTGAGCGAAAGCCTAGCATTGCAAAATGCTAGGCTTTTTTAATGTTGAAGTTACAACTTTTTAACAATTTTTGATCTTTATTAATCAGTTACTTTATGTTTATATTTTAGACATCCATAATTTTGGATGCCATGAATTAGAAGGAAAAACACAATGAATAAATTACTTGTTGCTTTAGGTCTTGCTGCGACTGTTGCCCTTGTTGGTTGTAATAAAGAGAAAGCTCCAGAAACTGGTGCGACTACAGGTGAACATTTAGAAAATGCTGCTAAACAAGCAACAGCAGATATTAAATCTGCTGGTGACAAAGCTGCGAGCGATATTGCAACTGCTACAGACAACGCTACAGCTAAGATTGATGCTGCTGCTGACCATGCTGCCGATACTACTGCAAATGCTGCTGCACAAACTGAAGCGACTGCGCGTAAAGCAACTGCTGATACAGCTCAAGCTGTTGAACATGCAGCTGCTGATGTAAAAGAAAAAGCTCAACACTAAGTTATATTCAATATTAAAAAAGCCCCTATTGATTAGGGGCTTTTTTAATGCATCTAAAAGCTTATGAAATTAAACCTTCATCACGCATCGCGATTTGTACAGATTGACGTTCTGCAACTTTATTACGTAGTGCAATAATATTTTTATATGGCGTTAGATCATGCTCAATTGAATTTGACCAATTTGTTAACACAAATAAGTATGCATCAGCTGGACCAAAATTATCATTTACCAAATAGTCATAATCTGACTCAGCCAGATAATTATCGATATATTTTAAAAGACGGTCGATTTCAGCGTAAGCTTTGGTTTTTTCTTCGCTTGTTAACGGTGCGCCAAAAAATACTGCATAGGCGTCATGTAATTCAGAGTTCAAATAACCCAACCATTCCAACACTTTCGCACGGCCTAAGCCTGAAGGAGGAATCAAATCTTGTTTAGGATCATGCTGAGCAAGAAACGGTAAAATCGCCACGTTTTCCGTCAAAATCAAACCTGGGTTAATTTCTAAAGCTGGTACATAGCCCTTTGGATTAATTTCGTAATAATCTGCACCTTTTTCTGTTTTATGTGTTTTTAAATTTACTCGTTCTAAATCAAAATCAACATTAATTTCATTTAAAATAATATGTGCAGCTAAAGAACATGCGCCTGGCGAATAATATAATTTCATATCTGATCCTTCTTATCTTACATTAACGTTTTAAATTGCTTCTAAAAAACCTGCAAGGTTTGTACAATTCCTTAATTGTAAAAAAGCGTAAATTTATAAATTACTTACACTACCTAATATTCTTGAAAAAGTTTGACCTTGCAAGTTGTCTTGCGTGACGATTGTTTAAAATATGATAAAACACATTCCCATCACGCATTTTTTACCGTTAATTACGTTTAAAAAGTTGGCTAATCCATTCCACTAATTGGTTTAGGAAATCCAAAATAGGATTTTTGTTGCCATTATCAGGATGACTTGAACCTTTACCATTTAAATCTAGATCGACAATGACAGGATCATGGTCCGAAGAACGATAAGCATCTTCACCATAAAACAGAGCCTTTTGCTCATCAGTTTTATATTCTTCGTTGTAATCTAGAACAGTTGGTTCATCTGCATTGATATGCCAAGCAAAAGTACGCACTACTTTTGGATATAAATCTGCATCGGCAATTGCATGGTCTAAGTTACCCGCTCCCCCATTACCATTTGCATCACTTGCCACACCAAACACATAGCTATATGCCTGAGCGCCTTGTCCAACCTTAGCATCATTGAGGAGAACCTTATAGTTAGCTTTTTCAAAAGCTAAAATTGGTGCTTCTTTTGCATAGCTATTCATGTCTCCAACGAGTAAAGCATTTTGCTTAGGAACTTGAGTTGGATTTTTCGCTAGCCACTGCACAATTTGGTCAACTGCTTTCACACGGGTTGGATTCCAACATCCTTGACCATCATTTTGATCGGCATCAGTAGAGTTCGCATCTACTCCAGTACAACCTTTTGACTTTAAATGGTTTGGAATAACGGTAAACGTTTTATTACCACGAACAGCTTGGAAAGTTTGTGCTAAGGTTGTTCGGTTTTTATCACCCAAATCAAGCACAACAGGTTTGTTTAAAGGCTTAACACGCTTGCTGTTATAAATAATCGCAACAGCAATAACATCACCACCTAAACGATCCAAATTTTCAGGAATAACATATTTCCAATCAGGACCTAATGCACTGGTTAAATGAGCAATTGCGCTGTTTGGACCATAACCATTATTAGCAATTTCCATCAAACCGTATACGTCAGCATCAATCGCTTTTAATGCACTCACAATTTTACGGTGCTGTTTATCAAACTCTGCTTGTGTGTTTGCACCACGCTCTGTTGGGAAACCTGTTGCACCATTGTCATAGTTCAAAACGTTAAATGAAGCTACACGAATATGATTGGCATTTTTTGTAATGACACTCTGGCGTGGATTTGTTTGAGTAACAACTTCTGGTTGCGTACGTCCAAGCACTGGCTGTACTCGCCAACCATTAAAACGATACTCTAAAATCCCTTCAACATTTTTAAGCTGATAGCCAGAACGCAATGTATTGGCAGCACTAAAATTTGTTGGTAACCATGGCGTACGGTTTTGATTGTTATAACCATCATCAAAGATAATTTTCGATAATAAATTTTTCTGAGCTAAAGCTTTCGCTTCTGGCGACAAGGCAGGATATAAGTTGGTTGGAATATATAAACGGCCTAAACTTAACGATAACTCACCATAACGACCGTAATTATAGTTTTCACTTACCGTTAAAGTCTGAGGTAATTTAACCAACATCCCTTGATAGCGCTGTGGAGAATTGGTTGAACCGCCTGTTAAGCTGGTAAATGGTAACTCTAGACTAATTGGCTGAACCTGATTTGCCATATTAGTATTACAGGTCTGAATATCTTGTTGTAATTGGTCGATCTGTAGTTGATTTTGATAGCTTGTTAAACGACCACGTAAGATGACCTCATCACCAACTTGGCCACCTTTTACCGTGCTGCTATTTGGTATATAAACAAAAATGGCATTGCTTACATTTGCACGTGCTTTAGTGTCAGGTGTTTGAACATAAAAGCCTGAAAAACCATTAGCATAACGATAGTCAGCAGTAATTACGCCACGTACTGTATAGGTTTGATTTTGTGTTGAAGATGCTAAATCGGCAATTGGTGTATCTGAGCTTGAACAACTGACCGTTTGCACAGGCGGTTGAGTAGTCGAACCCGATAGATTTGAAAAATCATTTCGGTTTGCCCATGCTGTCCACGAGTGGTCCAAATCAAATGCTGCGGTTGGGTCAATACTTAAAGCTGGATTTTCAGTTTCAATACGCTTAAAACTATTTCCTAAACTTGAAACGGCTGTTCCCCAACCTGTCTCTGGTCGTTCACCAATACGCCCAAAACGATCGACAGGTGTGCCTTTATAAACGAGTACAACTGCATCATCACCATTAAAAGATAATGCAGCAACCTGATTTACTTTACTACCAAGTTCAGTTTGTAGCTCCGAGCGTCCCACTAAAAACTTCTGCTTACTCGCAAGTGTACCTTGTAAACGGAAAGACACCGTTTTTGCAGTGCCACCATTATTAAACTGTTGAATCTCATAATCGGCTAAGTTAACTGTAGAACCATCCGGGTTATAAATCTCTAAACCCTTTTTATTACTACTACCATCAACATACTGACTAAACATGAGCTGCGCCTGAGCAACAGAGCTATATGAAAATGCACCAAATGCACTTAAAAAAACCGAAAGTGTTCTTAACTGAAAAGTTTTCATGAGTAAAATTGTTCATGTGAGTTTTAATTAGTCTCTTAGATTAAATATTGATCATGACATCTACATGAAGAAAAACACCGAAATATTTGACTTGACCACCTGAAGACTTAAAATACCGCATTTGAATTTCAATATTGCCAAGGTTATGTCGATCGATCAGTTAGAAACGCAAATTGCAGACTTAGACAATTTGCCTGAACACCGTGAAATTGTGACGTTTATGCGTCGTTCAGCACCACTTAATACGTCTCAACGCACGGCATTAGAACAACATCGCGATTTAATTTTGGAATATCCTGTTGGTGACTTACGTCAACACTTTGAACATCCAGAGCGCCCTTTAACTGTTGAAATCGGTTTTGGGATGGGCCGCTCTTTAGTTCTTATGGCTAAAGCAAATCCTGAACGTAACTATGTAGGCATTGAAGTACACGTACCTGGTATTGCCCAATGTTTATATGAAGCAGGTATGGCGGAACTTAAAAACTTACGTGTACTCGATGCAGACGCGATTCAAGTTTTACGTGAAATGCCAGACAACAGTATTAACTGTGTACAACTTTACTTCCCAGACCCTTGGCAAAAGAAACGTCATTTCAAACGCCGTTTTGTTATTCATGAGCGTATGCAACTGGTTGAACAGAAACTTGAGCTTGGTGGTACCTTCCATGCAGCAACAGACTGGGAACCGTATGCAGAATGGATGCTTGATGTACTAGACAACCGTCCAAACCTTGAAAACTTGGCGGGTAAAGGCAATAGCTACCCTCGTCCAGACTGGCGCCCAGTGACTAAGTTTGAACGCCGTGGTATTGAGTCGGGCCATAAGATTAATGACTTTATCTTTAAAAAGATTAAGTAAATAATATAAAAGGCTTAGTAATAAACTAGGCCTTTTCTTTTTAATATCAAAAATAAACATATATCTTATCTATTCTATTTCCACTTATTAATTAATGATTGCCAATCTAAACGAATCTAGCTATTTATAGAGACTGGTACTTGCCATACTAAAAATTACTAAGGACAACACATGTTAAAAATTTTAGGGCGTGATAACTCCATTAATGTTCGCAAAGTCTTATGGCTGTGTGAAGAATTAAATCTTGAATATGAGAGAGAAGATTGGGGACGAGGCTTTCGCTCTGCTCAATCACCTGAATATTTACAATTAAATCCAAATGGTCAAATTCCTGTTGTTTTAGATGGCGATTTAGTCCTTTGGCAGTCCAACAGTATTATCCGTTATCTCGCCAATGCTTACGATAAAGAGCATAAGCTTTACCCTACTCAAGCAAAAGAAAGGTTCTTTGTTGACTAGTGGCTTGATTGGCAAGCGATCGAGCTAAATAACAGCTGGACTTATACGATTATGTCTCTACTTAGACATTCACCAGATCATCAAGACCCTAACTTATTGCAACAAGGTATTGAGAACTGGAATCATCATATGCAGATTCTTGACCAACAACTTGCAAAAACTCAAGCCTATGTTGCAGGTACTGAGTTTACTCTAGCGGATATTCCAATTGGTCTATCCGTACAACGCTGGAAGGCCACTCCTTTTGACCACCCAACACTTAAACATGTCGACCAATATTTTGAACTGTTAAATCAGCGTGCTGTCTTCTTAAAATGGGGCAATAACGGCGAACCTTAATTTTTAAATAAGCTTTAAGCCGAGTGATGGCGCTTCACGATGCCATCACTTAAAAGTTGATAGACCTGTTTTAAATCATCCCGTTCTGCTTGGGCTAATAACCCCTGATGCATTGCCAAAATATTTTGGTCACCCCTTACCGCAGGCCCAGTTTGCATTTGTTTCGGATCATTTTCAGTGGCTTTTTTTGCTGTTTCCACAATTAATGGATAAAGCAAGCTAAAGTCGACTTGTTCTGCATCCACAATCTGTTTAGCCATATCAAAACAGTAGTTACTAAAATTACAAGCAAACACAGCCGCTAAATGTAAAGTTAAACGTTGTTTTGAAGTGTATTGATATACTCGATTACTTAGGCTATTTGCTAAATCAGAAAGTATTACTAAATCATCGTTATTGGTCGCCTCTACAAATAATGGTGTGGCTTGCCAATCGACGTCTCTTTCAAAACTAAAAGTCTGTAAAGGATAAAATACCCCAGCTTTTTTATGAATATTACTAATAACTTCAATATTGGTACTACCCGAAGTATGAACCATAAGCGTTTCTGGAAATAACGCGTGTACTTGCATTGCAAGTTCACTAATAGCACTGTCTGAAACAGCTAAAATAATTAAGTCACTCGCTTGAAACTCTTGAAGAGACTGACATGCTTTTGCTTGAATTTGTTCTGCAAATTTCTGGGTTTTCTCAAAATCACGCGCATAGACTTGTGCGATGTTATGCCCCTTAGCCAAAAGTGCCTTTGCCAAATGAAAAGCAACACGGCCACTTCCTAACAAACTGATTTTCATACCAACCCAACAATATTGATGTTTATAAAAAAAGCTTCTCAAAATGAGAAGCTTTTTTCAAATCAGAATTCAATAAAATCAAACTTTTTTGTGAATCTATTGATTATTGAGCTACTGAAAACTCAATACGACGGTTTTTAAAGCGTCCTTCTTCAGTTGTGTTTTCTGCAACAGGGTTTTCTGAACCATGGCCTTGGGCAACAAGTTTAGATGCATCTACGCCTTTAGAAACCAAGTAATCTACAACGGCTTGAGCACGGCGTTGAGAAAGTGCTTTATTGGCAGCAGCATTACCTGTTGAGTCTGTATGACCACCTACATTTAATTTCACACTAGTCACTTTATTTAACAGTGTTGCAGCTTGGTCAAGAATGGCTTTATTGTCTGCTGGAATTTCACTTGAACCACTCGCAAAGTTAATGATTTGCAAGTTAAGCGCTTTAACTAGAGCATTTACATCTACATTGTTCGGGTCAATTGAGCCTAAAGCAGTTTGTGAAGCAGTTAAGCTATTACTTACAGATTGCTCAGCTGTTTGTGGTGCAGCTGAAACAACTTCAGTATGAGGAACGAGTGCTTTTACTTTTGCAGTTAAAGCTTCTAAAGCTGCGGCATCACCTGCTTTCAAAGTGATTTTGTCACCAACCCATTCTAAAGACGCGTTTGGAACTCCTTTTAATGCACCCAGGACACCTGCTAACGCATCTTTATCGGTAAATGCAGCAGCATAAGTTTGACTGGTATCAACATTACAGTCTTTAGTCCCTGAAAGAACTTTTTTAACTTGCGTTTGTAAAGTTGCCAAGAAGCCCTGATCACCAATGCCTGCCTGACATTGACTTACTGCCCCTTTATCGTCCGTACTTAAAGTTAAAGTAGCAGGTGCAGCTGCTGCGGCCGCTACACCACTTGCAGGAGTAGTCTCGGGTACAGGTGTAGCTTCTTTATGCTGGCAAGAGCGCCATAACCAAGCAATTAATAAACCAAGAATAATAAGCGCAATAATCGGTAAGAAACCACGAGATTTACCAGTCGTTTCCGTTGCCGCTGCAAGCGGAGGTGCAGTTGATGTTGTTACTGATGATAAACCCGCACCAATACCCAATGGAGCTAATAAGCCGACTGCCCACCCTGGTAAATATGAACGAATCGTTTCCGCATGTTGACGTAAATAGTTCACAATGCTTTGTTGATCGCTTCCAGCGACTTCAGAAATCGTATTAAGACTGGGTTTGATCGCACTATTGAGTGTACTTTCAATCTCGGCAGATGGTGCAGTGCCACTTAGGTGTGTTAGTACCGTATTTTTAATTTGGTCATTATGAGAAAAAAGATCGGATAATGATGGAGCTAAACTGTTTTTTAACTGTCCAATAAGATCAGGTTTAGCAGCTAATAATGAAAGTAAAATTGGATAAAACTTAGAGAGCGCGTTAGTTTTTTCGCCTAGGAATCCATCCTGATTATTCAATATTGTTGATGATACTTTTTCTTTAAGCAGTTCTATAGGGTTTATCGACATTGTTTATTCTCCCGAATCTTATACGTCGTAACCAGCAATTTTTTGATTATTCAAATACTTCTCTTTGCTGATAGTTTTTTATTCTAATGCGCTCGAAATCTTTTGTTGTCTTTTAAATAATTTATATACAATTTTCCATCTAGTATTTACAAAACAGGCAGATCATTATGATCTGCCTATTTATATTTTGAATAAGCTTTTAACTGTTAGAACTATACAGCAAAAGTCTGTATCACTTTACCAGTAAGGTTTTGACCCAGTAATGGCGTGTTTTTTCCTTGAGACAAAATAGTGTCTTTAGTTAACGTCCAGCTTAGTTCAGGATCGACTAACACCCACCCAGCTTCAGCTTGCCAACGCGCAGTCATGTTTGCTACCTGTGCAGGAGCACTTGTTACTTTAGTAACCCACTCAAGTGGCTCAAATAAGCCTTCATTAATGAGTTGGATACCTAGAGCTACATAAGTATCAAATGCAGTAATACCAGGTTGGGTTTCAGCAAATGGAGCCATTTTCGCTGAACTGCTTAATGGTTCGTGATGCGTACAAATTGCATCAATTACACCTTGTTTTAAACCTTGGCGTAAAAGCTCTTTATCTTGCTCAGAACGTAATGGTGGACGAACATGTGCAAGTGAGTTAAAGCCATCCGTTAATTGTTCAGTTAAATGTAACTGGTGCATTGCGACGTCGGCAGTAACAGGTAAACCTTTCGCTTTTGCTGCACGAATTAATTCAACCGACGCACCGCAAGATAATAAGCCAAAGTGAGCTTTGACACCTGTCGCTTCAATCATAAGCAGGTATTTAGCAATCGCTACAGTTTCAGCAATTGCCGGAATCATTGGTAAACCTTGACGCGATGCGATAAAGCCTTCATGAGCACAGCCATCTTTAGCAAGTTGCGGTTCTTCAGCATAGAACACGACTGTTAAACCAAGACCAGCGGCATACTCTAATGTACGAACAACAACATCATCATTTTCAAAAGCAGCATTTGCATTTGAAACAGCAGTACCCCCCCCCTTTTTAAGCCCTGCCATATTTGCTGGTTGTTTACCATTTAGGCCTTGGGTCTGAGCACCAATAATATGCAGGTGAATACCGCCGTCGTGCCAAGCCTTTTCAATCAAACCATGAATGAGGGCACCATTGTCTTGCACAATTGGCTTTGAGTCTGGTGGGGTAATCACGTGCAAAATACCATTGGCACGTGCAGCCTTTCCTTCAGACTTAAGCGTACCATGCTGCTGTTGACCCGGTTCACGTAAACGTGCACACAAATCAACCATGGTCGGCATTAACCATTTGCCTTGCCCATCAATAGTTTGTTCAACTTGTTCGACTGGAGCAACGAGCTTACCGTCTTGAATATATACAGTTTGTACGCTATCTGTTTTTTGGATTGGGTCTAACACACGTACATTTTCAATTTTTACAATACTCATGTGATCCATTCCTTACAACGCAATCGCTTCAATTAAACCTTGTTCTTGCAGTTGCCCTTGCATAGACAACGCCAGTACAGCCATACGAACTGCAATACCGTTAGTAACCTGTTTTAAAATCACAGACTGGTCACCATCGGCAATACTCGAATCAATTTCTACACCGCGGTTCATTGGTCCCGGATGCATAACAATACAGTCCGGTTTAGCTAAACTTAGGCGCTCTTTGTTTAAGCCATACATTCTATAAAATTCAGATTGCGAAGATAACGCTGGTGAATCAATACGCTCATTTTGAATACGTAGCGCAATAATCACATCACAACCAGTGACGCCTTCATCCATGTTATTGAACAAACGAACATGGTCACCGTATTCTGAAAAGCCAACTGGTAATAATGTATTTGGTGCAATTACACGAATGTCTTTACATCCAAGAGTTTGAAGTGCAGCCACATCTGAACGTGCCACACGGGAATGTTTAATGTCACCAATAATCGCAACACTCAAATCTTCAAATGGTTTTTTCGTCTCACGGCGAATTGTGAGCATATCGAGCATCGCTTGCGTTGGATGGGCATGACGTCCATCTCCGGCATTAATAATTGCGACTTTTGGACATACATCTTTAGCAATGAAATGTGCAGCACCCGAAGATGAATGGCGAACTACAAAAATATCGGCAGCCATTGCTTCGAGGTTCCAAAGTGTATCTCGTAAAGTCTCACCTTTTGACGTGCTTGAACGTGCTATATCAATGTTTAATACATTGGCAGACAAACGTTTTGCTGCTGCTTCAAAAGTAGTACGGGTACGTGTGGAGTTTTCAAAGAAGAGATTCATCACCGTCCGTCCTTCTAAAAGCGGGCGGTTAATTAAATTATTATTATCGTCTAAAAAGCTTTGAGCGGTATCTAAAATCTTAGTGAGGTTTTCTTTTGAAAGGCCCTCAATCGTTAAAAAATGTTTTAAATTTCCGTCTTGATTGAGCTGAACCTGGCTCGGTTGATGCAATGCTGCAATATGCATAATGGATTCCTATGGGTCGAATCGCGAAAACGTGCATAGTGTAGCTGAATTCCATCTTTTTCGCAGAAGAACTTTACAGAATAAGACCCTAAATTGACCAGAAAATTTAGGGCCATGCCGAAATTACCTTAAAGCACCAATATAATGGTGCGGAACTTGTGCCCGATAAATGTCTTCAGCCGTGATTTCTTTTTCTTCGTTTAACTGAACATTTTCCGCGATTTGTTTTTGAGGAAGCTCTGGTATGGTGTCAGTCAATGAATTTAATCGTTCAACATAACGTTTTAATTCATCGTCATCTGTTTCCAAAGCCAGCGCTATTACATACTTTGCGTAATCTTTATTTTGGACCACATACAATGCATCTATGACCCGTCCTGTGACCCTACGCATACGCACATATATTTGTGTGGACACTGAAAAAGCTTCCGCATTGGCTACAAAACCATTCCCCATCATATCTTTCATTTATATTCCCCTATGCTTTCAAATCATAAAATTGGTTAAAAACCATTTAATAAATAAGCTTTACTCATAGAGGTTTAGCAAAATACATACCAGTTTATAGGATTTAAGCTTTAAAAATCAGTTTATTGGTTGCCAAGTGATAGGTTGCAATAATTTAAAAACCTTTACACATCAAAATAAGTTAAACTTTGCATCGTTAATATTTATATGTTTTGGTCAATCGAGTTTATGAATACCTCTTTACGTTTAAACCACTATTGGATTACTTGTGCTGATGGTTTAGAAAGCCTCTTACAAGAAGAAATAGAACAGCTTGGCACCAAAGTGACAGAACGTAAAGCTGGACGTTTAATCATTGAAGGAACACTTGAACATGCTTATCGTATTTGCATGTGGTCACGTCTTGCCTCTCGTGTTTTACTTCCAATCCATACTTTTGAACTTGAACATACACATGATGCACGTGATGTAGCGGAAGAGCTTTACGAAGGTGCAATGAGCTTTGACTGGTCACTTATTTTTGCACCACAAAGTACCTTTGCTATTCGCTTACATGCAGAGCGTGAAATTAAAGTTAATACCCAATTTGCAACGCTTAGAGCAAAAGACGGTGTAGTCGATTCCTTTATGGAAGCTGTGGGCCGTCGTCCAAGTATTGATACTAAACAACCAGAAATTACGTTATATGTACTTGCTGGCAAGACTGAACATACTTATTGTCTAGATTTATCTGGTGACTCATTACATAAACGCGGCTACCGTCGTTACATGACAGATGCACCGATTAAAGAAAACCTAGCTGCCGCAATTTTACAAAAAGCCAAACTTAAAGAACGTAATCCAGAGCTTGTATTCGACCCGATGTGTGGTTCAGGTACATTTATCATTGAAGCATTAATGATTTTAACTGACCGCGCACCTGGTCTTGTTCGCCGTTTTGGCTTTAATGGCTGGCATGGGCATGACCGTGAACTTTGGCTTTCTCTCAAAGCTGAAGCAGCAGAACGTCATGAAAAAGCTCTTGAGCAACCACTACCTAAGTTCTATGCGTTTGATGCTGACTGGGAAGCTGTAAAAGCAACTCGTGAAAATATTATTGCAGCAGGCTTTGAAAAGCTATTAGGCCAAATTCAAATTGAAGAACGTACTTTAGCTGACTGGCCAGATTTTGCTGCTGAAAAGAAAACAGCTTTTATTGTGACTAACCCTCCATATGGCGAACGTTTAGGTGATAAAGCATCAAATCGCTCTCTTTACTTAGGGTTATCGGCACTTTTACAAAAACATTTCCCAAATCAATATGCAGCAATTATTGCAGCTCAAATTGAACAAGCAGATGTTTTAGCTTTTGAAGCGCCTGAAACTTTACGTTTAATGAATGGTAAGTTACCAATTTACATTCGTTTCGGTGCAATCAAACCAGAAAAAGTAACACAGCCATTCTTAGCAACTTGGCAAGCTCAACCAGTTGAAATAGAAGAAGCTCAAGATTTTGCGAACCGTTTGCAAAAAAATATGACTGCTTTGAAAAAATGGGCTACTAAAGAAAATATTTACTGCTTACGTTTATATGATGCTGACTTACCTGACTTTAACGTCGCTGTAGATTTATATGGCGATCGCTTACATGTTCAGGAATATGCGCCACCAAAAACAATCGATCCTGAGAAAGCAAAAAAACGTTTTAATTTAGCGCTTGCTGTAATTCGTGCTGTTACCGGTTTAAACCGCGATGCCATTTTTATTAAGACACGTGCTCGCCAGACAGGTACTAACCAATATACGAAACAAAGCACAGCTTCAAAACGTTTTATCGTTCAAGAAGGTAAGGCTAAAATTTTAGTAAACCTGACTGACTATCTTGATACAGGTTTATTCCTTGACCACCGTCAAATGCGTCTACGTATTGCTCAAGAAGCTCGTGGTAAACACTTCCTGAACTTATATAGTTATACATCTACAGCCAGTTTACATGCGGCTTTAGGCGGTGCTGCAAGTACTACAAGTGTCGACTTATCGAACACGTACTTGAGCTGGTCTAAAGAAAACTTCGTTTTAAATGGTTTAACTGTAGATCATGCAGATGAACAACACATGTTCTTTGCAAGTGACTGTTTTGAATGGTTAAAAGAAGGTCACGAACAATACGATCTTATCTTTATTGACCCTCCTACCTTCTCTAACTCTAAAAAGTTCTACGGTACTTTTGACGTACAACGCGACCATGTTTCTCTTATTAAACGTGCAATGAACCGTTTAACAAGTGAAGGTACGCTTTACTTCTCAAATAACTACCGTGGCTTTGAGATGGATGAAGAAATTGAAGCGCTATACGACGTTGAAGAAATTACGTCTGAAACAATTGGCCCCGATTTTAAACGTAATCAAAAAATCCACCGTGCATGGAAAATTCAGCATTTAGGATTGAACTGATATAAATTTGGCGGGAAGTTATCATTACTTTACGGTAATGATAACTTCACCATGTACATTCTTTGGCTCAAACTCATAACGTGTAAAGCGGTCCGCTCGGTCTGGTAGTGCAACCATTTCTAATTTTTTCTTTTCTTTAATATCTATTACCTGATTTTGTTTTTGTTCTTGATAAGGTGATAACACACTCGACCTTAGTGAGTTCCAACGAACTTCTTGCAAATAGTTATCGCCTAATTCTTTGCGAGCTTGGTGCTGCTCTATTTCAGTTTTTTGTGCATCATCTTGAGCCTTAGCAATAATGACGGGTAAAGATGTGGTTACCGCACCTGTTTGAGTGGCTAGCGCACTTTCTGTCATTGGTTGTGCTGCCCAGGCATTTGATAATAATACAAACACCCCGTTCAAAACTCCCAGCATATACCCTTGCTTATTATTCATTACCTACTTCCTAAAATTGTTATTGTTCGTTATATGAAATCAAACTAGCAACTTTTTAACCTTGTCGCAATGTTATAAAGAAACTTCCCGATAATTAGCATTGATCATTTTAAAATCTGAAATTCTTCACAGGCTTTTTGTGAATATTCAAGTATTTTTATAGATTGTTATCTCAGACTTGCACCATAACTCCACATCCCTTACTGTGATTTTATAATGTATTTGTATTTAGATTTATTCATAAATAAACACCATACGAGGTGGAATAATGCTTCAGCAATGCTGTCAATTATTAGAAGATCTTCAACTTAAAGTTGCATTTATTGAAAGTGCCAGTTCAGGTTACTTAACCAGTCAGTTTTCGATTCATAAAAATAGTGGTGCTGATATTTTACTGGGCGGATTAGTGAGTTATGACCCCAGTATTAAAATCAGTGTTTTAAAAGTTGATCCAAAGTTAATCGAAACCTACACAGCAGAATCACCACAAGTAACTGAAGAAATGTGTAGGCTTGGTCAAACCCTATTTCAACAAGCCGATATTATTGTAAGTTGTACAGGTTTACTCAAACATGGCGGAAGTGAAACCACGGAAAAACCTGTAGGTACTTTTTTTATTTGTATTTCTTATCTAGGACGTATTTATCATTACCATTATTTTTTATCAGGGCATGCCGAACAAAAACTTAAAACTCTCACGCAAAAAGTGGCAGACTCAATTATTGCGCTTATATCTTCAAATCAGCATAAAAGTTAAATATAAAAAAAGAGAATATGTTTCCATATTCTCTTTTCGGTTTTAGCAGAACAAACTTAGCTGAGTTTCATTTTATCAAAGACTAAGTGACCATGCTCACCTTTAACTAAAATGGTATCACCTGCAACAAACTCACCTGACAAGATTTTTTGAGCCAAAGTGTTTTCAACCTGTTGTTGAATTGCACGTTTTAATGGACGTGCTCCGTATACAGGATCGAAACCAGCATCAATCAATAAGTCAAATGCACTGTCATCTACAGTTAAGCTCATATCACGATCAACAAGACGTGAACGTAAACGATCTAACTGAATATCTGCAATACCACGAATCTGTGCTTTTTTGAGTGAATGGAAAATCACAAGCTCATCAATCCGGTTAATAAATTCCGGACGGAAATGCTGACTTACCGCATTCATCACGACTGTACGCACTTCATCATCAGTTGCACCTTCGCCAAGCTCACGTACATCTTGTGAACCCAAGTTCGATGTCATCACAATAACCGTGTTTTTGAAGTCCACTACTCGACCTTGTGAGTCGGTTAAGCGTCCGTCATCCAACACTTGGAGCAAGATATTGAAAACATCTGGATGCGCTTTTTCAACCTCATCAAACAACACCACGCTATATGGTTTACGGCGAACAGCTTCGGTTAAAACACCGCCCTCTTCATAACCTACATAGCCCGGAGGCGCACCAACTAAACGGCTGACAGAATGTTTCTCCATGAATTCACTCATATCGATACGAATCATGGCATCATCACTATCAAACAAGAAGTTAGCTAAAGCTTTAGTTAACTCAGTTTTACCAACACCCGTTGGTCCTAAGAACAAGAATGATCCGCTAGGACGATTCGGGTCAGACAAACCAGCACGCGAACGACGTACTGCATTCGATACCGCAACAACTGCTTCATCTTGTCCTACAACACGGTCATGCAAGAACTCTTCCATATGAAGGAGTTTTTCACGCTCGCCTTGCATCATTTTCGCAACCGGAATACCCGTTGCAGCACTAACGACTTCGGCAATTTCATTTTCAGTCACTTTAGTACGAATGAGTTTTGGCTCTTCGTTTTCTTCAGCAACTTCGTCTTGCTCAAGCTGTTTTTGCAATTCTGGAATAACGCCATATTGTAAACGTGCTGCTTCGGCCAAATCGCCTTCACGCTGAGCTTTCTCAAAAGCAATACGTGCTTTATCAAGTTCAACCTGAGCTTGTTTAGTGCCTTCTACCAAAGTTTTTTCAGATTTCCACACTTCTTCGAGATCGTTATATTCTTTCTGAACTTCAGCGATCTGTTTTTCAAGATGAGTAACTTCGGCCTTACTGCCTGCATCTTCATCTTTTTTCACCGCTTCCAACTGCATTTTCAACTGGATTAAACGGCGATCGAGCTTATCAAGTGCTTCAGGTTTAGAGTCAATCTCCATTTTGATACGAGAAGCTGCCTCATCAATCAGGTCAATCGCCTTGTCTGGTAATTGACGGTCTGTAATATAACGATGAGACATTTTCGCTGCTGCAATAATCGCTGAGTCTAAAATTTGTACACCATGGTGAGTAGCATACTTTTCTTTTAGACCACGTAAAATCGCAATGGTATCTTCAACGCTTGGTTCATCAACCAGAACTTTCTGGAAACGACGTTCTAAAGCGGCATCTTTTTCAATGTATTGACGATATTCATCTAAGGTTGTTGCACCCACACAGCGCAGTTCACCACGAGCCAACGCAGGTTTTAACATATTACCTGCATCCATCGCGCCGTCACCTTTACCAGCACCAACGAGTGTATGTAACTCGTCAATGAATAAGATGATTTCGCCTTCGTGTTTCGCCAAATCTTTTAAAACAGCTTTTAAACGTTCTTCAAACTCACCACGATACTTAGCACCTGCAAGTAATGAGCCTAAATCTAGTGATAAAACACGTTTATTCTTTAAGCCTTCTGGCACTTCACCATTGACAATACGCTGTGCTAAGCCTTCAACAATAGCGGTTTTACCAACACCCGGCTCACCGATGAGTACAGGGTTGTTTTTTGTACGACGTGACAAGACCTGAATAGTGCGTCGAATTTCATCATCACGTCCAATGACCGGATCAAGTTTCCCTGATAAAGCCCGCTCAGTTAAATCAATCGTATATTTATTAAGTGAGTCACGTTGGTCTTCGTGATTATTACTCATGACTTTGTCACTACCTCGAATATGTTCAATTACTTTGCGTAAGCTGTCGGGAGTTACACCTACGGCACTTAAAATATTTTTTGTTTCGCCAGTTTCTGCTAAGCCTAATAAAACCCAGTCAGTCGACAAAAATTCATCGCCAGCTTTTTGCGCATATCGATCTGCCAAGTTAAGCGCTTTAACTGCTTCAGGGTTTAAATTGACATCACCCGTCGGGTTAGCAATAGTCGGAGCATCTTTTAAAGCCTGCTCTAGCTTTTGTTTAAGTTCAGGTAACCGTGCACCTGCTTGTTGCAACAAACTAATATTGGACGGCTCTTCTAATAAGGTACTCAAAATATGAATACCTGCTATAGCCGTATGGTCTTTACCCATTGCTAAGGATTGAGCATCTGAGAGGGCTTGCTGCAAGCGGTTCGTAAATTTTTCAAATCGCATTCTTGTTATTCCTCACAACAAATTCGTACTTGTGTAATAGATGGGAACACTTTTTCGGATTTCAAATAATTTTTTATATATTTTTCATGATCTTATAAAAAATACTATGAGCAAAACTCGATTATAATATGGGTTTGTTTTGTATATATTTCAAGTACACTTCAGCTACATTTTATTAAATCGCTTAAATATTTATATTTGGTTTCGTCTGTTCCACTCTTTTCACAAAGTCTTCATTGAGAATTCCAAAAATAGGAATTAATTTATTAGGCTAATTCCATCCTGTTTTTGAAATTAAAATGCGTTTAAAACATATTATATTAACAACTTGTCTTTTTAGCTCGACTCTAGCAATAGCAGAGTTACCCCAAGACTCAAGAAGACCCGGTGGAATTGCAGTCGTTCCATTATCGACCGATATTACTCAAGTCACTTTTCAACATAAACCCGTTTTAATCAGTCAAGAAGGCCATCAACGTTATGCTGTAGTAGGTATTCCATTATCTACACCACTCGGCAGCATTCAGCTTGATACCAATAAAGCGCCTATTCAAATAGAAGTTAAGTCTTATCCTTATGCTGAGCAAAGGATTAAAGTTACCAATCAAGACTATGTGAACCCCAACCAAAGTCAATTAGACCGCTATGCTCAAGAAGCGAAAGAACAAAATGAGGTTTATAGTTCTTTCACAACAAGTTCATGGCAAAGCTTGCCTAAATTTATACGTCCAACTTCGGGAAAATTTACCAACTCTTTTGGAAGAAAACGTTTCTTCAATGGTGAAGAACGTGCACCTCATTCAGGTCTGGATATTCCAGCACCAATAGGTCAAAAAGTAGTTGCTCCAGCAGATGGTGTAGTCGTTCAAACAGGACACTATTTCTTTAATGGACAAACTGTATTAATTGATCACGGCCAAGGCTTAATTAGCATGTTTTGCCATTTAAGCGAGATAAAAGTAGAAAAAGGTCAGCGTATCCATCAAGGTGAAGTACTCGGCTTAGTCGGTAAAACAGGCCGTGTAACAGGACCACATTTACATTGGGGAATGAGCCTTAACAATGCTCGGGTAGACCCTCAACTTTTTTTAAATCCAGCTCATTAATTTAAAGCTTTACGAAAGTACTTTGGCGCCTCGACATAACCTTCTCTTAGGTAAAATTGATGCGCTAAAGGCCTTTGCAATCCTGAGTGCAGTTCCATCCGGTCACAACCACGTTGCCTTGCCAACCGTTCTGCTTCTTGTACAAGCAAATGCCCCACTCCTTTACTACGCATATTCTCGTCAACACACAAATAACATATTTTGGCAAAGTCCCCTTTTAAGGCAATTTGCGGAATAAAATAAAGTGATAAAACTCCATATACATTTAAATCGTCGGCTGCGACCAATGTAATTGCGTTAGAATCTTTACTTAATCTTTGGAATTGCTCCTCAATCAATCTTAATGGCTGTGAATATCCCATTTGTTTCAGTAAGTGACATATGAATTCGGTATCCTTTGATTGAGCTAAACGAATATTCACCCAACATTCTCCTTTTATTTTTTGAATTGTTCTTATCATAAAAAAAGCCAACATGACTGTTAGCTTTTCTTTTCAGGTGTTCCACATAAAATTATGCAGCTTCAATAATCTCAAAATCGTGGGTAATTTCTACGCCACCATCAGAAAGCATTTTACTTGCTGAACAATATTTTTCAGCTGATAGCTCTACTGCTTTTGCAACCTGTTTTTCTTTTACGGCTTTACCTGTCACTACAAAGTGCAAATGAATTTTAGTGAAAACGGCTGGAATTGCATCTGCTCGCTCAGCTTTAAGCTGACATACGACATTCGTCACATCTTGACGAGATTTCTTTAAAATAGTCACAATATCAAACGAAGCACACCCACCAAGTCCCATTAATATCAATTCCATAGGACGTGGTCCACGGTTTTCGCCACCATACTCAGGTGAGCCATCCATCACTACACTATGACCACTCTCTGATTTCGCTTCAAAAGCAACATTCTCTAGCCAATGTACACTTGTTTGCATTGCAACTACCCAAAAAAAATTATAAATTTAAGCAGGGTCTGTTGACATTTCATCTATGGATTGCGTAATAGCTAAAAATTAATCCAAATAAAAACGCAAAACACAGACAAGGGCAATCCTTTGTCCCGTTTTGTAAAAAAGTTTGTTAAATTTCAGCCAAAATCTGAGGTGCGATTTAAGCATTTTAGGTGCAGCGCAAGACCAGATTTTTTTGTGCGTTTCGTTGTTAAGCTCTATTTATTTAGAATGACTAAATTCCATAGTTCTTGCTTCGTAACGTCTAGAAAAATCGTCTTATGTCGCAACCATCTGTGAAATGTCAACAGGCCCTTGTTTTGTACACTAACATAAAATGAGTTGATAAGGAATTTCATCTCTTCTGTGTAATAGCTCATCTCGAGCTTGTGTGAATTGTTTACCCTATTCGGAACATATCAAGCATGACTTCAAATTTTTCACAACTCAGCACAGATGCTTTATCTCCGGGGCAACTACCTGAATCCGTTAAAGCATTGTTAAAGCGTGCTCACATCAACAGATATCCAAAACGAACCACAATTGTTGATGCCGGAACAGAGTCAAAATCTTTATATTTAATTTTAAAAGGCTCAGTTTCAATTATTTTACGTGAAGATGATGAGCGTGAAATTGTTGTGGCATATTTGAATCCTGGTGACTTCTTTGGGGAAATGGGGCTTTTCGAACCGAACCCTCAACGTACAGCTGAAGTTCGTACCCGTGATGTCTGTGAAATTGCAGAAATTTCATATGACAACTTCCATGAACTGAGCAAACAGTATCCAGATCTCAGCTATGCCGTTTTCGCGCAACTTGTTCGTCGTTTAAAAAATACAACTCGTAAAATGACTGACCTTGCCTTCATTGATGTGTCTGGTCGTATTGCGCGTTGCTTAATCGACTTATCTTCACAACCAGAGGCAATGATTTTGCCGAATGGTCGTCAAATTCGTATTACCCGTCAAGAAATTGGACGTATTGTCGGTTGTTCACGAGAAATGGTTGGCCGTGTATTAAAGACCTTAGAAGATCAAGGTATGATCCAAACCGATGGTAAGGCTATTCTTATTTTTGATGCATCATTAGAAGAAACTCCTGTCACTGACGAAGACTATGATGACGAAGAATAATTATTCGTAATGATTTAATAAAGAGCAAACTTCGGTTTGCTTTTTTTATATGCAACAATGAGTTAATACACAAAGCTTACAAACTATTCTGTTTTTATGATTTAAGTTGAATACATATTTTCCGTTAGGCTAACTTAAAATTTCTCAAGGATTTCGCAGTATGCAATTCAAACCACTTGGTCACACTGGCATTAACCTTCCAGAAATTTGCTTAGGTACTATGACATTTGGTGAGCAAAACACTCAACAAGAAGCTTTCGAACAACTCAATTACGCTTTAGAGCACGGTTTATATTTTTGGGATACGGCAGAGATGTATTCCGTACCCCCTAAACCAGAAACATATGGTGCGACTGAAACCATTTTAGGCAATTGGTTTGCACAACATGGTCAACGTGACAAAGTATTCCTTGCTTCAAAAATTGCAGGTCCCGGCTTTGGTGGAACTCATATTCGAGAAGGTCATACCAAGTTTAATAGTGAACATATTTCACAAGCGATTGATGGTTCTCTTAAACGCCTCCAAACAGACTATATTGATCTCTACCAATTACACTGGCCAGAACGTCATACCAACTTTTTTGGCACGCTCGCTTATGGTAATCAGCAGGCCCAAAATGATTATGATACTACTCCCTTAGAAGAAACATTACTCGCTCTTCAAAAAGAGATTAATCGAGGACGTATTCGTTATATCGGCTTATCTAATGAAACGCCTTGGGGCACTATGAAGTTTTTACAGCTTGCTGAAAATTTAGGTGTAAGTAAATTTGTGAGTGTGCAAAACCCCTATAGCCTGCTTAATCGTACTTATGAAATCGGTATGTCTGAGATTGCTAAATATGAAGATGTAGGATTACTTGCATACTCTCCTCTTGCTTTTGGTTACTTAACTGGTAAGTTTAGAAATGGGGCACGTCCTGCGAATGCTCGCGTTACTCTATTTCCACGCTTTAGTCGCTATAGCAATCCACAAAGTGAATGGGCAACGGAACAATATGCACAGCTCGCTGAAAAGCATGGTTTAAGCCTGACTCAATTGGCTCTAGCCTTTATTAAACAGCAATTCTTTGTGACAAGTACAATTATTGGTGCGACTAGCTTAGATCAGCTCAAAGAGAATATTCAGGCTTTTGAAATTGAGCTTTCACCAGAAATTTTACAAGGCATAGAAGCTATTCATGTACAACAGCCTAATCCTGCCCCTTAAAAACAAAAAAACGGATGCTTAAGCATCCGTTTTTATACTTATATTAAAGTTTTAAAACTTATCTACGGCCATTATAAATAGCTAATGCTGCAGGTAAGTTTTTACGCATATCATTAATACGCTGAGCGTTAGATGGGTGAGTAGACAAGAAAGATGAACCACCAGCACCTTCAAGTTTGTTCATTTTTTCCCAGAGGGTAATAGCAGCATTTGGGTTATAACCTGCACGTGCCATTAACATTAAGCCCCCTTGGTCAGCACGGCTCTCTAAACTACGCGAATATGGTAAGCCCACCCCTACTTGCGAACCTAGTTGTGCAGCAGCCGCTCCTAATTGGTTAACGTTACCACCACCTGCATAGCTTAAGCCAATATTTAATGCCAAATCAGTTAAAGCTTGTGCGCCAATTTTACTTTTAGCATGCTCTTCTAAAGCGTGCGTCATTTCGTGGCCCATAACAGCTGCAATTTCAGCATCCGTTAGGTTGAGCTTATTCACAATACCTGTGTAGAACACGACCTTACCACCTGGTGCAACGTAGGCGTTAACAGTATCTGATTTCAGTACAGCCAACTGCCAGCTAAATGGCTGCCCTGTTTGATTTACTTGGTCAGCATAAGGTTTTAAACGGTTGAAAACAGCATTAATACGGCTATAGGTACTTGAACTTGTATCTAAAGTCCCTTTAGCACGTGCTTCCTGCACCATTTTAGTAAAACCTTGTGCAGACTGCGCATTTAATGTTGCTGTATCTGCCCCAGCCATGTCAGCCATTGTTGCGCAACCAGAGATTGTTACAACACCTGCAGCACACAAGCTTAAAAAAAGTTTCTTATTCATCAACATGGGTCACCTAAATCTTAAAAAAACTGTTTATTCTTTTGCACTTATTATAAGAAATAGCACATAAGCTTTGAATCTCTCATTTCTTCACGATCATAGTATTTATGTAACGATCAAGCAGATAAAGTCATCAAATAAATCCAGAACAGTAAACATATTATATTTAGGACAAGATAGACATGGCTTAAAGGCTTAACTTTCTCTTCAAGAGAGGGACTTGTCCTTTTCCATAAGAGATAACTGTTTTGTATAAAAACGACCGGAATTAAGACACAAGCAATCAAAACAGAAAGACTCATAAATGCTGTCATGAAGAAGTCAGGGTTATAATTTTGGCCATAAATGACTAACATAGCTAACGTTGGCGAACCACCGATCGCAAACAAAAAAGAATAAAAAATGGTTTTTGAAATAGTGGGTTGCAATTTCATTTTAGTTCATCATCCATGACATCACTTATATTTCTGTTTTAATCTGAATTAGACAAAACAGAAACTGCACTTTAGTCGGATATAAAAAAGCCCCCTTTTTCAGGAGGCTTTTATCATCTTTGCAAATTAAGCAGAGAATGGGTGACGTAAAACAATTGTTTCTGCACGGTCTGGACCAGTTGAAACGATATCAATCGGACATTCGATTAATTGTTCAATACGTTTTACATAAGCCAAAGCATTTGCAGGTAATTGGTCAATGCTAGTTAAGCCAACAGTTGACTCGCTCCAACCCGGCATAGTTTCATAAATTGGTTTCAAACATTCAAAAGAAACCGCATCAGAAGAACCTACACAACCTGAATCAGTATTTTCATAACCTACACAGATTTTCACTTCTTCTAAACCGTCTAAAACGTCAAGTTTAGTCAAGCAAATACCTGAAAGTGAGTTAACATCTACAGAACGGCGTAAGATTTCAGCATCAAACCAACCACAACGACGTTGACGACCAGTAGAAGCACCAAATTCATGACCTACTGTACCCAAGTGTTTACCAATTGGGTCACCAGAATCAGTTGCTGCATCGTAAACTAATTCTGTTGGGAATGGACCTGCACCTACACGTGTTGTATAAGCTTTAGTGATACCTAATACATAATCAAGATGTAAAGGCCCCATACCAGAACCAGAGCTTACGCCACCAGCAGTTGTATTTGAGCTAGTCACATACGGGTAAGTACCGTGGTCGATGTCTAAAAGTGAGCCTTGAGCGCCTTCAAACATTACAGGCTTACCTTCTTTGCGGTAGTCATGTAACACTTTAGTCACGTCAATCACTAACGGAGCAAGCACTTCACGCCATTCGTTGCAAAGAGCCAACACGTCTTCAAATTTAACTGCTTCTACGCCGTAGAACTGGGTTAATTGGAAGTTATGTAACTCAAGCATTTCTTGGAGTTTTTCTTCTAACGCTGCACCACCACGAACAAGGTCAGCAACACGCACTGCACGGCGAGCTACTTTATCTTCGTAAGCAGGGCCAATACCACGACCTGTAGTACCGATTTTAGCGTTACCACGTTTCTTCTCACGAGCCTGATCAAGAGCAATGTGGTTAGGTAAAATAAGAGGACAGTTTGGAGAAATACGTAGACGTTCCTTAACTGGAACACCCTCAGCTTCCAAAATTCCCATTTCTTCAATTAATGCTGCTGGTGAAAGCACCACACCATTACCAATTAAGCACAATACGTTTTCACGTAAAATACCTGATGGAATGAGGTGTAATACAGTCTTTTTACCACCTACGACAAGAGTATGACCTGCGTTATGTCCGCCTTGATAACGTACTACCGCAGCCGCTTGATCTGTGAGCAGGTCGACGATTTTACCTTTACCTTCGTCGCCCCATTGGGTACCAAGTACCACAACATTTTTGCCCATAATAGCCTCATTACATCATGCTGTTAAAATTGGAAACCATCAGTAAAAACTTACCGCTGGCGTTTAAATCTTTTCAATATTCCATTGACCGTTTTGCAACACGAGTTGATGTGTCGCATAAGGAATAGAACCTAAATTATCATTACCTAACAATTGGACTACACGTAAGCCTTCTGAACGTGCATTTGCGATTGCTTTAAGTAAATCTGCATCAGTACCTTTAGGTGCCACTACAGTTTCAATTTCGGCAAACTGATTTGCACCTAAGGCATATAAATCACAACTGAAACCAGTAGCAGGACGTGCACGACCGAAGTGTTCACCAATACCATCATAACGGCCACCTTGCGCTAAAGGTGCAGCACGGTTCGGTGCATAAACTGCATACATCAAACCAGTGTGATAGTGGTAACTGCGAAGTTCGACAACGTCAATTCCAACATTAAGTGCTGGCCAACGGTTTTTAATTTGTTCAAGTGTAGTTTTGAGCGCATTTAATGCAGCATCAAATTCAACATCTTTTAAAATATCTGTACTTAAATGAGTTTGTAATGCTTCTAAATCACTTGCATAGCGACCAAGTGCATAAAAGTCTGAACCCATATTTAAATTTTGAGTAAATTCAGCTAACTCAGGTAATGCTTTTCTTTGATAAAGATCAGATAACTCATGCTCTTCATTTTTAGAAAGTCCGGCATATTTTACTAAGCTACGAAATAAGCCTACATGCCCTAGGTCTAAATGTGCACCTTGCAATGTATAAGCATTTTCAATGAGCCCAAGCATTACATCGACCATTTCAACATCAGCTTCAATACTATCGTGGCCATATAGCTCTGCACCTAATTGTAAAGGTGCGCGAGTCGCATTGAAATTTTGTGGTTTTGTATGTAATACAGTCCCTGCATAACAGTAACGTGCAACCCCTTCAACAGGTCTTACATGTGCATCAATACGTGCAACTTGAGGCGTCATATCAGCACGGATACCGAGTAAACGGCCTGAAAGCTGATCAATCACCTTAAAAGTTACTAAATCCAGGTCTTGATTTGATTCTGATAATGAAGACAACGATTCGATGTATTCGATAAATGGTGTATATACCAGTTGATAACCTCTTACTGAGAGGAAATCTATAGCTTCACGGCGAAGTTTTTCAATGACTTGCGCCTGTTCCGGCAATACATCTGCTACCCCGTCAGGCAGCAACCATGTCTCTGAAATGGTCATATTTCAAGCCTAAAATCTGATCAACGTGGAACGACCCCACATAAAAAAATCGGGAACACACCCGATTTCTCTTAGTGTAGCATGATACTTTGTGCCATGCACCTGACAATTTGCATAAATCTTTCTGAATAAACTCTAAAGTCAAAAAGAAGATTTAAACAATTAATAATAAAATTTAATACCTTACTGCGCTTTGCTTATATCATAATCAAAAGTTCTTCAACCAAAGAATGGGCCAATATCTGAACTATCGCCTTGTTTCCAGTTAACCAACCTTAACTGCTGAACAGCTTTCCTAAGTTATTTCAAATTTAGAAAGAATCACACAAGTCTAATAATCGATTTGCATAGCCCCATTCATTATCGTACCAAGCAAATACTTTAGCTTGATGCCCAACAACCATAGTTTGAGTTAAATCAACAATAAGTGAATAAGGCGAATGATTAAAATCACTTGAAACGAGTGGCTCATCAGTCACTGCCATAATTTCCGCATAATCTGTTTGAGACGCCTTAATCAACAATTCATTAATATGATGAACAGTAATCGGAGATTGTGCGATAAAAGTTAAATCAATGGCAGCCACATTAATGGTGGGAACTCGAATTGAATAGCCATCAATACGGTCTTCCATTTTAGGCATTACACGTTTTAATGCACCAAGTGCACTAGAAGTAGTTGGAATAATATTTTGACCAGAAGCTCTGGCACGACGTAAATCACGGTGCGCATGGTCAAGCACAGACTGATCTGCTGTTACGGCATGAATTTCTGTCATGAGCGCAGTTTCAATCCCAAATGCATCATCAATGATTTTTACTAACGGCACTAAAGCCTGTGTCGTACATGACACACTTGATATGATTTGATCAGACGCTTTCACATCGGCATGGTTAACGCCATAGACAATTGCAGCATCGACATGGTCAAAAGGTGCAGCCCCGATAATGACTCTTTTTGCCCCTGCTTCTAAGTGGCGGGTTGCATCAGCATGAGAACGGAACAAACCTGTACATTCGAGTACAACATCAATTTGCAAGCTTGCCCACGGTAAAAGTTCTGGCTGTTTTTGCTGTAAAACTTCAACTTTCAAATTTCTTTGGTTAGATTGAATATTTAAATAAATCTTTTCATTTTCAATCGCTATGTCAACTTTGCCATTAAAACGACCATGGGTTGAATCATATTTAAATAAATGCACTAGTGTCTGTACATCTGCTATATCGTTAATCGCCACGATTTCAAAATGAAATTGTTTCGGGCTTTCAAACCATGCACGTAAAACATTACGTCCAATCCGGCCAAACCCATTAATGGCGATACGTTGCATGACCTATCCTTATCTACAAAACCAGAAACGAAAGAAGGCATATAGTAAAACACGTGAAGGCCAATTGAATATAGATTTTTAGCCAAATCACAGTTTTGTAAGATATTCCCTCTAAAATCGTTGGTTCGGTGGGGTTTTTCCGTTACAATTTAGCGTTTTTTAAAAATAAGCCCCGTATCACATGCAAGATTTGTGAACAAACAAACTTGTGGTGATGCTTTTAGCCAAATTCGAAAATATGGAGTGACTTGGTTGTGAGTACTCGTTTAATGACATCTGCTGAAATTCGTGAAGCATTTTTGCGCTACTTTGAAACGCAAGGGCATACACGTGTTGCATCGAGTTCTCTTGTTCCTGCCAACGACCCAACTTTATTATTTACAAATGCTGGGATGAACCAGTTTAAAGACTGTTTTTTAGGTCTTGAAAAACGTGATTATGTACGTGCAACAACATCACAAAAATGTGTACGTGCAGGCGGTAAACACAACGATTTAGATAACGTCGGCTATACAGCTCGTCACCATACATTCTTTGAAATGTTAGGTAACTTCTCATTTGGTGACTATTTCAAACGTGATGCACTTAAGTTTGCTTGGGAGTTTTTAACCAGCGAACAATGGCTAGCTTTACCGAAAGATCGCTTATATGTAACGGTTTATCATACAGATGACGAAGCTTATGACATCTGGAATAAAGAAATTGGTTTAGCTCCAGAGCGTATTATCCGTATTGGTGATAACAAAGGCGAAAAATACGCATCAGATAACTTCTGGGCAATGGGTGATACAGGTCCTTGTGGTCCATGTTCTGAAATTTTCTTTGACCACGGTGATCACATTTGGGGTGGCTTACCTGGTTCTCCTGAAGAAGATGGCGACCGTTTCATTGAAATCTGGAATAACGTTTTCATGCAGTTTAACCGTACTGCTGATGGCGTACTTCACCCTCTTCCAGCGCCATCTGTAGATACAGGTATGGGCTTAGAGCGTATTTCTGCAGTATTGCAACATGTTAATTCAAACTATGACATTGACCTGTTCCAACACTTATTAAAAGCTGCTGCAAACATTATTGGTATTGAAGATGAAGGTCAGCCTTCTTTACGTGTTGTTGCAGACCATGCGCGTTCTTGCTGCTTCTTAATTGCTGATGGTGTAAATCCAAGCAATGAAGGACGTGGTTATGTATTACGTCGTATTATTCGCCGTGCTGTTCGTCATGGTAACAAGCTTGGTGCAACAGGTACGTTCTTCTACAAAATGTTGCAACCATTAATTGAAGTGATGGGTCAGGCTTACCCTGAGTTAGAAGCTCGTCGTGATGTGATTGAAGCAACTTTAATTCGTGAAGAAGAACAGTTTGCTAAAACACTTGAGCAAGGCTTAAAACTTCTCGAAGGTGAACTTGCTCAGTTAAAAGATAAAACTATTCCAGGTGCGACTGTATTTAAACTTTACGACACTTATGGCTTCCCGACAGACTTAACGGCTGATATTGCACGTGAACGTGGCTTTATTATTGATGAAGCCGGTTTTGAAGTTGAAATGGCTGCACAGCGTCAACGTGCACGTGATGCTGGTAAGTTTGCAGTTGACTATAACAGCATTGTAAAAGTCGAAGGCGAAACTCAGTTTGACGGTTATATCAACACAACTGGTCAAGGTCAGATTGTAGCGATCTATAAAGATGGCGTGCAAGTTGACGAAGTTTCTGAAGGCGACGAAGCACTTATTGTTTTAAACCAAACTCCTTTCTATGCTGAAAGTGGTGGTCAGATTGGTGATACTGGTATCTTCAAAAATGAAACAGGTATTTTTGAAGTTCAAGACACTAAAAAGTCTGGTGGTGCCTTTGTTCATCAAGGTATTGTGACTGTTGGTAACCTCAAAGCAAATCAAAATGTAGAAGCGATTGTTAAAGCAGACATTCGTGAAGCTACTGCGCGTAACCACTCAGCAACCCACTTGTTACATGCTGCCCTTCGTCAAATTTTAGGTTCTCATGTACAACAAAAAGGTTCTTTAGTTGCAAGTGATATCTTACGTTTTGACTTTGCAAATGACCAACCTGTTTCATTTGAACAATTACAACAAGTTGAACGTCTCGTAAATGCTGAAATCATTGCCAATACTCCAGTGACGACTGAGCTTCTCGACATTGAAGCAGCAAAAGCAAAAGGCGCAATGATGCTGTTCGGTGAAAAATACGGCGATGAAGTTCGTGTACTTTCTATGGGTTCAGTTATTGATGAGAAAAACTTCTCAATCGAACTTTGTGGCGGTATTCACGTAAAACGTACAGGTGATATTGGTTTATTCAAAATCACTTCTGAAGGTGGTGTAGCTGCTGGTGTACGTCGTATTGAAGCAGTGACTGGCACTAAAGCATTAGAAGTGGTACAAAAAGCTGATCATGATATTCAGCACATTAATAGCTTACTAAAAGCACAGAAAGACCAAACAGTTGAGCGTGTACAAGCCAATGTAGAATTGGTTTCTGCATTACAAAAGCAGATTGAACAGCTCAACCAGAAATTGGCAAACTTCCAAGCGGCTGATTTGATTGACCAAGTTCAAACCATTGCTGGTCGTCAAACGCTTATTACTACTGTTCAAGGGGTTGATGCCAAAGCGCTTCGCAACTTACATGACAGTGTAAAATCAAAATTAGAGAACGCAGTGATTGTGTTAGCAGGTGTAGAGGGTGACAAAGTCAGCCTGCTTGCATCAGTCGCGTCACAATACACTGCAAATCTAAAAGCAGGTGACATCATCAAACATCTAGCAACTGAACTAGGTGGTAAAGGTGGTGGTAAACCTGACTTAGCACAAGGTGGCGCGCCACTTAACGAGAAGTTTGGACAAGTGATCGCAGCATTGCCTGCATGGCTTGAACAAAAATAAGACTTCACTTTTTGTGTAACTGACCCTGAAAAGCCTCTCAGGGTCATGGCTTATATGGAACAACTATGGCATTAATCGTTCAAAAATATGGCGGTACTTCTATGGGTACCCCCGAGCGCATTTTAAATGTTGCTCGTCGTGTGAAGCGTTGGCATGATCACGGTCACAAGGTTGTTGTGGTCGTATCTGCAATGAGTGGTGAAACAAACCGCTTACTTGCCCTCGCTAAAGCCATTACCGAAACACCTGACCCACGCGAGTTAGACCAAATGGTTTCAACCGGTGAACAGGTGACGATTTCCATGTTAGCTATGGCACTTAATTCGATTGGTGTGGAAGCTAAATCCTATACCGGACGTCAAGTCGGTATTAAAACTGACAGTGCATTTACCAAGGCGCGTATTGAGTCGATTGACACAGATGTCATGACCAATGACCTAGATGCAGGCCGTGTTATTGTAGTTGCAGGCTTCCAAGGCTTTGACGCTAATGGAAACACAACTACTCTAGGACGTGGTGGTTCAGATACTTCTGGTGTTGCGATTGCTGCTGCACTTAAAGCAGATGAATGCCAAATCTATACTGACGTTGATGGTGTTTACACTACAGATCCTCGTGTTGCTCCTAAAGCGAAGAAAATTGATCGTATTTCTTTTGAAGAAATGCTAGAAATGGCATCATTAGGTTCAAAAGTTTTACAAATTCGCTCAGTAGAATTTGCCGGAAAATATCAAGTTCCTTTACGCGTATTATCAAGCTTTGATAATGATGACGACGGCGCATTTGACGACGAATTTAAAGAAAATGTAGGTACACTCATTACTACTGAGGCAGAAGACACTATGGAACAGCCAATCATTGCAGGTATTGCTTTTAACCGTGACGAAGCAAAATTAACGATTTTAGGTGTACCTGATGAACCAGGTATTGCTTCTAAAATTTTATCACCAGTAAGTGATGCCAACATTGAAGTGGACATGATAGTCCAAAATGTTGAAGAAGATGGCACAACAGATTTTACGTTTACTGTAAACCGTGTTGATTTAGCGAAAGCTGAAAAAATCTTAAATGAAACTGCCAAAAATATTGGTGCACGCGAAGTTTCAACACGTGACGATATCGTAAAAGTTTCGATTGTTGGTGTGGGTATGCGCTCACACGCTGGTGTAGCAAGCAAGATGTTTACTGCCCTCGCAGACGAAGGCATTAATATCCTTATGATCTCAACATCTGAAATTAAGGTGTCTGTCATCATTGATGAGAAATATCTTGAACTTGCAGTTCGTTGCCTACATACCGCTTTTGGTTTAGATCGCGAACACGGTGAAAGCAGCGCCCGCGCTTAATTTTACCAACCGGTCAAGAATTCATTAAAAAATGTTTACTTGTCCGACAATAATCAAAGAAAACACAGAGCCGCTATAGTTTTTTTTATAGCGGCTCTGTTATATTAAACGGAAAGTTTTTTGGCAGAGATTATCAAAATATGACTTTGTTCTCATATTTCTGTTAGAATCTGACTGAAAACTGAGGTTGAGCTTTTTATTTGGGTACCAATATTGCAGTTTTAAGCGTTTAGCAAGGAGATAAACATGCTGATTCTGACCCGCCGTGTCGGGGAAACATTAATGATTGGGGATCAAGTCAGTGTTACTGTGCTTGGCGTCAAAGGAAACCAGGTTCGAATTGGTGTGAATGCGCCAAAAGAGGTTTCTGTTCATCGCGAAGAAATTTATCAACGTATTCAACATGAACGTGCAATGCATGAACACCTTCAACATCTTGATCAAGATTATCAAGTTTCATATGAAGATGATAATTATGCACAGAAAAACTTCAATCGTTAGTATGAAGTTATTCTCTCCCTAATTAAAGCGACTTTATAGTCGCTTTAAATTTTTTGGGAGTATATAAATTTATAGCCCTAATGCACGTTTTACAGGTGCATAACTACGACGATGCTGATCGATTACCCCGTGAGCTGCAATCGCTTCAAAATGCGCTTTAGTTGGATAACCCTTATGTTTGGCAAAACCAAATAATGGATATTGCTGATCTAATTCAGTCATTTGGCGATCACGTGTAACTTTTGCCAAGATACTCGCGGCACTAATCTCGGCATGGCTCGCATCCCCTCCGACAATCGCTTCACAAGGAATAATGATGCCTTTTGGAATTTGGTTGCCATCTACAATGACTTTTTGAGGCTGTGTTTTTAGACCATCCACGGCACGTTGCATAGCCAAAAAAGTTGCTTGCAAGATATTCAGCTCATCAATCTCTGCATGGGTAGCTTCTGCTATTGACCATGCCAAAGCTTTTTCCTGAATTTCGATAAACAACTTTTCACGTTTCTTTTCAGTTAATTTTTTAGAATCGTTTAATCCTAAAATTGGATTGTTCGGATCTAAAATAACAGCTGCAGCAACAACTGAACCCACTAGTGGGCCTCGCCCCGCCTCATCTACGCCTGCAACAAACATGTATACTCCAATAAAAAAAGAGGCCGATCAATATGAGTCAGCCTTCTTTGAAACTCAAATTATTAATTACTTTTGCAAAGCTTCTGCTACACAAGCGTTTACAGTATTAGAGACAACCTGATTTACAACTGTTGCACGTGCCGCAGGGTCAAGTGCAGCAGTAGCCAAATCAACTGCTGTAACACTGTTTGGTGCCTTTTCACTTACGCAACCACAAACATTAGTTTGAATACTATCACGTTGTTCAGCAGTCATAAGCTTGGTTGCTGTTTTCCATGCAGCAACATTATTAATTTCTGTAATACATTTCGCGTTTACAGCCACTTTTAATGCAGTCATGCCTAACTGTTGAGTTGCTGTTTCTGTAGAACCTGCACCAGGCGTGGTCGCACATGCCGTTAAAGCTAAAACAACTGGTGCCATAGCAAGCATCAATTTTTTCATCATTTTTTCCTTTGATCGAACGTAAGCAGCGCGTATTTTGCCTAAACTTGTGCTTAGAAGAAACAAATAAATTGATGCATTTGTGCAATCTAACTCTGTTATTTTCCAACTCAAGTTGACTATGTTTCTTCAATTAAAGCGTTCTGTTTATAGCACGCTCCGTTACGAGAACAACATTTCTCAAAATCAACCCTTTCTCATAAAATCTAGCACTAAAATGACAAAAAAATAGGGTCTTTTATGCCTGCCTCATCCTCTCAATACTACACCCGTACTGCACAGATTCTGCATTGGGTCATGGCAATCATTTTCATTACCGCTTGGGTGATTGGCTTTTATAGTGGAAACTTTTTAAGTTACGATGCTGATGGTAGCTTTAAAGGTGATGTCATTACACTACATAAAAACATTGCCACAACCATTATTTTTCTAGTAGTTATTCGCCTTTTCTGGCGTTACACCCACCCAGCCCCACAGCTCCCTGACACCATGTCACCCACTATGAAAACCCTAGCTCACATCGGACATTTATTGCTTTATGTGATTTTAGTGGCTTTACCTGTGACAGGATGTTTATTTAGCTGGAGTGCTGGTCATCCTGCCCCTGTTTTATATTTATTTGAAATTCCACGTTTAGTACAAGATAACCCCGAGATATTAGCGATTGTTAAACCATTACATATTTATATTTCGTGGTTTGCAGGTTTACTTATTGTTGGGCATGTTCTGGCAGCTTTAAAACATCACTTTGTCGATAAAGATAATGTTTTAAACAGTATGACCAAACAGCCTAAATAAATTCTATGTTAAAAAAACCGCCTATCACAGGCGGTTTTTTTATTTAGATTTTTTGGATTTCTGAAATCCACTTTTGCTTCTCTTCATCTGAAATGAAAGAGGCTTCAAAAGAGTTAATTGCGAGTTGCTTCAACTCATCATTAGTTAAATCTAAGGCCTGCTGAATAGCAATAAAGTTATCATTCATATAACCGCCAAAATATGAAGGATCATCCGAGTTAACAGTCACATGTACGCCTTTTTGTAAAAGACGGCGGATGTTGTGATCTTTCATATCCTTAACGACACATAGCTTTAAGTTACTTAAAGGACAAACCGTTAATGGCATTTTTTCGTTAATTAGACGAGCCATTAATTGTTCGTCTTCTTCAGAACGCACGCCGTGGTCAATACGGTTTACTTTGAGCAAGTCTAAAGCTTCCCATACATATTCAGGTGGGCCTTCTTCGCCCGCGTGAGCCACGATTAAGAAACCTTCCTCACGTGCCTTAGCAAAAACACGTTCAAACTTAGCTGGTGGATGGCCTACTTCACTTGAATCAAGTCCAACAGCAATAATGTCTTCTTTAAACGGTAAAGCTTGTTCAAGCGTTTCAAATGCAGCTTCTTCGCTTAAATGGCGCAAGAAACACATAATAAGCTGAGAGCTAATATCAAATTTGGTTTTTGCGTCAGCACATGCACGTCTAAGACCATTGATCACCGTTGCAAACGCAATACCACGGTCGGTATGAGTTTGCGGGTCGAAGAACATTTCTGTATGAACGACACGATCTTCTGCACATTTCTCAAAATATGCCCATGCTAAATCATAAAAATCTTGCTCATGAACAAGAACATTTGCACCAGCATAGTAAATATCTAAAAATGATTGAAGATTATGAAAGTTATAAGCTTGCTTTACTTCTTCAACAGATTTGTAAGGAATCTGAATCTGATTACGCTGTGCAATAGCAAACATTAATTCAGGTTCAAACGTCCCTTCAATATGCACATGCAACTCGGCTTTTGGTAAGGCCTGAATCAGCTCGACTTGATTCATATTAACTCCACATCTAAAGAAAAAAGGGTGTGGTAAGCACACCCTTCTATAATTTCCTTCTTATATCTCTATCACTAAAATAGTTCTAGAAGGAAATTATGAAAAATCATATTAACCGCCAAAAGCGATAAATTTAAATACCCAAAGAGCAGCAATAATCCATACCATGTATGGAACAGTTTTTGCCTTACCTGTGAATAATTTAACTAATGCATAGCTGATGAAGCCCATAGCAATACCATCTGCAATTGAGTATGCAAATGGCATAAATACAATCGTTAAAAAGGCTGGAACAGCTTCTGTAATATCATCCCAATCGATGTGAGTGATCCCTTGGATCATGAGTACACCAATGAACAATAAAGCTGGAGCTGTTGCAAAACCTGGCACAGATTGAGCAAGAGGTGCCAAGAATAAACAGCAAATAAATAAGAAAGCGACCACTACTGCAGTTAAACCTGTACGTCCACCTGCTGCTACACCTGAAGCCGATTCAATATATGGCGTGGTTGATGATGTACCTAATGCTGCACCAGCAACAATTGCAGTAGAGTCAGCAAATAATGCTTTTTTCAAACGTGGCAATTTGCCATCTTTTAAAAGGCCCGCACGGTGTGAAACACCTACCAAAGTACCCGTACTGTCAAACAAGTCAACAATAAAGAATACGAAGATCACACCCACCATACTTGCAGTAAACAGACCTTTAAAGTCCATTTGCATAAATGTTGGTGCAATTGAAGGAATCTGCCCTACTACACCTTTAAATTCATTTAAACCTAAAGCAGTCGCAATTGCTGTCACCACTAAAATACTAATAATGATGGCACCACGGACTTTAAGCTGATGTAAAACAACAATAAGTAAAAAGCCAAATAAAGCCAGTAGTACAGTAGGTTGTTTAATATCGCCCAAACCCACTAATGTTGCTTTATTTGCAACAATAATTCCGGCATTTTTTAGCGCAATAAGCGCCAGGAATAAGCCAATACCACCACCTATCGCAAATTTAAGCGACATTGGAATTGCATTAACAATCGCTTCACGAACTTTAAAGAAGCTGATTGCAAGAAATACAACGCCTGAAACAAAAACAGCAGCTAAAGCTGTCTGCCATGGCACTCCCATACCCATACATACCGAATAGGTAAAATAAGCATTAAGCCCCATACCCGGTGCTAAGGCGATTGGATAATTGGCAATAATACCCATCACTAAACAACCGATTGCTGCTGCCAAACAGGTCGCAACGAATACGGCGCCATGATCCATGCCGGTTTCAGATAAAATGAGTGGATTGACAATGATGATGTAACACATCGTTAAAAACGTAGTTACACCAGCAAGAACTTCTGTTCGAAACGTGGTTTTATTGTCGCTTAACTTAAATAAACGCTCTAACCAGCCTGCCGAAGAATTGGGCGCCGCCATAAGTAGCCTCTATACAAAATCTGAGCTGTGGAATATGTACTTCTATGTAGGTATCTGAGCAATCTTGTTTTTCTGATCAGATCTCTAGACAAAAATCTTCAATAGACGAAGCAACAAATATGCCACTCATTCGATTTCTGCTGTCATACACAGAAAATAGCCACAGCTCCTCTTGAAACACAAAAAAGCTGCATAACCCCTATGCAGCTTTTTTACTATACGTTCAATAAGTTTAACAGATTCAAAAGCAACATGATCAAAATTTATGAAAAGATATGATCAATGGCACAGTTTTTAAAGCAAATAATAATGACTACTTTGCTTAGAAAAACACTTTTTTATCGCTAATATATTTTTGCAAATTATATGAAGCTAAATTGCTATGACTAATACGATTAGGATTGCGCTCAATTGTTTGCAAATTTTTTTCAGCTTCCTGAATAATCCTCATGAGCTCTTGATGTCTTTTATTTTGGGTATCTAAATACGCCCAGTACCCTAGTACAAACACGATACTCACACACAACACTATTAATACTTTATTGATCATTATTATTATCTCTATGTTTTTAATGTTAATGATCTTAACAAAAAATAACCAGTTTGTGAATATTTTCACATTTATTTACAATAATTATTAATCACTCAAAATATTGATATAAAAAATGTTTTCTAATTTGCAATTTTAAAAAAGAGTAAAAAATAATACTTTTCACTTAAAAATTCATTTTTAAAAATAACTATATTTTTTTAACAAAAACTTATATAGCCTTATTCACCTACTTTTATTTTTAAGTATATTTAAATTTATTTTTCAATTTAACTTCATTAAATTATTTGTCGAATTTTAATTCATTGTTCAATCTATTAAATAATAAAAAGCCCATTTCAATAAATTAAAATGGGCTTTTATAAAGTCATTAACCAGCAACTTCTTCAGCTTTAGGTTTTGCCTTTATCAAATCAGCTTCATAAATCACATCATATTCTTCTAACTTTAAATGATGTAAACGCTGTTTAAGCTTTTTTAACGACCATGGCCATGCCGCGAAGTTGCGACCATTTGCATCGAGATAGTAACTTTTACATCCCCCGCTATTGAATACTGTGGTTTGTAGATGTTTTTGTACCAAGTCGTTGTGCTTTTTAATCACTTCTGATTTCACTGAAAGCTTAGCAATACCTTTTGCCTTCATTTGTAGCAAACCATCTATAATATATTGCAGTTGTGCTTCGGCAAGACCAATAAATGAGTCATAGACCAAAACATTTGGCCCAAGCATAAGAAATGCATTAGGTACATTTTCAATATTGGTTCCTAAGTAAGCTTCTGGTGAAGAGTCTTTCCAAAGCTCAGCCAAACATTCCCCTTTTTCGTTATGTACACGTTTACCAATAGGAGGATGAGACACTTCAAATCCAGTACCCCAAATAATCACATCAACTTCGTGGCGTTCACCATTGGCAGCAATCACCGTATTGCCTTCAACTTTAACTAGACCATGTGGAATAAGCGTGGTATTCGGTGCTTGTAATGCTGGATAATAATTATTGGCAAATAAAATACGTTTACAGCCAATATCAAAATTAGGCGTTACGTTTTTACGCAAGACTGGATCTTTAATTTGCAGCTTTAACAATTGTTTTGCAGCAAAATTGACAGGCTTTAAAGCTTTTGGATTGCGTAAGCCAAAATTAATGACATTTAAAGTACCCGCCACAGTCTGTCGCCAAGTCGCTTGAATAGCTGGATATTTGGCAATGACAGATTTACTCAACTCGCCCAAGTCCGTATCGGGCTTCGGTAGTACCCAAGGTGCTGTACGTTGGAATACAAACAACTCTTTGGCTTTAGGTTGAATTTGTGGCACAAACTGAATAGCAGATGCACCAGTACCAATTACAGCAATGCGTTTTCCAGTTAAGTCATAGTCATGGTTCCATTTTGCCGAATGGAACATTTCACCAGTAAAGGTATCTAAACCTTCAAGACGTGGTATCTGGGCTTCAGTAATTGGACCTGTAGCAAATAAAACTGTTTTAGCGATATACAAACCAGAGCTTGTCTCTAGCTTCCAGATATTTTTTTGGTTATCCCACTCTGCTTTTAATAATTCGGTATTGAATTCAATTAAGGACTCAATATCAAACTCACGACTAACATCTTCTAAATAACTTAAAATTTCCGGTTGGCGTGCAAATAAATGGCTCCATTTTGCACTTGGGGCAAAGGAGTAAGAATAAAGTGACGAAGGTACATCACAACCACAGCCCGGATACGTATTTTCACGCCAAGTGCCACCGACGCGGCTGGCTTTTTCAATAATTTTAAAATTGGTTAAGCCTGCTTCGTTTAGCTTAATTGCTGCAGCTAAGCCAGAAATACCTGCACCGACAATAAAAGTGTCATAAACATGTGCAACTTCTTGGGTTTTACGTGTGCGAGTATTTGTTCTAGGTTTAGTGACCATAATTTTTCTGCCTATACAAAATTTTATTTAAATAACTGATACGAAAGCCCAAGGAACTTTGCATATAGCGTTGGAGACGTTCTTTTCATAAGCCAGAATAATTTGGCGTCGATCTGTGGCGTGGTATAGAGCTGCCCTCGATCTAATCGATTTAATGTTAAAGCCGCAACTGCGTCACTGGTTGTCATGGCGTAGTTCATGAGTGCATGGTCTGCAAGCTTGGAATAACGGCCCGGAATACGACCATTTTTAATGATATTGGTAGGTACCAAAGTTGGGCACAGCACATTCACTTTAATATTGAATTTGCGTAGCTCGGCTGAAAGGGTTTCTGATAATGCCAATACACCGGCTTTCGTTACATTGTAGACACTCATTTCTGGAGCAGCCGTGTACGATGCTGCAGAAGCTACATTAATAATTGCACCGTAACCTAGTTTTTTGAGCTTCGGTACGAAAGCATGACAACCATGAATGACACCCCATAGGTTTACATGCATACACCATTTCCAGTCTTCCAAACTCATTTCATCAAATTTGCCACCTAGCCCTACGCCGGCATTATTAATAATGAGTGTTACTGGATGATCAAGTAACTGTTCTGCTTGATCAGCCAAAGCCTGTACTTGTTCTGCTTGCCCAACATCACACTGGACTGCAAATGCTTTTTGTCCAAGCTGTTCAATTAACTTTACAGTTTCTTTTGCAGCTTCTAAATTAATATCTGCACATACTACGTTGCCACCGCGCTTCGCCAGTTCAACTGCAAAGCTACGACCAATTCCACTGCCTGCCCCAGTTACGACCGCATATGCGTTTCGGCTAGGCTGGTCTTTCTTACCAAATAAAATCATAGTAAATCCTAAAAAACTTTAGGGAGACGGCAGTAATTTTCGTATTACTGCCATGACTAATACGCTTATGAAACTGCACGAACTGGTGGTGTAAATTCCTTCACAAAGTAAGGCGCTATAGCACCGCCCTCGTTAAGTAATTTGTTTTTGTAGTACTCAAGGTATTCGGTCGTGTCATGATCATTTGGGTGGAAGTTAGGACGTAAGTAATCAAAAATCTGGCCAATAGTGCTACCAAATACACCATCTTTTGGACTAAAAATTAAGTTGACGCCACGACGTGCATCTTTCCAGAATTTCTTAGTTAGCATTTCTTGTGGTTTACGTAGTACGGGTACAAATAAAGTTGCTGTTGGAATAAGTCCTAAAATAGTGATGAAAGCCATTAAAAAGCCGGTTGCACGTAACGGATAGTTACCGTTTAAAACCTGATAGACATCATAAGCAATGTCTTTATGCTCAGATTCTTCAAGCATATGCCACATCCATAACGCACGGCTTTTGGCATCGTCGGTATAATAGAAATTCTTTTCATGCTTCATCATGTATTCGGCAAGTACTGCCGTAAAGTGCTCAATACCCGCCATAAGTGAAAGCTTTAACGGCTGTGGGAATTTTAAAAATACATATTTAAAGAAGTTTTCACCTAAGAAACGGTAGAAATCGACCGGATATTCCAGCTCTTTAATTGCATCATTGAACTCATTATGCAATTTTGAATGGATGGCTTCTTGACCAATGAGAGAAGTAACTCGCTGTTTTAAAATCGGGTCTTGAATAAATTCACGGTGGTGACGAGCTGTTTCAATCACCAGATCTTCACCATAGGTCAAGAAAACCGAAAGCGTTGCAAAGAACAATGTTGCAAACTGGTTGTTGACGTAAAACTCGATATCAATTTCTTTACCATCAAATCCGATATTTAAATGGCGTATTGGGATAGTTCCTTTATTTGAGAAATCTATCTTTTGATACTGAGCTACAACTGATTTAGGAGAAATAATATTTCGGATAGCTTGAGCGACCATTTTTGACACCCTATAAAATTTGTTAAATACAAGGCAGCGTCGAATCAAACAGGTAAAGTTGTCTTTAGATTATTTCTTGCAATCTTTAACTGCTCTAGAACAAAAATTTGCTCAAATACCTCTGCCTTGCCATGTTTTATGAACCTAAGTGTTGTTAAGTTCACCAAATCAGATTAAATAGTGCGCTTGATGTACCACTCGAACAAGGACAAAAAAAGCCAACCTACTTTGAAACTTTTTGCCAACTTAAATATTTTTTGATTATTTCAAACAACTTATATAACCTACTCTTATTCATAATTATTTAAATAAAATACAATTGTCCTAAAATGATAAAAATATGGCTTTAAAAGATAAAAAATGAAATATTATGCCTACTCTTCCTCGTATCTCATATCAAAATTTCAGCGTTCCAAAAATCACACTAAGCTTTCTGTTTTTAGAGCTTTATTGCATAAATGAAAACGATAAACTGCATTCAGAGAAAAAAATTGGATGAGGAGAATAAATCATGTTTGATATGCGTTTATCTCATGAGCGTGGTGCAGCACATCATGGCTGGTTACAGTCAAAACACACGTTTTCATTTGCAAATTATTGGGACCCGAAACAAGTCGGCTTTTCAGATTTGCTTGTGATTAATGACGATACGGTTGCTCCATCAAAAGGCTTTGGTACTCACCCTCACCGTAACATGGAAATTATTTCTTATGTGCTTGAAGGTGCGTTAGAACATAAAGATTCAATGGGTACAGGTTCGGTTATTGTGCCTGGTGATATTCAGTTAATGAGCGCAGGCCGTGGGGTTGCACATAGTGAATTTAATCACTCTGCTCAAGAAAACGTGCACTTCTTGCAAATTTGGGTGGTTCCAAATGAAGTGAACACAACACCGGGCTATCAACAATTGCATATTTCCGAGGAAGACAAACGCGGTAAATTGCACTTGATGATTTCACCAAAAGGTGGCGAAAAAACTTTATCCATCAAACAAGATATTAATATTTATTCAGGTCTTTTTGATGGTGAAGAAACAGCAGAATTTGCAATTCCAGAAGGTCGTTATGTTTACCTACATGTGGCAAAAGGCCGTATTGATGTAAACGGTAAAACCTTTAATACAGGTGATGCTGCACGAATTCGTGATGGAGGCAAGTTATCATTTACTAATGGTAACAACGCTGAAATTCTGATTTTTGATATGCGACCGGAAGAAATTCCAACCATGCCATAATCAACAAAAAACACCTGCGAAATATACGCAGGTGTTTTTTTATGTTTATTAAAAAGAAAAATTATGAATGGTCTTCCGAGCGTGCCATTTCAGTGTTGATATAACTCATGATCATAGTTGTTAACCCTTGCACCATTTCATCAAAACTAATAAATGGGTTAGGTAAAATAAGATGCCTTGCTACGTTAAAAATACCGCTATTAATACAAATATAGGTAATTACAGGTAAATTATTAATTTTTAAATATTTAGGATTATGCATCATATATTTCATGATGACTTCCATTAAAGCCTGTTCAATTTTTGGAATATATTTGTCGTATTGCAACTCACCTGCGTAACGTAAAACGGTTAAGTAACGGTCATTATTTTTCTTTAATAAATCACTGAACGTATAAAAAATCATTTCAATGACAGGCTCTAACTCCAACTCTAAAATTGTGGGGGTTAGCTCTTTAATCATGTCGAGAATTTCACTCACAAAGTAGTGATTCATCGCATCATAAATTTCTTCTTTATTTTTAAAATACTCATAGAGAGACCCCACACTCACCCCTGCAATTTCCGCAATATGACGTGTGGTGGTACCACTTGGTCCATGCAAAGCTACGGCAATAAAACCTGCTTCAATAATGGTATCGACCGTGACTTTGGCTCGTGCCTGACGGGGGTTTCGCGTAGACATATTTTCTTATTAATAATCCGAACATAAGCTCAGGTTAGCATGTAATTTAGCCCTACCCTAATAAAAAAACAAAATCTGAATAGTTGTCAAATTTCATAGAGTAATTTTTATAGGAGCATGGCTAAACATACTTATGAGCTCTTTTATTATCAGGTAATTATTTTTAAATAAATTTAAATTATTTAAATAAAAATCAATATATTAATAAATTAAAAAATTATTTTTGTATTCTATTTATGCCTTAGATGTGAGCTTATAAAACTTAAAAAGTTACCCGAATTGAATCCGAACATAAACTCAGATTAACATGAAAAAATCCAAAAAGAGGTTGATTCATTTTATCAAGTTCCCCTCTTTTTCCGTTATTCAGTCAAATAATCAAACAAATAACGGAGCAACATCACCGTAGTCAGTAAGCAGACAAAATGCTTTTTGAAAATGGAATTTACAGTGCCCTGTTGGAAATCAAAGCTTTTGGCTTTCGACGTAGCTGCACTATCACTGATTGATCTGAAGGTGTCGCCATGATCTCGACCACAGTTAAAAAATCACTAAACAAACTCAAATTTTACCGTGAAATTGGGTTACCAGATTTTGCCAGTAAAGGATCTATTCCAATCCGTCATTTAAATATCGGGTTTGATGGTAAAGAGATTGATGTTGAATTCTATATGAACAATCAATTTGCCACCTTGTTTTTTGCTACGCTTTCAGTATTTCTAACCTATGGTGAAGATTTGGTGATCGAGACTGCCCGTCACCACCGTGAATTTATTCAAGACCCAGTGTTAAAACAGCGTGTTACTTCCCTTATTGGTCAAGAAGCGATTCACTCTAAGTTGCACAATGAATATAACGATGCACTTAAAGATGTTGAGTATCCTGTCGATTTATACCGTTTCTTGGGCGAGAACTTCTTTAAATATGTGTTCTTAAAATTCCCACAACCGCTTAAATTATCGATGATGGCTGGTATTGAGCATTTTACAGCGGTACTTGCCGAATACATGATGAAACATGAGAAGAACTTTTACTATTCAGACGATGCCAAAAGCCGTGCACTATGGATGTGGCATATGCTTGAAGAATCTGAGCATAAAGATATTGCTTATGATGTTTATCAATTACTCAATGGTAGCTACCCACTACGAGCTTCTGGCTTCTTCTTAGCTTTCTTTACTATTTTAGGTTTAATCCCTGCGACTACCTTGTTTATTCCTGTTTTAAGAAAACCACAGGAAATGCTGACTAGAAAATTCTGGAAAGATGCTCGCCGTGGTGTGGGACTTATCTTTGGTCCAAAAGATGGCGTATTCGGTAGCACGATTGGCCAAATTTTCGATTACTTACGCCCTGACTTCCACCCAAATGATCATGACACCACTGAATATCTAGAGTACTACAAAGACAAATTACTGAACGAAGGAGGTGCAATTGCGCCTTACTTTGTGAAGGAATTTCCCCCGCCTGTACGCTTGTCTTAACTGGCTTGCAACCAGTCACTCAATGGCTGGTTTTCCTTAAATCTATTTCGGGATGAATCATGATTCTATTTGGCAAAAAGAAAGTTAAACCAAGCCAAAAAGCTTATGCTGTTGTGACTGGCGCAGGCAGTGGAATTGGACGGAGTTTTGCAATTGAACTGACAAAACGTGGTGGTAGCGTAGTGTGTGCAGATATTAATTTAGAAGCCGCAGAAGAAACGGTAAAGCTTCTTGAACAAGAAGGCGCTAAAGCTTTTGCCATGCGCTGCGATGTGGGTAATGCAGAGCAAGTGAACCACCTAGCTGAAACTGCTGAAATTTTACTTGGTCACCCTGTGAGCCTTGTCATTAATAATGCAGGTGTAGGTTTGGGTGGGAAGTTTGATGAACTCAGTCTAGAAGACTGGAACTGGGTCATGAATATTAACCTTTGGGGTGTTATTCATGGTTGCCATGCATTTGTACCAAAGTTCAAAAAACTAGGTTACGGCGCGATTATTAATGTAGCTTCTGCTGCATCGTACACTGCCGCTCCAGAAATGACCGCGTATAACGTAACGAAAGCGGGCGTTCGTGCGCTATCTGAAACACTTTCGGCCGAACTTCGTAAATTTAACATTAAAGTCAATGTGCTCTGCCCGACCTTGGTGCCTACCAATATCATTAAAAATGGCCGTATTCCGGGTCGCTATTCCAAGCTTGCAGACCATGCACTCATGAACTACGCACTCACCACAAGTGACGATGTCGCCAAACTCACACTTAACCGTCTTGATCAGGATGAGCTTTATACCATTCCTCAAATCGACGCGAAGTTGTTCTGGCTCATGAAACGTGCATCTCCAAGCTTGTATACCAAATTCCTTGGTACATCGTACAAATTATTTAAATAAGAAATTTTATAGGTAGTACCCATATGACTGCTCAAATGAAAACAAATGCATCAGCAAAAAAAGCTGTCAATTCGCCTAGCCATATTTACGATACCTTTATTGTGGGCGCCGGAATTTCCGGTATTGCTGCAGCAATTCGTCTCGACCAAGTGGGCTATACCAACTACAAAATTATTGAAAAAGCAGCACGTGTAGGTGGTACTTGGCGTGAAAACACCTATCCAGGCTGTGGCTGCGATGTACCTTCAGCTCTGTATTCTTACTCATTTGCCCCAAGTGCAAAATGGAGTCACTTATTTGCACGCCAACCGGAAATTTTAAGTTACTTAGAAGATGTAAGTAACGAGTTTAATATCACGTCTAAAATTGAGTTTAACAACGAACTGCTCAATGCTGCTTGGGACGAAACACGCCATTTATGGGTACTTGATACAACTAGTGGTCAATATCTATCGCGAACTGTTATTTTTGCAACAGGCCCAATTACCGAAGCACAAATTCCACGTCTTGAAGGTTTAGATACCTTTACTGGTGAAATGTTCCATTCGGCAAAATGGAACCATGACTATGACTTAACTGGAAAACGGATTGCTGTAATTGGTACAGGTGCATCTGCCATTCAGTTTGTGCCACAAATTCAGCCTAAAGCCAAAGAGTTGTTTGTATTCCAACGTACAGCACCTTGGGTACTGCCAAAACCAGATACCGACTTGGGCGAGTTGAGTAAATCCGTCATTGCCAAATATCCAGCGATTCAGGCAAGCTGGCGTAAAAGTGTAGCGCTAACGCTCAATGCAATTAATTTTGGTTTACGTAACCCACTTGCGCTAAAACCAGTAAATGTACTCGGCAAACAATTACTTAAACTTCAAATTACAGACCCTGAATTACGTAAAAACGTAACACCTAATTTTGATATTGGTTGTAAACGTATTTTGTTTGCTAACAATTACTACCCTGCACTACAAGCACCGAATACCACGCTTATTCCACATGGCTTAGTTAAAGTTGAAGGCAATACGGTGATTGCAGCTAATGGCGAACGCCACGAAGTTGATGTGATTATTTGGGGCACCGGGTTTGAAGTATCTCACCCGCCAATCGGTAAACGTGTGTTTAATGAAAAAGGACAACGTTTAAATGATTTATGGAAAAACACTTCACCAGAAGCTTACTTAGGAACCAACATTGAAAATGTACCAAATGCATTCTTAGTTTTGGGACCAAACGTACTGGTTTATGACTCGTTTATTGGCTTGGCAGAAGCACAGCTCGACTATATTGTAGATGGCTTGCTAAAAATTAAAAACAAAGGGATTAGCAAACTAAATGTTAAGTCTGATGTGATTAAAAAGCACAACGACTTGGTACAAAAGCATCTGCAAACCACTGTATTTAATAGTGGTGGCTGTAAGAGTTATTACCTTGATGCTAACGGTCGCAACTTTGCAGCATGGCCGTGGTCATTGAAAAAGCTGAAACAACGCTTGAAAAAACTAGATTTGAAAGATTATGACGTCATATATCAAACGTCAAAAACACATTAATTTGTAATTTTGACCAAATCAGTTGTAAGTAATAGGCAGTGTATTTTTGTTTTTGATAAAATACACTGCCTTTTTCATTATATCTTCAAGAAATAAAAGAACAGGTTAAAAATGAAAGAAGGTCAATCAAGCCGTACTGCCGAAGCCGCCGCTGCCTTACGCGCAAATCACTTTAAAAATACGACAAACCCTGTATTTTCAGACCCCTATGCTTTTGAAATGACCAGTAAGGGTTGGAAAAAGCTTTTATCTACTCCGCTCATTGTTAAATTAATGAATTCTCCCCTTTTAAACCGCACCTTAGGTTTATTGAGTGGGCAGGTTGTGGGCCGATCACGTTATGCTGAAGACTTACTTAATCAGGCTGTTCAACACAATATTGAACAATATGTTTTGGTTGGAGCGGGTTTAGACTCTTTTGTATTACGTGAGTCACAACATTACCCAACTTTAAAAATTTTTGAGGTCGACCATCCTGATACTCAAGCTGCGAAACAATCCAAACTCAAAAAACTAGGAAATATTCCTACTACTGTTGAATTTGTTGCTATTAACTTTGAAAAAGAATCTATCTCTGAGGCGCTTGCCCGGAGTCACTATGTACGAAAAGCTCCGGCTTTCTTTTCTTGGTTGGGTACTACTCATTATTTAAAACCGGATACTACACTGCAAACTTTAAAAAGTATTGCTGAGTTTGCTGCAAACGGTAGCGAAGTAGTACTCGACTATTCAACCGATTTTCAGGAGCTAAACGGCATTGAGCGACTCGGGAGTATAGGTGTTGCACAGTTTACCCATTTACTGAAAGAACCTTTATTAGGCCAATTTAAACCTTCAGATTTACACAAAGCTGTAGAAAACATGGGCTTTGAAGTGGTCGAAGACCTATCAGGTGAAGCTATTACTGAACGTTATTTTTATAAGCGTGCCGATAATATACGCCATACATCAGCGACGCGCTTATTGCATTTGCGTTTGAAAAAATAAAGATACTTGGATTATCGGTTATTTAACCGCATGGCATGAGGTGTTTTCCCATGCCATCTTTTATAAGCATGAATAAAGCTGGCAGGCTCTGCATAACCTAACCATTCGGCAATTTGCTCAACCGAAGCTTTTGGTAACGCCAAATATTGCTCTGCTAAAACCTGTCTAACCTCTTCACGAATTTGGATAAAAGTCATTCCCTCTAATGACAAGTGACGGCGCAGGGTTCTTGTATTTAAATGCAGTCGATCAGCCACTATATCCATAGATGGCATTTCCCCACGCGTACTCATTAGCTGTTGTTGCACTAAGTTTGTAAATTTATTTTGTGATTGGCGTTTTTCTAATATTTGACGACATTGTTCTTCGGTTGTATGTAAAACTAGATCATTCGCCATAAGTAGCTTCTGGTCTACTTTTTGCGGATCAAGAATCACAAAACTTTTAGCTGCGCCAAATTCCGGCATAACCCCAAATAAATTCCAATAAGGCTCTGCATCGCCTTTAGGTTGAAAAGAAAAAGCCAAATATTGGCAAAAATTATCCTGCACCAAATCTCGCTGTACCGTAATGAGTGCAGCCGCATCGCGTTCAATAATGAATTGACGCACTGAAGATGGGATATCTTGCTCATCAATTTCGATACGGATTCCTTCTGGTGTATCCGATACCTCAAAGCGAGTAAAAGCAAAAGTTAAAGTGAAATAGGTTAAAGCCAAATCTAGTGCTTCGCGAATGCTGGCGCTACTCATCAGAGCCATACCTAATGGCCCAAATGTGGTGAAATGATAGCGTGTGCCCACTTCTAAGCCTAATGTCGGTCTGTCTCCTAGTTGCTCAACCAAGTTATGAATCAACTGTAATTCCTGATGGCCTGTCACCACCATATTAGGGTCAAGTAATTGTTGTTGGCTAAGCCCAGTTCCTTTTAAAATCGTCTCATAAGAGATGCCTGATTCCATCGCGAAATCAGCCATTAACCGAACACTATGTACACTGCGTTCAAATGCCCATGCATACTTCACTGTATCGCTCAGAATGTCCTCGAATCACAATATTTTGTCCTCATCCATCCTCTAAATCAAGTTAATAAACGTCTATTCTGCATACAGGAAATTGCGATTTTTTCGCTCACTGTTTTTAAGGATTTTAGAGCAGCCTATGTTTAATTCGTCGTCTAATTCAAATAAAAATGTACGCATCGCCATTATTGGCACTGGCTTTGGTGGTCTAGGACTTGCCATTCGTCTCAAACAAGCAGGTTTTGAACAATTTACTCTATTTGAAAAAGCTGCCGATGTAGGTGGTGTCTGGCGTGACAATACTTATCCGGGCGCTGCATGTGATGTGCCGTCACATCTTTATTCTTTTTCTTTTGAACAGGAACTTGGTTGGAAAAATCGCTACGGGACCTCTCAAGAGATTTATCAATATTTACGTCACTGTGCCGATAAATATGACCTTCGCCCGCACATCAAATTTAACACTGAAATAGCCAGCGCCGAATTTGATGCGCTGCAAGGTGTATGGCACATCCAAAGCACAACTGGTGAACAGTTTGAAGCGGAGTTTCTGGTTGGTGCTGTAGGCCAACTAAACCGCCCTGCCTATCCAAAACTTAAAGGCATTGAAAACTTCAAAGGTAAGGCATTTCACTCCGCACGTTGGGACCATGACTATGACTTAACTGGCAAACGTGTTGCGGTCATTGGCACAGGCGCAAGCGCGATTCAGTTTGTACCCGAAATTGCAAAACAAGTGGCTCATCTAGACGTTTATCAACGCTCGGCACCGTATGTCATTCCTAAACCGGATCGGGTTTACCAACCTTTAGAGAAAAAAGCTTTCCGTAAACTGCCGATCTTGCAAAGTCTGGACCGTGCTTTGCAATATGGTCATCATGAAATTCGCCTACTTGCTTTTACAACTTCACTCAATGAAATGCCTTTGGTGGAATATTTATTCCAGCGCCACATTCGAAAAGTTGTTAAAGATGGAAAGTTACGTCACCGCTTAATGCCGGATTATCCAATTGGTTGTAAACGTATTTTAATTTCTAACCACTGGTATGAAACACTGACTCAACCTCATGTTGATGTGATTGATACAGGCATTCAAGAAATTACCGAACATGGCATTTTAGACATGGAAGGAAATCTACGTGAAGTTGATGCCATTATTTACGGTACAGGTTTTACGGCGACTGAATTTATGGCGCCAATGCAAATTACTGGACTTGATGGTCGCACCTTAAAAGAAACATGGAAAGATGGTGCTGAAGCTTATTTAGGCCTGACAGTAAACGGATTCCCTAACTTCTTTATGCTGTATGGGCCAAATACCAACCTCGGGCATAACTCAATCGTTTATATGATTGAAAGTCAGGTGAATTATATTTTAGATGCGCTGCGCACTACTTTGAAAAATAACCTGCTGTTCACCAACATTCGTGCCGAAATTCAACACGAATTTAATCAAGATATCCAAGAGAAAATGAAAAAAACGGTGTGGGCGCAAGGCTGTACCAGTTGGTACCAAACTGCTGATGGTAAAAATACCAATAACTGGCCGGGTTTCACTCTTGAATATCGTCAACGCACTCGTCGCTTTGACATTGAAAACTACACCCAGGTGTCGGCTATTTCTTAAATAAGCTTCGCCATAGGAAATGAGAAAAATAAACGGAGAATTTTATGAAGTCTTTTAAAAATAAAGTCGCAGCTGTGACAGGTGCGGGTTCAGGTATTGGACAAGCAATTGCCATAGCACTCGCTAAACAAGGCTGTCATCTGGCACTTTCTGATATTAGTGAAGCTGGGTTAGCCAAAACAGTCGAACTGTTAGCACCCTATTCTGTCAAAGTCACCACTCAAAAAGTTGATGTCGCTAAACGTGATGAAGTTGCAACTTGGGCAAAGGCAGTTGTAGATGGGCATGGCCAAGTTAACCTGATTTTTAATAATGCTGGTGTCGCAATAGGTAGTACAGCTGAAGGTGTGAGCTACGAAGATCTTGAATGGCTCATTGGTATTAATTTTTGGGGCGTGGTTTATGGCACCAAAGAATTTTTGCCTTACTTAAAGCAAAGTGGTGATGGGCATATTATTAATATTTCCAGTATGTTTGGCTTAACAGCTCAACCGACCCAAAGTGCTTATAACGCAAGTAAATTTGCCGTCCGTGGTTTTACTGAATCATTGCGCCAAGAACTTGATATGCAAAATGCTGGTGTGAGCGCGACTTGTGTGCATCCGGGTGGTATCCGCACCAATATTGCCAAAGCTGCCCGTATGAACAATAGCGTCCAGTCTTTAGGAATGGACCCGCTAAAAAGCCAAGATGCTTTCGATAAATTACTTCGCACCCCTGCTGATGATGCAGCTCAACAAATTTTGGAAGCTGTTCGTAAGAACCGTCGCCGTTTACTTATTGGAGCCGATGCAAAAGCCGTTGATGTGATTCAGCGTATTCTTCCGCAAGGCTACCAAAAGATTTTTGCAACCGCGACTGCTTGGCAAACTCGACTACTTAATAAGTCAGCAAAATAAAAATAGTGGTCAGCATACTGTTGATTTTCAGAGATGCTGACTAATCTCACCTGCTTAGTATGAGTGCTTATTATGAAGCAACTTCTCGCATGGACCATTCGTACCACACTACGCCCAGCTTTATCTCCTAAAACGCCAGTGAAATTACAACGTTTTTGTAGCGATGCGGCTAGTGCTATTGTGCTTGGACCACGTGGTTATCAAACTAAAAAGCAAAATATTGCTCAAGTACCGACAGTTCATATTCAGCCTAAAACGACCAAATCAGGGCTTGGCATTTTGTATTTGCATGGCGGTGGCTATGTAGTAGGCAGCTCAAAAAGTCACACGAAGCTTGCGGCTCAGATCGGGCAAGCAGCTCAGGCACAAGTCTGGTTAGCTGAATATCGCCTAGCCCCAGAACATCCAAGCCCTGCTGCTATTGAAGATAGCATTGCAGTCTATAAGGCTTTACTTGCTCAAGGACAAGATCCGAAAAAACTTGTGATTGCTGGTGACTCTGCCGGTGGCGGCCTGAGCTTAAGTACCGTTATTGCGCTAAGGAACGCAGGTTTACCTTTACCAGCGGCATTAGTTTTACTTTCACCTTGGGTTGACTTAAGTCTTTCAGGAAGCACGCTAAAAACTCATGCTGCTCAAGATGCAATGCTCTCAGAAAACTGGTTAGTTTGGTGTGCAAAAAACTATTGCGGCCAAAAATCGGCAACCGATCCGACCTGCTCCCCACTTTATGCTGACTTAACCGGATTACCACCGGTTCTGATCCATGTTGGTACCGAAGAAGTTTTATTAGATGACGCAAAACGTCTTGCAGAACAAGCCGAAAAATGCGGTATTCCGACTACATTTAAGATTTATGACAAAGTCGGGCACGTTTTTCAATTCCATGCAGGTATACTAAAAGAATCCGATGACTCAATTAAGCGCATTGGACAATTCATTGATAAACATATGCAGTCAATATAAAAAATATCACTAGACAGGAGCCTTTGGCATGGCATCAAACAATTATGACTATGATTATCTCATCATTGGTTCAGGCTTTGGCGGTAGTGTTTCTGCCTGCCGTCTCACCGAAAAAGGCTACTCAGTTGCTGTAATGGAAATGGGGCGTCGTTGGAAAGCTGAAGATTTTGCTAAAAATAACTGGAACACACGCCGCTGGATCTGGCGTCCGGGTATGAAACTTTTTGGTTATTTCAATATGCGGTTTTTTCGCCATGTCACTATTATTTGCGGTAATGCCGTAGGCGGTGGCTCAATTACCTATGCCAATACCCTGCTCGTCCCACCCGAACACATTTGGGATGAAGGCACTTGGGCAGATGCTGCAGACTGGAAAAATGAAATGCCGCAGCACTATGCCGAAGCAGAACGTATGCTTGGAGTGACTGACAATAAAATACTTGGCCCTGCCGATCACATGTTAAAGAAAATGGGTGAAGCGGTAGGTGTAGGCCATACCTTTAAACCGACTCGTGTTGCAACCTTTTTTCCTCCCGAAGGCGAAGAAGGTGGAAAGACTTATCCAGACCCTTATTTTAACGGTGAAGGACCAGATCGTGGCACCTGTACAGCATGTGGTGGCTGTATGACAGGTTGTAAACACAATGCAAAAAATACTTTAGATAAAAATTATTTGTACTTTGCCGAAAAAAATGGTGCCAAGGTTTATGAAGAAACCAAAGTGGTTGATGTTAAACCGCTCAATGGCAAAGTCGATGGTAGTGATGGTTATGAAGTCACGACTGAATGCTCAAGCTCCTGGTTTAACAAACAACGTCGTACTTGGCGGGTTCGTAACGTAATTTTCTCGGCATCTTCTTTGGGCACCCAAGAAATGCTATTCCGCTTAAAACAATCTGGTTCTCTACCAAATATTTCTGATGATTTGGGTAATCGGGTGCGTACCAATGCGGAGTCTATCTTAGGGGTTCGTTTCTTTGATAAAGATGTCGATATGAGTAAGGGCGTTGCGATTGGTTCAAGCATCTATATTGACCATGACACTCACATTGAAGCGACTCGCTATCAAAGTGGTTCCGATGCTATGGGTCTCATGTGTACGTATATGGCAAAAGGTAAACCAGGTTGGACACGTATTTTTTATTGGTTATGGGTACTCATTAGCCATCCACTTATATTCTTACGTATGAGCAACCCTGTTGGTTTTGCACGTCAAACCTTAATTTTCTTAGTAATGCAAACTGCCGATGCCTCAATTAATATGCGTTTAAAACGCAATTGGTTCTGGCCTTTTGGCAAGGTTTTGTCTAGTGAAGGGAAAAAGCTTCCTGTTTATATTCCACAAGCCAATACCTTTACTGAAAAAGTCGCCAAAATGTTTAATGGTCATCCAATAACGACTATTACCGAAATTTTATTTAATGTGCCTTTTACTGCCCACTGTATGGGAGGCTGCGCGATCGCATCTAGCCCGGAACAAGGTGTAGTCGATGGTAAAAATCGGGTGTTTAACTATAAAAACTTATATGTTGTAGACGGCTCTATGTTGGGTGCCAATTTGGGCGTTAACCCAAGTTTAACTATTACTGCTCTCGCTGAACGTGCAATGTCTTATATTCCGGCTAAACACACTTTGGATGAACAACCAGACTATCCAATAACGGAAGAAACCATAGAGATCACGAAAGCTTCTGCCTAAACTAGCAAGTTGTTTTATAAAAAAAGCCTATTTAAAAATAGGCTTTTTTTATTTAGTTTTTTTAAATTACATCGCTACCGTTTTAGCACGAGCTGCATGCAATTTTTTATAACTCTCAATTAGACGTAAATGGCGATCAAGTCCTTCTAGTTTCATGCTTGTTGGTGTTAAACCATAGAAACGAACGCTACCGTCGACAGAACCTAATACCGCATCCATTCGTGTGTCACCAAACATACGGCGGAAGTTAGTCAGGTAGTCTTCAAGCTCTAGTTCTTCATCTAATATTACTTCAAGTACCACGTTCATACATTGATAGAACAAACCACGCTCAACGGTGTTGGTGTTATATTGTAAGTAAGTTTCGACAAGCTCTTTTGCTTCTTCAAATTGTTGTAATGCAACATAAATGAGCAATTTCAGTTCTAAAATTGTGAGCTGTCCCCAAACTGTATTGTCATCAAATTCGATGCCAATGAGTGTGGTAATTTCAGTGTAATCGTCTAGCTCACATTCCTCTAAGCGCTCAACCAACGCCTCAAGCTGTTCATCATCCAAACGATGCAGATTTAGAATATCTTCACGGAATGCAAGTGCCTTATTGGTATTGTCCCAAATCAGATCTTCAACAAGATAAATTTCTGAATAATCAGGAACTAAAATACGGCAAGCGGTCGCACCTAAGTGCTCATAGACTGCCATATACACTTCTTTACCCATCTCTTCGAGAATACCGAATAAAGTTGCAGCTTCTTCTGCATTCGACTCTTCGCCTTCGCCAGAAAAATCCCATTCAACAAAGTCATAGTCAGATTTAGAGCTAAAGAAGCGCCAAGAAACTAAACCGCTTGAGTCAATAAAGTGTTCAACAAAGTTATTCGGCTCAGTCACTGCATTACTTTGGAAAGTCGGTTGAGGTAAATCATTTAAGCCTTCAAAACTACGGCCTTGAAGTAATTCGGTCAGACTACGTTCCAACGCAACTTCAAAACTTGGATGCGCACCGAAAGATGCAAACACCCCACCCGTACGCGGGTTCATTAAAGTCACACACATTACAGGGAACTGACCGCCTAATGATGCATCTTTAACTAATACAGGAAAACCTTGCTCTTCTAAGCCTTTAATACCAGCCACAATACTTGGGTATTTTGCTAATACGTCTTCAGGAACATCTGGAAGTGCAATTTCACCTTCTAAAATTTCACGTTTTACAGCACGTTCAAAAATTTCAGACAAACATTGAACTTGAGCTTCTGCCAAAGTGTTGCCTGCACTCATACCATTACTTAAGTACAAGTTTTCAATTAAATTTGATGGGAAATATACAACTTCACCGTCAGACTGGCGCACAAAAGGTAGCGAGCAAATGCCACGCTCTATATTGCCTGAGTTAGTATCATATAAATGCGTGCCAAGTAACTCATCATCTGGGTTATAAATCTCAAGACAATATTCATCTAAGATTTCTTTAGGTAATTCACCATTTGGACCCGGTTTAAACCATTTTTCATCTGGATAATGCACAAATTCAGCATTGGCAATATCTTCACCCCAGAACTGGTCGTTATAGAAGAAGTTACAGTTTAAACGCTCAATAAACTCGCCCAAAGCAGATGCCAAAGCACTTTCTTTAGTGGCACCTTTACCATTGGTAAAGCACATCGGAGACTGTGCATCACGAATGTGTAACGACCATACATTTGGAACAATATTACGCCAAGACGCGATTTCGATCTTCATGCCCAAATTTGCCAAAATAGCAGACATATTGGCAATGGTTTCTTCTAATGGTAAATCTTTACCTTGAATATAGGTATGGTTTTCTGAAGTTAAGCTTGGCAATAACAATGCTTGTGCATCTGCATCAATGCTTTCAACTTCTTCAATAATAAATTCAGGACCCGTTTGAATCACTTTTTTAACAGTACAACGGTCAATCGAACGTAAAATCCCTTGGCGATCTTTCTCTGAAATATCGGCTGGTAATTCAATTTGAATTTTAAAGGTTTGCTTATAGCGGTTTTCAGGATCAACAATATTATTTTGCGATAAACGAATATTATCGGTTGGGATATCTCGAGCTGCACAATACACTTTTACAAAGTACGCTGCACACAATGCTGATGATGCTAAAAAGTAGTCAAATGGGCCCGGTGCCGAACCGTCACCCTTGTAGCGAATTGGTTGATCGGCAATTACCGTAAAGTCATCGAACTTAGCTTCCTGTCGAAGATTGTCGAGATAATTAACCTTGATTTCCATGCTGGCACCTAAATATTTTTATGTGTCAGCACAGACACATAAAATTCTAAATATTGAAAAATAAGCCGAATCACAGCGAAGAAATTGACTTAAAAAAATGAGAGATTAAAGCCATGTGTTTAATGAACGACTCAATGGGCTTTAATAAGATTGGCGGTATTATAGATTGATTTTGTGAAGTTGATAACTAAAGTTAAAACATTGATGGTCACAATGTTTTAACTTGTCTTGAATTTAGTTAAATATTAACCATTAAAATTTAAAGGTGTAATCAACATTCAAACGCGTTTCATTTGCCGAGTGGAAGGTCATATTCGTTGGCATATCATTACGGTAGTGAGAAAAGCGGGCCCGCACTCCTAAGCCTTTTAATTTACCTTCAGGAATTTTATAGCCCAAATCAAACTCCATCGATTCTTCTTTAAAACGCTGATCGCCATATTGCAGTAAATCAATGTTTTCGCCTTTTGCATAGCGAGTCATAAAACGCAGTCCATTTAATGAAACATCACCTACCCGCGCATTTTTAAAGTCATATTCATAACGAATCGAATAGACTTTTTCATCTTTATTTGAATAGTCCGAACTCATAAAATCAAGCACGACTGGACTTTCAGTTCCCGACAAAAACGGTAAACCAGTCGAGCCAAACGACTGCATATAGCCCAAAGAAACCGTATGATTTTGATAGTTCAAACCAAATAAGCCACTAATATGTCGGTTATCAACTTCTCCAATTTTTTTGCTGCCCGTTTCTTCGCTATTAAAAAACCGCACGTCACTTAAAAAATTAAGCTGATCGTTTAAAGGTTGTTTTCCGTTAAAGCCTAAAAACTGTTGCTGGTAAATATCTTTAAGTTCAGCATGGTAAGCCCGTAAACGATAGTCTTTTAACTGATAACTTCCACCTAAAGTATAAAACGAGTCAGTGGTGGCAGCTTTGTCAAAACGATGATTGATATTGTCTGTTCCAACATCGGTATAACGAATCGAATCGCGCTGCCGCACTTCGTCGACATAAAAACCTTCGAGTTGAAGATTTGGAATTTCATTTGAAACAAAGCGAATACCGCGATAAGTCTGAGGGAACAAACGCGCTGGCGCTGAAAATATGGTTGGCAATTGTGGAACCAAATCGCCCACAAAAAGCTCATTTTTTCTAAATTTAGCCTTTCCTGTAATGCCGATTTTTCCATAATAATCATCACGCGAGTTATCGGTATTCACTGGGAGTAAGCCACTACGTGCATAGTCATCAGCACGGCTTCCCATCAGGTTAAAACCTGCCATTGCCAGTACATCAACACCAAACCCAACTGTCCCTTCGGTATAACCCGACTGTCCTTTAAAAATTAAACCCTGTGCCCAATCTCTAGCTGCGGTATACGGATATGGGTCTTTTTTATAGTCTCGGTCAAAGTAAAAATTACGCAGTGTCAGCTCAGCTTTACTGTCTGCTATAAACTCGGCATGCACAACTTGACTAAATAATGGGCACAAGCATACCCCCACCCATAATGGTGTCTTTTTCATTTTTTAACTCAACTATTTAATTTTTAGTGGATTAAGGTGCTGTTTTAAGTGAGAAGTTTTGCTCTTTTTGACTGCGGTAAAAAGCGCTACCCAAACTCAAAATCAGGAAAATAGCCAAAATAAACACCACACCGTAATAGGCATACAGCGTTGCAGGTGCAATACCTTTATCTAAGAAAATGCCTGCGACCGTTGGCGATAAAATTGCCCCAATCCGACCAAAACCAATGGCATAACCCACGCCGCGACTACGGATTTCAGCATCATAAATTGTTGGAGAAATAGAATATAAACCTGCCACACAACCGTTAATGAGGGTGCCAAGTAATAAACCGACTATGAGTGCAATGCTGACTTGAGATGAGACAGCAACAAATAGGAAAACACATGCCGAGGTTAGCCCTAAAAACAGACTTAAGGCATAAAAGACTTTCATGCGCGATGCCAATAAACCAATAATGGCCGCCCCGAAAATACCGCCAATACTAATTAAAATGCCGGTACTTACACCTTGTTCAGGCGACATTCCCATTGAAATCAGAATTTTTGGTGTCCAGCTCATGACAAAGTAAAAGCCAAACATCACTAAAAAGAATGCAAACCAAAGACAAAGTGTCTGGAACCCCTGCTGCCCTGAAAATAATTTACCAATATCACCTGTATTTTTTTGATTATTCTGGCCGTAATAAGATAAAGCTTTTAAAGCAGTTAACCCCATACGATTTACTGTTGCGTTAATACGTTCTAATGCCTGTTTTGGTCTTTTTGCCAACAAATAATCTAAAGATTCAGGTAATAACCAGGCACTAATCAGCAACATCACTATGGTTGTGATCCCCCCTGCCAAAAAGATTGAACGCCAACCTAAATGCTCAATCAAGGCCAGTGAGAGTACTCCGCCTAGTGTCGCACCAATGCCATAACCTGTAGACATTAAGCTCACTGCGAGACTGCGCCAGCGTGCATTGGCATACTCACTTGCCAAGACATTACTACTCGCAAGAATCCCGCCTACCCCAATTCCGGTAATAAACCGAAGTGCTGCCAACATGCCATGACTTTGCACCAAAGCACAGCCCAACATGCTAAGACCTGCAATCACTAAACAAACCAAGATAAGTAAACGGCGACCGATTTTATCGGCTAAAGGCGCAAGAAAAATTGAACCGGCAGCCATCCCAAAAAGACCTGAACTCAGCAATAAGCCAATTTGTGCCCCTGAAAGTGACCATTCTGCTGACACTGATGGAGCAGTAAATGCCATTACCATCACGTCAAAGCCATCAATAATATTGAGACAAATACAGATCAAAATGATGAACCATTGATAACGGCTCATATTATTTTGATTAATCTCACTTAGAACATTTCTTTCCATTTGTGCATCTCCCAATGTGGATAAGAGATACACACGACATTGCTAATATGAGCGATTGGGTAGTTATGCATATCCGTATCCATCATGACCTAGAGGAATATTTGTTTTTTTGGAGCATCCTGCTCTTTTTCTATACTGAATATCTGGATCCAAAAAATCAATAATATTTTTAAAATTTAATCATAATTAAATTAAATAACTGAAAAGTATAATTATAATTTATTTAAAATTAAAAATATGGATCCATAAAAATTTAACTATTTTCAATTTTACAACTCAAAAGAATTCCCCTTATCCCTCTTTTAACCCAATAAATATGGATCCAAATTAAACTTTAATGACCTAAACTTTTAAAAAATAAAAAAATCTGAATTAATATTAAAAATATACACAATCAAGGAAAGTAATGTAAAAAAAGATCCTGCTTATCAATTGACCAATATTTTTATTTATTATAAATTGGATCCAATAAGTGATAAGGAGTCGTCACAAATGTTTATTAAAAATGCATGGTATGTAGCCTGCCGTCCAGAAGAAATCCAAGATAAACCATTAGGTCGTACCATCTGTGGTGAAAAAATCGTTTTTTACCGTGGCAAAGAAAACAAAGTAGCAGCCGTTGAAGATTTTTGTCCGCATCGTGGTGCCCCACTTTCACTGGGCTATGTCGAAGATGGCAACCTTGTCTGTGGTTACCATGGCTTAGTTATGGGCTGTGATGGAAAGACTGTTTCAATGCCAGCTCAGCGTGTAAACGGTTTTCCATGTAATAAAGCATATGCAGTTGTTGAAAAGTTCGGCTTTATTTGGGTATGGCCAGGTGAAAAAGCTTTAGCAGATGAAGCAAAACTGCCAACTTTAGAATGGGCAGATCATCCCGAATGGAGCTATGGCGGAGGCCTGTTTCACATTCAGTGCGACTATCGTCTAATGATCGACAATCTCATGGATTTAACCCACGAAACCTATGTTCACTCAAGCAGTATTGGGCAAAAAGAAATTGATGAAGCCCTGCCAGTGACTAAAGTTGACGGTGACCATGTCATTACCGAACGCTATATGGAAAATGTGATTGCACCTCCATTTTGGCAAATGGCCCTTCGCGGCAATCATTTGGCAGATGATGTACCTGTTGACCGTTGGCAACGTTGCCACTTCTTTGCGCCAAGTAATGTTCACATTGAAGTAGGTGTAGCGCATGCCGGACAGGGTGGTTATCACGCACCAAGTGACAAAAAAGTTTCCTCAATCGTGGTCGATTTTATTACACCGGAAACTGAAACATCACATTGGTATTTCTGGGGAATGGCACGCAACTTCCAGCCAGATAATGCCGAACTCACCGATCAAATTCGTGAAGGCCAAGGCAAAATCTTTACTGAAGATTTAGAAATGCTGGAGCAACAGCAGCAAAACATTTTAAACAATCCACATCGTAAATTACTGATGCTCAATATCGACGCAGGCGGTGTCCAGTCCCGTAAGGTCATTGACCGACTACTTGCCGAAGAAAATAAAACGCCTCCTGAAACGTCCGCACAGAAGTTTCCAAACATTCGGATTATTTAAAGGAGCATGAACATGGACGTTATTATTCAAAAAATTCATCAACTCACCCCAACCATTCGTGCGTTTGAATTGGTTGCAGCAAATGGTACGGAGCTGCCGAGTTTTGAAGCAGGTGCACATATTGACGTGCACCTGAAAAATGGCCTCACTCGCCAATATTCACTTTCAAATTGCTGTAGTGAAAAGCATCGTTATGTGATTGGTGTTTTACATGATGCCAATTCACGCGGTGGCTCACGTTGCATTCACACCGAATATCGTGAAGGCGATCATTTAAAAATTGGTGAACCTCGTAATTTATTTGAAATTCATCCTCAAACCAAACAAGCGGTTTTATTTGCGGGTGGTATTGGTATTACCCCTATTTTGTCGATGGCGTATCGGCTTAAGTCGGCCAATACTCCTTTCGAATTGCACTACTTTGTTCGTAGTCATGAAATGATTGCTTTTTATGGCAATTTAACCGAGCACTTTGGTGCCCACGTCCATTTTCACATTCAAGACCAACCGGATACCGAATGTAATATGGCAGAGGCTTTGGGCCAAGCTTCACCTGATAAACATTTATATGTGTGTGGGCCTACAGGATTTATGCAGTTTGTCATGAACTCTGCCGAGCAAGCGGGTTGGCATAGCGAACAGTTACATCAAGAGCATTTTGTCGCGCAAAAGGTAGATGCATCTAACGATGAAGCTTTTACTATCGAAGTGAAAGGTACGGGCCGCCGAATTGAAGTCTTACCAGAGCAGACTGCTACTGAAGCATTAATTGCGAATGGTTTTGATATTCCAATCTCATGTGAGCAAGGTATTTGCGGCACATGTATTACCCGCGTTGTAGAAGGTACGCCAGATCATCGGGATCTATTTATGACCGATGAAGAACATGCTTTAAATGATCAGTTTACGCCCTGCTGTTCTCGTGCAAAAACTAAACATCTTGTGATTGAGCTTTAACTCGAAAGTTCCTTTATTCAAACATAAAGGAACTTCTTTCACCTTAAGCACTGAGAATATTTCTTAGCGTTTCACCTAAAATTACCACACTACTGTGTTCACGCATTAAGGTTTCAGCACGCCCTGCCTGACGATTTACTAATGCATCGAAAATCGAACAATGCTGCAAATGTGCATAGTGCAAACGGCGATATTCCGACAAAGCTTGGTTCTGATCATAAGTAATGGCTTGAGCAGAAGCCATCGGCAATTGGTTGTTTTTCGCTAAGGCTTGGATGAGCGCAACGTTTTGCGCGCCCTCAATAATGGTGTCATGAAAGATGATATTAAAATGATGATAACGTTCTAGTTCAGCATCACCAAACTCGTCCTTTTCATTAAAGAGTTTTTCAGTTTCCTGAATGCAATGTTGCAACGTCTTTTTCTGCTCTTCGCTTAAGCCTTGTTCTGCCAAAGTTTTCGCAGCCAATCCTTCCAGTACCCCTCGCACTTCAAGTGCGTCATGCACCAGTTTTCCGGAAATTTCACGAACCGTGTAACCACGAGTTGGTTTTTTAATGAGGAGACCTTCTTGTTCAAGCAACCGAAAGGCTATACGAACAGGCTGGCGCGAAACACCAAGTAACTCGGCAGTAGGAATCTCGGCAATTCTGGCACCGCCTTCAAGTTCCCCTGAAATAATCATTTTTCTTAGTTTTAGTAAAACTTGTTGTCCTGAAGACATTCGTTGCCACACATCATCAAAAACGTCACTTCGATGCTAGCAAGTTCATTTGCAAAATGAAATCAATTTTCTGTGTGAATCAGTACTTAGCAATTTATCTCAACCTAAACAAATACACTTATTTAAAATTTTTAAGATTATTGACCATAATATCGAGGTTATTTCGAATTAAATAAGCCAAGTTAATATCAATACCTTCAAGCATTTTTTCTTCGACTTTTAAAACCACTTCATTGCATTTGTTTAACTTTTCAATCCCGCTTTCGGTCAAGGTAATTAAAATACGGCGGCCATGTGTCGGATCCGGTTTTTTCTCAATCCAGCCATTCACCAGTAAATCTTGCAAAATTTTATTGGCAGATTGCGGCTTTATAAAAGAACGCTCAGCGAGCTTGGCATTAGATAAATTACTTTTTGAAGCTAAAACAGAAAGTGCGGTAAATTGCGGTAAGGTAATTTCAAGCTCTTTTAAATGTTCTGTTAAATGTTTACTAATAATTCGGTCAACACGAGCAATCATGTAACTTAACTTAGGCTCATCTTCTACTTTTTTTTGAACTAAATTCGAACGTACCATAACCTTTCAATCATCATAAGAAAATCTGTAGTGAAAGTATGAGGTTCTAACCCCATACTTTCGTTAAAACTTAGCGAGCACCTGAGCTTTGTACTAAATGTACAGGCTGTTTAGGTTTTTTGACAAGAAGTAATGCAGAGATCGCTGCAATTAAAATCACTGGAATACTTGAACCAATCACAATGGTCGAGCTTTGTCCAAGTGAAAGTAAAAAACCAGCCATTAAAGGCCCAGCAAATGAACCAATACGCCCGATTGCAACCGCTGCGCCAACTCCGGTTCCACGCATTTCGGTTGGATAATACATGGCAGCCAGACCATACAACGCCGATTGTCCACCCACAATAAATAAACCACAACCCACTGCCGAAAGTGCAAGTAAAGCCACGGTTGGAGAAATTGCTAAACAACACAGCGAAAATAAAATGCCGAGATAAATCAGCTTAATCACAAAGCTCATGCGTAATTTATCAAGCAAGACGCCCATCAGAACCGAACCTAAAATTCCGCCAACGTTGTAGCCCATCTGTACATAGTTCGCCTGTAGTTTTGATAATCCCTGCGCACCCATGAGTAACGGCAACCAGTTCAACAAGAAGTAGAGCACCACTAAGGTGCAGAAAAAACTTATCCAAAGTTGAATGGTTGACATACGACGCTCTTTGGCAAATAAAACCTCAAAGAATGGCGTGGTTTGCTGTGCTTGAACTTTGCGTTGCAGGTAGTCATTTGACTCAGGTAAAAAGCGCATAATTAGTGGTATTAATAAATAGGCGCAATCCCCCCGATATAGAAAATATGACGCCACTCTGCATCGCCTGCCAACGACATAGCAACGACGGAAGTGAGTAAGCCACCAAAAGGAATGCCACTATACATCACACTAACCGCAGTACCTTTGTGCTGGTCAGGTACAGCTTCAGAAGCAAGTGTAATCATCATGGGTAGCGCCCCACCCATTCCCAAGCCGGTACAAAAACGAATGAGTAGTAACAGACTAAAATTGGCCGCATAGGCGGTTAGCAAAGACATAATTCCAAAAAGTAAGATACTAAAAATCAGAATTTTCTTACGCCCGACAATATCAGCAAACCGACCACCTAATATTGCGCCTGGGAGTGTTCCCAAAATTGCAGCACTAAATGCCCACGCCATCTGGGCATTATCTAACATAAACTCAGCCCGCATTCGTGGAGCGGCTACCCCCATTGATTGAAGATCAAAGCCTTCAAAAATCGCTATGGCAAAGCACAGTAGCAACGTGATTTTTGCCCTTGAAGGCTGTCCTGATATTTTTTCCATTGTGTTGTCCTTTATTGACTAGTCGTTCCATTTAGCCCTTTGTGTATTATTTTCAAACACACCAAAAATATCAGTTAAACTTATTAAAAAATCAACACATTTTTATTTAAAATTAATTTTTAAAATAATTAATTTTTAAAATACAACAATTTATAAAATATTTATGAAATTTTCCAAAAAAGACTTGAATGTAAGTTTAACTGATATTAGATTAAATCCCAGAACAGCAAGAAATCATTCAAGGAGTATGAAGATGAGTTATGAAAACCGCTGGGAAACAGTAGATGTTAAAGTTGAAGATGGAATTGCATGGGTCACTTTAAACCGCCCTGAAAAGAAAAATGCCATGAGCCCAACCCTCAATCGTGAAATGATTGATGTGCTTGAAACCCTTGAGCTTGATCAAAATGCTAAAGTTTTGGTTCTGACTGGTGCAGGCGACTCTTGGACAGCGGGTATGGATTTAAAGGAATATTTCCGTGAAGTCGATACTCAACCAGAGATTTTCCAAGAGCGTATTCGTCGTGACTCATGTCGCTGGCAGTGGCAACTTCTTCGTATGTATTCAAAACCAACCATTGCCATGGTTAACGGCTGGTGCTTTGGAGGCGGTTTCTCACCTTTAGTGGCGTGTGACCTAGCAATTGCAGCAGATGAAGCAACTTTCGGTTTATCTGAAATTAACTGGGGTATCCCACCGGGCAACCTTGTAAGTAAAGCAATGGCAGATACCGTAGGTCATCGTGCATCTTTGTATTACATCATGACGGGTAAAACTTTTAGCGGTAAAGAAGCCGAAACCATGGGCCTTGTGAACAAAAGCGTACCGCTTGCCCAATTAAAAGCAGAAGTAACTGAACTTGCAAATTGCTTACTCGAGAAAAACCCTGTGGTTCTTCGTACTGCTAAAAATGGCTTTAAGCGTTGCCGTGAACTCACTTGGGACCAAAACGAAGATTACTTATATGCCAAGCTTGATCAATGTATCCACCGCGATACTGAAAACGGTCGCCAAGAAGGTTTGAAACAATTCTTAGATGAAAAATCGATTAAACCGGGTTTACAGAGTTATAAACGTACTGGTTAACTTTTGATTCTTTAATGGCAATGTAAGGACACAACCCATGCAAAATGTACAGTTACTTATTCACGGTCAATCTGTTGATGCATCAAATCAGGCAACTTTTGAGCGTATTAGTCCAATTGATGGATCAGTGGCAACTAAAGCTGCTGCTGCAACGTTGGAAGATGTTGATCGTGCAATCGATTCAGCGCAGCAAGCTTTTAAAGTATGGTCGAAACTCTCGCCTACCGAGCGCCGTTTACGCTTATTAAAAGCAGCCGATTTAATGGATCAAAAGACCGAGCAATTCATTCAAACTGGAATGCAAGAAACAGGTTCAACTGCAACATGGTATGGGTTTAACGTTCAGCTTGCTGCCAACATGTTACGTGAAGCAGCAGCAATGACCACACAAATTGACGGAAGCCTGATTCCGTCAGATGTGCCGGGCAATCTTGCAATGGGTGTACGGGTTCCTTGCGGTGTCATTGTTGGCATTGCACCTTGGAATGCACCTGTGATTTTGGCAACACGTGCGCTTGCCATGCCTTTGGCTTGTGGTAACACGGTTGTGTTAAAAGCGTCGGAAGCCTGCCCAGCAACGCATCGTTTAATTGGTGAAGTGTTACATGAAGCAGGACTAGGTGAAGGTGTCGTGAATGTGATTACACATGCCGCCGAAGATGCCCCACAAATCGTGGAGCGCTTAGTGTCTCATCCAGCTGTGAAACGCATTAATTTTACCGGTTCAACCAAAGTCGGAAAAATTATTGCCGAGACTGCTGCTAAATACTTAAAACCAGTTTTACTTGAACTTGGTGGTAAAGCCCCTGTTGTGGTTTTAAATGAGGCTGATATTAATGAAGCCGTAAATGCAGTCGCTTTTGGAGCATTCTTTAATCAGGGGCAAATTTGTATGTCGACCGAACGTGTTTTGGTTCAAGACAATATTGCCGACCAGTTTATTGAAAAACTGATTGAGAAAACCCGTTCCATCCAGGCAGGTAATCCAACCTCAAAAAACAATGTACTCGGTGTTTTAGAAAGTCGCCGCGCTGCAAACCGTATTCAGCATTTGCTTGAAGATGCTCAAAACAAAGGGGCTGACTTACCTTTAGGTATCCATATTGAAGACACCACCATGCAACCGACGTTAGTGCTCAATATTAAACCTGACATGCTGCTTTATCGTGAAGAATCTTTTGGGCCTGTATGCACAGTTCAACGTTTTTCAAGCATTGAGGAAGGTGTAGCACTGGCAAATGATAGTGAGTTCGGCCTTTCTTCAGCTGTGTTTAGCCAGAATATTTCACAAGCATTAGAAGTCGCTAAACAGATTGATTCGGGTATTTGTCATATTAACGGCGCAACCGTACATGACGAAGCTCAAATGCCATTTGGCGGAACAAAATCAAGTGGATACGGACGATTTGGTAGTAAAGCATCTATTGCCGAGTTTACCGATTTACGCTGGATTACCATTCAAACCCAATCACGTCATTACCCGATTTAGTCAGGCTAATGCGAATACCGACATATTAAATAAAAATTGCATGATGCAAAAAAATAAAGCGCAGTGATGCGCTTTCCATGGAGTGAAAGAAATGCAAATGAATGCCACTCAATCACAAGACCGCGAACGGTTCGTAAAATTAGGGCAACACGATATTCATTATCACTATAAAGATCAAACGCTCTATATCAGCCCAAAAGAGCAATTAAAACCGTATCCACAAAAACTGACAGATCGGTTAATTCATTTTGCACAAACCAAACCCGACCATATTTTTGCAGCAAAACGCAATGCTCAAGGCGAATGGGTCAAACTGAGTTATGCAGAAGTTCTACAACGCGCATGGCACATTGCTCAAGCTTTGCATGACCGTAATTTAAGCCAAGAACGACCACTCGTTATTTTAAGTGGCAATGATCTCGAACATTTAACACTTTCTATGGGTGCCATGCTAGCGGGTGTGCCTTTCTCGGCTATTTCCCCTGCCTATTCTCTTATTTCTCAAGACTTCGGCAAACTCAAACATGTGTTTGAAGTGCTCACACCTGGTATGGTTTATGCCAGCGATGGACAAGCTTTTGCCAAAGCCATTCAGGCATGCATTACATACGATATTGAAGTGGTGACCAATAAAGGTATTGTAGGCGATCAGATCTGCACGTCTTTTCAATCGCTGTTAGATACACCGGTTTCAAATGTTCAAGAGTTTTATCAAACCCTTGATGAAAACCAGATTGCCAAATTCTTATTTACATCAGGTTCAACCAAATTGCCTAAAGCTGTACCGACCACACATTTAATGTTGTGTGTTAATCAGCAAATGTTATTGCAGACTTTCCCTGAGTTTGAAGAAACGCCGCCTGTCCTACTCGACTGGCTGTCTTGGCACCACACTTTTGGCGGCAGTCACAATGTCGGCATCGCGCTCTATAATGGCGGTACGATTTACATTGATGATGGCAAACCCGTTGCAGGAAAATTTGAAGAAACCATTCGTAACCTCAAAGAAATTTCTCCAACAGTTTATTTAAATGTGCCAAAAGGTTGGGAAGAACTCACCGAAGCGTTAGAAAAAGATGAAGAATTAAGAGACCGCTTTTTTGCCAAAGTTAAAATTTTATTCTTTGCAGGCGCAGCGCTTTCAGAAGCGGGCTGGAATAGGCTCGACAAAATTGCTCAGCAACATTGCGGAGAAAAAATTCGCATCATGAGCGGATTGGGTATGACTGAAACTGCTCCCTCTTGTGCTTTTACAACTGGCCCACGCGTAATGGCTGGCTTTATTGGTTACCCTGCTCCGGGATGCGAAATCAAGCTAGTGCCATGTGGTGACAAACTTGAGTTTTGTGTTCGTGGCAAACATGTCATGAAAGGCTATTGGCGGTTAAAGGCAGACCAGCAGAGCACTATTTTTGATGATGAAGGCTTTTTCCATACAGGCGATGCAGTTCGTTTAGTCGATGTCAATGATCCAACTAAAGGTCTCATGTATGACGGACGAATTGCCGAAGACTTTAAACTCAATACGGGTACTTTTGTGAATGTGGGCACACTACGCAATAAAGTACTGATTCAGGGTAATTTACTGATTCAAGATGTTTGTATTACAGGTTCAAACCTAAATGCGGTTGGCTTTCTGATTTTTCCAAAATTAGAAGCTTGCGCTCAATATGCAGGTCTTAAGCTTGGTGAACATTCTCAAGCAGAGATACTGCAACACCCTAAAGTCCAACAATGGTTCCGCCAATTTTTAACAACCTTTAATAAAGATGCGACTGGCAGCTCAAATACAGTCTCAATGCTTTATTTAATGACCGAGCCACCTCAACTCGATGCAGGCGAAGTAACCGATAAAGGCAACCTCAATCAAAGCAGTATTACCAAGCGTCGTGCTGCTTTAATTGATGAACTTTATCAAAAGCAGACTGATAACCCACTAATTATTCGGGTGCCCACCTTAAAACAATAAGCAATTGAAATAAAAAAGGAAGCTCAAACTTCGGTTTGGGCCTTAGCCTCACTTTTGCCAAAAAAAGGTTCAACATGCTACACGATACAGAATTTGAACTATTTCGGAACAGCTATCGCAGGTTCTTAAAAGAACAGGTTGCTCCGTATTATGAACAATGGGAACACGAAGGCCTCATCCCACGTGATCTATGGCTTCGTCTTGGGGAAAATGGTTTTTTGTGTGTCGATGTGCCTGAGGAATATGGCGGCTATGGCGCTCCTGTTCATTACTCCCTCATGCTGATTCAAGAAACTGCTCAAGCTGGCTTTGCGTCTTTGGCAGTCGCCATTGGTGGGCAAAATGAGCTGGTCTCTCCTTATCTACAAAATATTGGATCTGAAGAGCAAAAACGTTATTGGCTACCCAAAATGGTGACAGGTGAAGTCGTCACTGCAATTGCCATGACAGAGGCCAATGCGGGTTCAGACTTACAGGCTATACGCACTCAGGCCATTTTAGAAAATGACCAATATCGTGTGAATGGTTCAAAAACATTTATATCAAATGGCTTGCATGCCGACCTGATTGTTCTTGTAGCAAAAACCGGTCCGCAAGCCAAAGCAAAAGGCATATCAATTTTATTAGTGGATGCTGCTTTAGACGGCGTTAAAAAAGGTCGCTCTTTACAAAAAATCGGACTCCATGCCCAAGATACAGCCGAACTATTTTTTGATGATGTTTGTGTGCCTGCAACTCAGCGTTTGGGTGAGGAAGGACAAGGTTTTGCTTATTTAATGCAAGAGTTACCGCGTGAGCGTTTAAGCATTTCAATGATGGCTTTGGGGTCAATTTTAGGCGCCATCGAACTGACCAAAGACTATGTATTAGAACGTAAAGCCTTCGGACAACCTTTAAGCCAAATGCAAAACACGCGATTTGTACTAGCAAACGCGCAAATCAAAGCAAAAGCCGCCCAAGCCTTTGTAGATCAATGTGCAACGCTGTATCAACAACACCAGTTAAGCGTGACTCAAGTTGCCGCACTGAAATGCTTTATTACCGATGTCCAATGTGAAGTGATTGACCAATTACTTCAGCTTTTCGGTGGCTACGGCTACATGCAGGAATACCCGATTTCACGCTTTTTTGTGGATGCACGGGTACAAAAAATTTATGGGGGAACCAATGAAATTATGAAAGAAATCGTGGCCCGAGAACTGCTCGGAAAATAATTCGATTTAAAAACCGAATAAGACAGACACAACAACTATGCCTTGTTGAAAACAAAAAATGTTATTTCAGGAAGAAATGCTATGTCGAAATTATGGATGTACTCTACCCTTATGCTCTCAGGCTCGGTCTGGGCTGGCAGTTTTATTGATAATAGTTCAGTAGAACTCACCACACGAAATTTCTATTTTGACCGCGACTACCAAGAGCAATCCGCTTACCCTGCTGCCAAGGACTGGACACAAGGGTTTATTCTTAAAGCCAATTCAGGCTATACCGAAGGAACCGTTGGTTTTGGGCTGGATGTACTTGCAACGGCAGGCTTTAAACTGGATGCCAGCGCAAAATACGCAGGTACAGGAAACTTACCTAGAGACACGCGTACCAATGAGCCTGCTGACTCTTATGGAGAAATTGGCGTCACAGCAAAAGCTAAAATGAGCCAGACCGAGCTACGCATCGGTACATTAATGCCAATGAACCCTGTTTTAGTGGCTTCACCTGCTCGTTTGCTTCCTCAAACCTATCGAGGAATTTCACTCACCAGTAAAGATATTAAAGATTTTGATTTACAGGCAGCTTACCTCGATAAAGTGAATCATCGTGATTCGACCAACTATGAAAAAATTAAAATTTCAGGCGTAAATGGACGATTTAAAAGTGCTGAAACTGATGGGCTTTATTACTTAGGTGGAAACTATCAGTTTAATCCTGCACTAAAACTCACCGCTTTTTACATGGATGTTGATAATCTTTATAACCAAACTATGGTCGGTGCATTACACCAATATAAAATTAATGATACGTCCAATCTGAGTTCACAATTACGCTACTACCGCAGCCGAGACGACGGACAAGCAAAAGCAGGCTTAGTCGATAATGACCTTTACCATGCGCATTTCGAACTCAAACATCAAAACCATAAGTTTATTTTTGGAACTTTCCAACATCACGGCGATACCGCTTTCCCGTATTTGACTGGTGGTGAAACTGGACTCCTTATTGATACATGGCCGGGCGAGTTTTTAAACCCAAAAGAAAAGGCCTATAGCTTCCGTTATGAATATGACTTTAAAGATTTTGTACCGGGTTTACGTTTTATGACCCGTTACACCACAGGTCACAATATTTATGCACCTAACTTAGGCGGAACTAATCTAAAAGAGCGAGAAACAGACTTTGATTTAGGCTACACCGTTCAAAGTGGCTGGTTAAAAAATCTAGGATTACGCGCACGCTATGCCATATATGACAACAATATGCTCTCTACAGCCAATATCAAACCTGTAAACGAAACCCGTCTCAACATCGACTACACATGGAAATTTAAATAATTCAAAACAGGAGGTTCTGTTACACATAGAACCTCTTTTTATTTTCGGGAAATAAATAATTCAGCATGGAGCCTTCATTATGGATCAAAAAACTTTAGAACACTTACCGCCCATTCATCACCATTTGGGTGGACACAATATCCATTGGAATGAAGAAAATACTGAACTTAACATCCACTACACAGCGCTAGAAAGCTTTACCAATCCACGCGGCACGGTTGAAGGCGGCATGATCTGCGCCATGCTTGACGACGTGATGGGACTTTTTGCATTTCTCGTCAATGACCATAAACCCGCCACCACCATCAACTTAACAATGGATTTTTTAAGGCCCTGTGCTGTGGGCGAAGTCATTACAAAATGCCGATTCATTAAACAAGGCAAAACCGTACTGAATCTCGAAAGTGAAGCTTGGCAAAACAACAAAATGATTGCTCGAAGCACAGCTAATTTTCTGGTTTTAGATTAATTACGACCATTCATTCAAAAAGGATTTGAATAAATGAATTACACCAACAATAAGCGAATTTTGACCCACTCCGCTTTAGTGCTTGCCATGCTTGGCGCTTTGGCAGGCTGTGGAAGTGATAATGATGACACATCGGCTCCTTCTACAAACAAGCCACCGCAGTTGTCTCCTGCTGTTGGCGTAAAAATGACAGGAAGCTGTTCAGACTTACTCGGATTTCAGTACAACAATACCGTTATTAGCTCAGCTACCCTTCAAGAAGCAGGCACATTGTCTGTCGCCAACAAACCGATTGGCGCACATTGTTTGGTCAAAGGATATATGGATCAACGGGTAAGCCCTGTTGATGGACAAACTTATCAAATTGGTTTTGAAATGCGCTTACCAATAGACTGGAACGGCCGTTTTCTCTATCAAGGCAATGGCGGAACCGATGGCAACTTAGTGCCTGCAACAGGTCAGGTCGGCAGCGGTGGTCCACTGACCAATGCCCTGCATGATGGTTTTGCTGTTATTTCCTCTAATGCCGGACATAATGCTTCACAAAATCCAATGTTTGGTTTAGACCCTCAAGCTAGAATTAACTACGGCTATGGTGCAATTACCAAACTCACGCCTATGGCAAAAAACCTAATTAAAGCCGCATATGGTAAATTGCCAGACCGCTCCTATGCAGGTGGTACATCGAACGGCGGGCGTCATGCCATGATTGCAGCAACTCGTTTGGGTGACCAATATGATGGCATTTTAGCAAGCACACCAGGTTTTCACCTACCTCGTGCAGCTGCAGCCCAACTCTACACCGCACAACAGCTTCGTCGTGTCGCAACAGATGAAAATGACTTAAGTACCGCCCTGACCCTTTCAGAACGTAAAGTTTTAGCAAAAGCGATTTTAGATCGATGCGATGCTTTAGACGGTATTGCAGATGGACTGGTTCAAGACGTTGAGGCTTGCCGTACAGCTTTTGATATTCACAAAGATGTACCTGTTTGCTCAAGCACAAGAGATGGCACCTGCCTAAGCACTGAACAAATTGATGTATTAGCCAACATTTACCGCGGCCCAGTAAACTCTGCTGGACAAGCGCTCTATGCAACCCAGCCTTTCGACCCCGGTTTAGTCGGTAGTAACTGGGCAAGCTGGAAATTTGAATCTTCAGTGGGAACAGCACGTGACCCCGTTGCTGTTGGCATTCTTTTTCAGGTTCCACCAGACCCAACTGTGACTCAAAACTCTAGACAATTTGCCTTTAATTTTAACTTCGATACCGACTATCCAAAACTCTCGGCAACCAATGATGTGTATACCGAAAGTTCGATGTCATTCATGATGCCACCTGACGAACTTAATCTAGACAAACTCCGTAATCACGGTGGAAAAATGATTGTGGTACAAGGCACAGCAGATGGCGTTTTCTCTGTAGATGACACCCAAAATTGGTACGATCAACTGCTACAACACTATAAAAGTGATGCGAAAGGTACAGCGCCTGAATTTGCGCGTTTCTTTAGAGTTCCGGGCATGAACCATACCCGTGATGGCATTGCGACCGATCAATTTGATGCATTGACTGCTTTAGTTAACTGGGTAGAATACGGGCAAGCACCTGACAAAATCATTGCAACCGCACGCGGTGCAGGTAACCCAAGTGGTCAAATTAATACTGAGCTTCCACAAAATTGGGCGCCAGACCGCACTCGTCCACTTTGCCCTTACCCACTGATTGCTCGTTACAACGGTCAAGGTGATAGCGAAAAAGCTGAAAACTTTAGCTGTAAATAGCACCCTAAAAATTAAAAGAGAGCTGACCTAGGCTCTCTTTTTTTATTCTAATAAGTATCACTATTGAATCATTATCAAATGATATTTCATCCAATGCCTGCATCACTGCTAAGATAATACCGAAAACCAAAAACTCATTTCGATATGCAAAATCAGACTGCTCCAAATCTCCCCTCTACACAACTTGGAAAAGCACTGCTTTGTCTTATGACATCGGCATTATTATTTTCCATTATGGGAGTGTGCATTCGTTTTGCTTCGCAAACGGTAGACAACGCGACCGTCGTGTTTTTTAGAAATGCAGTCGGCTTATTTATTTTTATTCCGATGCTCTTTAAACAGGGTCTAGATTTTATTAAAACCGATAAACTCTGGATGCACACGTGGCGAAGTCTAGTTGGGTTAGCCGCCATGTATGGCTTTTTCTATGCGATTGCGAACTTAAAACTATCAAACGCTATGGTTTTTAGTTATTCATCTCCTATCTTTATTCCACTGATTGCATGGCTTTTCTTAAAAGAAAAAATTACAAAATCAATGATTTTTGCCGCTGTGATTGGTCTCATTGGGGTTTTATTTGTCGCTAAACCCGATAAAGGTCTATTTAACGCATTATCTTTTATTGGCTTGGGCGCCTGCTTTTTATCAGCAATGGCCTTTGTCACTGTAAGAGCTTTAACCAGTACAGAGCCGCCTGAGCGTATTGTTTTTTACTTCTGTATTTTTGGTAGTTTAATTTCCTCTATTCCAATGTTCTGGCATTGGCGTATTTTCACTTGGCATGAACTAGCCCTGCTCATTGCCGCAGGACTTTTAGCAAACATTAGCCAACTGTTTATGTCTTATGCCTACAGCCTAGCCCCGGCAGGACAAATTGGCCCAATGAACTACATTGCTATTATTTTTGCAGGAATATGGGGATTTGTTTTTTGGCATGAATTACCGGATCTGTTTAGCATTATCGGTATATTTATTATTTTATTTGCCATTTTGCTCTGCAATCCATTTTTGCAGAAAAAGTTACTTTCTCTATTTAAGGTTTAGATATAACTCCTTCTAATATTAGTTTTATAACAATTGAAAACTAATCAATTGTTATAAATATTTCCTCATATTCAACCTCTTCAAAAACTCTAGCTCTGCCATGTGCATTTAATCCCTCATATTTAATTTTTGCATTCCACGAATCAACGATTTTTTGCGCGATTAATAAAGCCTGCTCCGCTATCATCTCGTCATGTAGGCTGGTCAATTCTATGAGATTCATCCAAAACTGAGTTCTATTTATCTCTTCCATCTTTCGCAAATTATCAAATTTGACTTGATCAAACTCACTCGCTAAAAAAATATGATTTTCAATTATAAGGAAATCAGGAAAAACTAAATTTAGAATCTTAAAAAGTAAATCTACGGGTAGCTCTTTAATTTTAAAAATTGAGTAAATATATTCAATATCACCAAAGAAGTTTGGCTTATTTATATTTTTAAAACTTTCAAAACTTAAATCACCATCTTTTTCATCCATACAATTCAACCCATCACTATTTATAAAACTAATTTCTCACGATACTCATTTGGTGAAATGCCTGTCCAGTGACGGTAGGCTTTTCTAAAATTAGAAGTATCTGAAAAGCCAATTCTCTCAGCAATTTCGTCTATGGTTAAAGTTGTCTCTCGCAAATATTCGTCCGCAAGACGGCGCCGAGTCTCATCTAATAATTCTTGATAGGTTAAATCAAAACCTGCCAAGCGCCGGTGTAAAGTACGCTTTGAAATATGTAAGCATTCAGCCATTTCTTGAGCCGACGGAAAAAGCCCCGTTCCATCCAATAATATTAAACGAATCGTTTTCACCAACTCAGGCTCTTCAAGTTCAGCAGCGCCTAGCATCCGCTCACAAAACGACTTACACATATCAGCAGTAATCGGGTTAGCATTTGGGCAAGGTACATCGAGCCATTTTAAATCAAAGTGCCATTGCATGACCCCAGCATTAAACTGAACGGGACAATGAAAAACTTTTTCATATTCTTCTGCATAGTCAGGCGCTGGATAGGGCAACAAAAGCTTCTTCGCTTGAAACGGTCCTTCAAGCACCCGTTCAATTAAGGTTTGCATGGAGCTAAACCAAAACTCGCACACCAAAGGCAGAAGCTTACCCAGTGCAATAATGTCCTGCCCTTCAAAAATGGCAACGTCATCTCGAATATAAAAAGACTTCTTTAAAATAGGCCCTGCAAGCTTAATGTGTCGAATGCCAAGCTCTACCGCTTGTCTAAAATTACGCGAAGAATATAGTGCGTAGCCATACACCCCAAAATCTGACAGTCGCTGCTTTTGCCCTGCGCGCAGACCAATAAGTGGATCATTTGATAGCTTTTGAATATTTTGAAATAGCTGAATTTTTTGGACTTGAGAAATATATAAAGAAGGCTGATTTATAGCTTCTGGCAAAATATTTGTGCCCGACAGAACTTCTACTATTGAATGACCTTGCAGGCCCATTTCATCAAATAAACTGGTCAAACCCAGCAAATATGTATTCGAGCCTAAGGATGTATTATCATAGTTTCCTTCGATAATAGCATTTGCACTTTTATAAAGCTTTTTAGGCATTTAACTCACACCATCCTTAGAGTGACGTGCATAATGGCACTAAACTACCTCTTGTTGTCTCAATTTAACATCGACCATACAACGCTTCAAGCATAAAGTATGATAAGCAAAAGTATGGAAGGAATAATAATGGAACAGTCCACCTTAAAAGAATATAACGGCTCTGCCACTGAACATATGGAACTTATTTTTTCCAAACAACGTGCCAATTTTGAGGCAGATCCCTACCCAAGCCTTGAGTCACGCCGCACAAAACTGTATCAACTCAAAAAACAAATTATTCGTTATCAAGATGCTTTAGCTACCGCGATTAATGCTGACTTTAGCTCAAGATCACTCGATGAATCTAAATTACTCGATTTACTTGGCTCTGTGTTGGAAGCCGATCATGCGATTCATCATTTACGTCGCTGGATGCGTCCAAGTAAACGCCGTACCGAGCTTTTATTTTTATCAAACCGTTTAAGTGTGCAATACCAACCTAAAGGTGTAGTTGGTGTGATTGTGCCTTGGAACTTCCCGGTTTATTTAGCACTTGGCCCACTCATTGCCGCGTTAGCTGCCGGCAACCGAGTCATGATCAAACTCCCTGAAATTACCCCCAATACCAATGCCATGCTACGACGCATGCTTGCCGAAGTTTTCAATGAAGATGAAGTGGCGGTTTTTGGTGAAGAAATTACAAATCCTGCTAGATTTACCACTTTGCCATTTAATCACATTGTCTTTACTGGCTCTCCTGCCATTGGCAAAGTCGTCATGCGAGCTGCTGCTGAAAATCTAACGCCTGTTACGCTTGAGTTAGGTGGTAAATCACCAGCAATTGTAAGCCGCAATTACCCGCTCGCTGATGCTGCAAAACGTATTACCCATGGTAAAGCAACCAATAGCGGTCAAATCTGTGTAGCACCTGACTATGCATTGGTTCCCAAAGAAAGTATTGATGAATTTGTTGAAGCTGCAAAATCAAGCTTTATAAAAATGTTTGGTCAAAACATCACAAACAATGAAAATTACACATCGATTGTCAATGACCGTCATTTAAAACGTATTCAAGATATTTTGACCGATGCACAAGAAAAAGGTGCACGCATTATTCCTTGCGACACTTATAGTTTTGATCAACAAGGCCGTAGGATGCCTGTACAGATTGTGCTGAACTGCACGCCAGACATGCGCATTATGAAAGAAGAACTTTTTGGCCCTATTTTACCTGTGGTTGCATATGATTCTTTAGATGATGCAATTACCTATGTGAAATCGGACGAACGACCTTTAGCACTTTATTGCTTTACACATAGTTCAGTAGAACGCGACCGAATTTTACGTGAAACTCATTCAGGTGGTGTGACCATCAATGACTGGGGTTGGCATGTAGTTAACCATGACGCTCCTTTTGGGGGTATCGGCAACTCAGGTATGGGGTCATATCATGGTGAAGAAGGTTTCCGTGAACTTTCACATGCAAAAACTGTATTTATCCGTCATCGATTTTTCCCGACCCAGCTTTTCCACCCTCCTTATGGAACATTCTTGCAAAAACTGGCAATTCGCTTTTTCTTGAAAAAAGGCGATCCAAATATTAAATAATAGATTATAAAAAAAGCCTCGTAATGAGGCTTTTTATTATTTTTTAAACAAATAAAATCACTACACTTTGTTTAAATATAATCAGCCTTTTGTGCTTTTAAAATATCAAGCTGCAACATCTTTTTCTTTTTATATTTATAGGCAATAAATAAACCAATAAACCAGATTGGTGAGCATTCAAGTGCAATTAAAGTGTCGTGATCTAAAGCTAAAATGACAATAGTAAATACTAAAAACAACATAGTCATCCATGCCATAAATAAACCACCAGGCATTTTATATTTTGATTGAATATGTAATTCTGGACTTTTCTTACGATAATAAATATATGACATCACAATCAGCATAAATGTAAAAATACATAAAATTGAAGTGAGCGCTGAAATAATCGTAAATGCCGTCATGACATTTGGAACAATAAATAAAATCGAGGTTCCCACTGTTACGCACGCCATTGAAAACACGAGTCCACGAATTGGAACTTTTCTTTTTGACAGCTTACTAAAGCTTTTAGGTGCATCGTTGTCTAATGCTAAACCGTATAACATACGACTGGTCGCAAAGATTCCACTGTTTGCAGAAGATAAAGCGGAAGTCGCAACAACAAAGTTAATTAAACCGGCTGCAATAGGTAAACCAACTAGAGTGAACATTTCTACAAAGGGACTTTTTTCCGGTGAAACTTTTGCCCAAGATGTAACTGCAATAATACAAACTAGTGCACCAACATAGAATAATAAAATACGTAAAGGAATAGAGTTGATGGCTTTTGGAAGTGAAGTATGCGGGTCTTTTGTTTCTGCGGCAGTTGTACCTACCAGCTCAATACCTACAAATGCAAAAATAGCAATTTGGAAGCCCGCCAAGAAACCTGTTACACCATATGGAAACATCGACTCTGTTTCAAATAAATGGCTCACCGAAGCCTTGACCCCATTTGGAGAGGTAAATCCGGTACCAATTAAGTAAATACCCGCCAAAATAAATAAAATAATTGCGGTAATTTTGATGAGTGAGAACCAAAACTCCAGTTCACCAAACAAACGAACGGCCACAAAGTTGAGTATGGTTAATATGGCTAATGAAGTAAATGCAGGAATCCAAACGGGTAAATCAGGATACCAAAACTGCATGTACCCCCCGATCACAATTACATCGGCAATCGCTGTAATAATCCAGTTACACCAATAAGACCAACCGAGAAAAAAACCTGCCCATGGACCTAAATAAGCGGTTGCGAAATCGGCAAATGTTTTAAAGTTCGTATTTGCAAGCAATAACTCACCCATTGCTCGCATCACGAAGAAAAAGAAAAAGCCAATAATTAAATAGGTTAAAATAATTGAAGTACCGGAAACACTTAATGTTTTCCCAGAACCCATAAATAATCCGGTACCAATTGCACCGCCAATCGCAATCATTTGAATATGGCGATTTGTCAATGAGCGTTGCAATTTTTCCTCTTCTTGACCAGTCATATGTTGACTGCCAAGGAGGTCTCCTTCCAGGAACTGCTTTCCTTTATTATTACTCATGTAATATTAACTCCAATTTATAGCAACCGTTATAAATATGTTTTAATAATATGAGTTATGAGTTTCGCTTGAACCGAATAAATCATCCTACAAATATTATTAAAACCACTTATAATTTAGTAAATTCCATTTTTAAATCTTAAAATAGTTATTTAAAACAATAAAATATTAACCATAGAATTATCCCGTTATGCCTCATCATCTTAATCGATAAAAATGAACCTATAAGTCCCTTTCATTCTATTAAGATGATGTATATCCATATCAATTTTTTGACTCAGGGATAATATAGTATTCCACATGAAATTTGGTGAGTTATGAAAACTCACTGCCTAATTAACCACCATTTGCAAATACTGGGTATTTTCCGATCTATTTGCTGCTTTTGGTTTTGAAACCTGTTTAACATTAATACTCAAGACGCGGACTAATGCTCCATTTTCAACGTTCAGTTCTTGAGCCTGTTCGGCGCTTAGCTGTAGTTGTTCCTGATAAGGTGAGCTATACACCACAATTGCCCGATAGTTTTCATAATCGTCATTAGCAACAATATAAGGCTCATCGCCTAAATTTAGACGAGTAGAGTCTACAACTTTGACTGCTAAAATCTGACTTTCTTTAATAGCGCGTAAATTTTCAATATCTGCCTGTAGCGTCGCGCCACCGTCAAAAATATCTATATAACCTTTATAACGCAGCCCTTCTTCCAGTAAGAGGTTGTAGGCTGGTCGAGTATTTGGATGAACCATACCAATTGCCGCTTTAGCATCGTCTGGCAACATATCGACATAGAGCGGATGTCTCGGCATCAGCTCGGCAATAAAAGCCTTTTGCCCTATTCCGCTTAAATAGTCCGCTTTGGTAAATTCAATATTAAAAAATTTATGGCCTACCGCATTCCAAAATGGTGATTGCCCATTTGCATCGGAATAACCACGCATTTCGGCAACAATGGTTTCTTCGAAATATTGACGAAATGCAGACAAGAACAAGAATCGTACTTTAGATAAAAATTTACCATTTTTATTTAAACGGTAGTCTGGATCTAAAAATAACGTACAAAGCTCGCTACAGTTCGTGTGGTCATTACTCAAATACAAAGTTGGTAAAGCGTTATAGACACTTAAAGGTTCCGAGGCATGCACTTGGGTGCCCACATGGAAATTGTACCAAGGCTCTTTTAAACCAAGCGCAACTTCAATACCGCAAACACCTACCACTTTATTGAGCTCGGTATCTTCTAAAACAAATAAATAAACCTGATCAGCTTTTGGTAATTCACCTGCTACTGTTTTACAAGCCCGTTCAATGCGTGCAGCCAATTTTTCCATATTTGGCTGCAAAGATGTCAAACCAAAACCCGCTTTTTGAGCCAAAAGGTAAAGATCATTAACATCCTTAGGTTCAATGTAGCGAATAATCATCATGCTGCTTGTTCATCCTTTTGAATTTCTACAAAGCGAGCAATTGCACGTTCAAAACGTTTTAGACCTTCATCAATGTCAGCAAAAGGAATAATTAACGATGGTGTAAAACGTACAACGTTTGGACCAGCAATCAGACTTAATAAACCTTCCTCACCCGCAAGGTTATTAATATCTTTTGCTTTACCTGCAAATTTATCTTTTAAAACACAACCAAGAAGTAAACCTTCGCCACGTATTGTTTTAAAGACTTCATATTTTTCATTTAATTGATTTAAAGCATTTTTATAGTAATCATGACGCTCTTTAACGCCTTCAAGTACTTCTGGTGTATTAATAAATTCGAATACAGCACCTGCAACTGCACTTGCCAGCGGGTTACCGCCATAAGTCGTACCGTGTGTACCCACTGAAAAATGCGGCGCAAATTTATCAGTTGTTAACATTGCACCGACAGGGAAACCACCGCCCAATGCTTTTGCAGTAGTAAGCACATCCGGTGTAACACCGTAGTTCATGTAAGCATAAAGTGAACCTGTACGACCGACACCTGTTTGCACTTCATCAAAAATAAGTAAGGCACCAAACTGATCACACAGTTCCCGTAAACCTTTTAAAAATTCGATATCAGCAGGAATTACCCCACCCTCACCTTGTACAGGCTCTACAATTACTGCACAGGTTTGCTCATTAATAACTGCTTTAGCCGCTTCTAAATCATTATAGGCAACATGGCTAATGCCGTTTGGAAGTGGTGCAAAGTCTTGTGAATATTTTGGCTGACCACCAGCCGAAACGGTAAATAAAGTACGACCGTGGAACGCGTTGTTAAATGCCACAATACCGCTTTTACCCGCAACACCGCTGTCGAGTCCAACTTTACGAGCAAGCTTTAATGCTGCTTCATTTGCTTCTGCACCTGAGTTACAGAAGAATACTTTGTCAGCAAATGTATTTTCAGTGAGTTGTTTAGCAAGACGCAGTACGGGTTCATTGGTATAACCATTGCCGACATGCCAAAGTTTTTTTGCTTGTTCTGTTAACGCATTGACTGCCACTGGATGCGCATGACCTAATGCATTTACTGCAATCCCGCCTGCAAAATCGATATATTCTTTATTTTCTTGATCCCAGATACGTGAATCTTCACCACGTACCGGAATGAAATTTGCCGGTGCAAATACTGGAACCATCCATTCGTTAAAGTCATTTCTGGAAACTGCAAAATTATTCATTGTGGCTTGCCCATCAAATTAAGATTATTAGGATTATCGATGGGGCTATTATTAAAAATCAAAATGACTCACAAAATTTGTAATTTAGTAAAAAATGAATTATTTTTTATCAATCTGATAATTGACAATGACATTATGGACAATATTGATCAAATTATTTTAGGTTTACTTAAAGATAACGCACGGATGTCTGTAACCGAGATAGCCGAAAAAGTTCATGTTTCAAGAGCAACGGTTAAAAAGAGAATGGAATATCTCGAGTCTTCCGGCATCATTACCGGATATACGGTTCGTTTTAAACCAAATGCTGAACGCAATGTCATCCGCGCATGGATGAGCATTATGGTCGAAGGTACTAAAGCACAGTCTGTGATTAAAGAACTACGTCTAGAAAGCGCGGTTGAATGTCTGCATAAAACTAATGGTAAATGGGATATTTTGGTCGAGCTACGCTCCGACACCTTAGAAAACTTCGATAAAGTATTAGAGAGAATTCGAAATATTTCAGGTATTTACAATAGTGAAACTAGTATTTTGCTGGCGAGCCATAAGACCTAATCATCACGTTAAATCTCAAATTAAACATGGGGTGAGCCAACTTACGGCTGAGCTCATCCATTTCCCTTTCATTCAAAAAATTCTCTATGGCCGCTCATTAAATCTAAAAACACCATTCCAACGATGAATCTATTCTAATAATCCTCAATAAATTTTTAAATAATCAAAATCAAAAACTTAAAACACCTTCTCAGTTGAACTCACCCTTTTTCTACTTAATCCCCTCATCAAAGCATTTGACAGAAAATTTAAAACATAATACATATAGTATTATATGTTATATGTTAAAACCTAAGGACAAGGTATAAAAAATGGCTAAAACTCAACTACAACACTTCATTAACGGCGAATATGTTGCTAGCAAAGGAAATGATTTCTTCGATTTGGTAAGCCCAGTCACTGGTGAAGTCTATGCACAATCGCCGAATGCGACCGAGGCAGAAGTTGATGCAGCTTATGCTGCTGCAAAAGAAGCATTTAAAATTTGGGGACGTAGTACACCTTCGACTCGTCAAAAAGCATTACTGAATTTGGCAGATGCTATTGAAGCAAATGCTGACCGTTTGATTGAAGCGCAAAGCCGCAATACAGGTCAGTTAAAACATTTAATTGCATCTGAAGAAGTTGGTGCATCGGCAGATCAAGTTCGTTTCTTTGCAGGTGCTGCCCGCTTACTCAATGGCACAGCAACTGGTGAATATTTAGAAGGTTTAACTTCTTCTATTCGCCGCGAACCAGTCGGCGTGGTCGGCCAAGTTACACCTTGGAACTATCCACTCATGATGGCAATTTGGAAAATTGCTCCTGCTTTAGCAGCGGGTAATACTGTCGTATTAAAACCAAGTGACACAACACCTGAAAGTACCCTTTTACTTGCAGAAATTGCTGCACCATTTTTTCCGAAAGGTGCATTTAACGTGGTGTTAGGCCAAGCGCAAGTTGGTTCAAAAGTGGTATCACATAAAACTCCTGCTCTCGTTTCTATTACAGGTTCAGTTCGCGCCGGATTACAAGTTGCTGCTTCTGCTGCGGCAAATTTAGCAAAAGCTCATCTTGAACTTGGTGGTAAAGCACCTGTACTGGTTTTTGAAGATGCAGATCTTGATAAAGCCGTAGAAATGATTGCTTTAACAGGCTATTTCAACGCAGGTCAAGACTGTACTGCTGCAACACGTGTGATTGTGGCTGAATCTGTTCATGACGAGTTTTTAGCTAAACTTGTTGAAGCTGCAAAAAATACACGTTTTGGCGATCCAGATGATCAAGACGCGCTTTATGGTCCACTTAACAATGCCAATCAATTAAAGAATGTTAAAGCGTTTATCGACAACTTACCTGCTCACGCCAAAGTTGAAACAGGCGGAAAACAGGCAGACCGCTCAGGTTTCTATTTTGAACCGACTGTTATTAGTGGTTTAAAACAACACGACGATGCTATTCAAAATGAAATTTTTGGACCAGTGATTACCGTTCAGAAATTTACCGATGAAAATGATGCCATTGAAAAAGCCAACGATGTTGAATATGGCCTAGCTTCAAGTGTTTGGACCAAAGACCATGCTCGCGCAACTCGCCTGTCACGTGAACTTGATTTCGGTACAGTTTGGATTAATACCCATATTCCTTTAACCGCGGAAATGCCACACGGCGGCTTCAAAAAATCAGGATATGGTAAAGATTTATCTGGCTACGGTTTTGAAGAATATACCCGTGTTAAACATGTGATGAGTTCAAACGAATAATAACAATGCGTTTTGAAAGGAGATCAAAATGAATAAGCAAGAAATGAAAGACTTGGTGACTAAAGCACACCACGAGTTATTTAATTTGCATGACACCACTGCTCTAGACCGTTATTTTTCTGAAGACTTTATAGAGCACTCACCACTCGTTGCAAATGGTATTTCAGGTTTACGTCAACTGGTAGAAGACTGCCCAGATATGCAACACGAAGCTGTACGTGTACTTGCAGATGGTGACTTGGTTGCAATTCATGGCCGCTTTCAGGGCTTAGATGAAAACCCATTGGTTGGTTTTGATATTTACCGAGTAAAAGACGGCAAAATTGTCGAGCATTGGGATGGTCTTGTGGCAGAAGCTGCGCCAAATGTAAGCGGTAGAACTCAACTAGATGGTCCAACTGAAATCGTAACTCACCATGACCCAGAGAAAAACCGCGAGATTGTGACGTCTTTCTTTAAGAAGTCATTAATTGATGGCAATTATGATGCCTTTAAAGAATATACCGACGGCGACCAGTTCATTCAACATAGTCCAGATATTGGTGATGGCGTTAAAGCAGTCATTGATTTTTTGAACAATATCCGTAATGAAGGACAAGGTTTGGTATACTCAAAAACGCATCGCTCCATTACTGATGGTCAATTTGTATTGACACATTCCGAAGGCAGTATTGCTGGTAACCGACATGCATATTTTGAATTATGGCGTGTAGATAATGGCAAAATTGTTGAACTTTGGGATGCAATACCGGCTGTGCCTGAAGATGAACAGGCTGTCCATGGTTATGGCGTGTTTTAATAACTATTTATCCGCTTCATTAAGCTAAGTCTTTTGACTTAGCTTTTAGAGAATTCGCCATGTCAGCATATACGATAATTTTTGCACCTATTGCTCAAGCAACTCGTTCGGAACAAGTTGTAGAACGCTTGGAAAATGCAATTATCTCTGGTTTGCTCAAAAGCAATGAACAACTTCCTAATGAAGCAGACTTAGCACGCTTAATGGGAGTTTCGCCAATCACTGTTCGCGAAGCATTAAATACTTTACGTGTAAAGGGTTTAATTGATACACGTCGCGGCAGAAATGGTGGAAGTTTTGTTTGTGAGCTACCTTCTGATTTACTTTTAAATCAACATCCTTTGCGCCAAGCTTCAAATGAGTATCTTGCCGATTTAGGCGAGTTTCACAGTGCAATTTTAAGTCATAGTGCCTATCTGGCCGCTCAAAGAACCACTGAATATGAACTTAATAAAATAAAAGAGTTAATTGAACAATTTGAACAAGCTGTTGAAGCAGATACACGTGCACAGCTTGATTTACGTTGTTTGCTTACGCTTACCTCATTTGCCCAATCTGCAAGGCTGGCAAATCAGGAACTCACGATTCAGGCTGAATGGGCTCCGCTTATCGCCGTACTTTATCAAGATGATGATTTTCACCGTGAGGTTGTAAAACAATATCACCATCTTTTGTCGTCTTTTAAGGAAAACAATGAAAATGAAGCTGTGATTCAAGCCCGAAAAATAGTTTCAATGCTCACTGACCAAATGCTTCGGTATAAGTTATCGAGTGAATAAAAATAATAAATATGATGGCTTATCAATAATCAAGTTAGAAATATGGAATTTTAGGAGTTATAGGAATGACCCAACAGTTAGATATAGAAGAGCTACAAAATTTGTTAAAGACGGTGGTTGACGAAACAACCTCTATTACAGAAAAACTCGCAACTAAGGCGAGCAAGATTTTGTCAAAGCATGCATCTGAAAAAAATGCAGATATTAAGCTTTCAACTTCAGAACGCTCTGCTTTGCAAAAGGAAATTAAAAAAGCACTTAATCAAAGCCATTATAGTCAAGGAACTGGTTTTGCGAGTTATAGTCCGGCAACTCAAGAGGAACAAGACTACTGGACACTCGAATGGTGGTATAAAAAAGAAGATCAATTACAACAAGCAAAACTTGAAAACTATCAAAATGCGCAGCGCTTTTTAGATTTCCGCTCATTTGAGTGGTTCCATAAACCTGCACAAAATAAAAGTCCATGCATACATGGACCTTATGTTGATTATATCTGTAATGGTGCCTACACCATTACCATTGCCCACCCTGTCATGATTCATGACCACTTTATTGGCGTCATTGCGACCGATATTTTAGTTTCGGCTCTCGAAAAACTGCTTATGCCCAAACTCAAAAATATTAAGCAAAAGACTGTCATTATGAATGATTCATCTCGGGTCATTACTTCAAATGACATTAGCATCAGAACCGGGACATTATTTAAAGAAAAGACTGATCAACAGTTTTTCTCGCAACCATGTCAGTCTTTCCAGCTGGTTGTCATCTAAAAAGCAAAGAATATTGGCCTTTTATTCTCGCTTTAGTGTGCCATCAAGGTGATATAGCACTTTAAGCCCTTAGCTGTTGTTCAAACTTTCTTCAAATAGACTTGTTTATTCAGGTCTAGGGGAAGTTTTGGCCTAAAAATAGCATCGCCTTTCTGGATGAAAAGCAAAAACAACGAAATTTGAGGTTGAAAAGACATGGAAAATAAAGCGTCTTCCTTAAAAAAATTATCACTATGGCAAGTCACAATTATTGGTATTGCCTATATGACCCCCATGACGGTTTTCGATACTTTCGGTATTGTTTCCGGAATTACCAATGGTCATGTTCCCCTCGCATATTTACTTGCTTTAGGCGCGATGCTGCTTACTGCTTGGAGCTATGCGAGGTTTAGTCAAAATTCAGAAAGATCAGGTTCGGCCTATAGTTATACTGCAGAAAGTTTAGGGCCTAGAAGTGGATTTTTCGTTGGCTGGTGCTCTCTACTCGACTATCTGTTATTACCGCTTATTAATGTGTTACTGGCTGCAATTTATCTCACCGCACTCATTCCGAGTATGCCTTATTGGTTTTGGGTGCTGGTATCGGCGGGCCTTGTGACTTTAGTCAACTGTTTCCGTATTCGGTTACTTGCCAACTTAAGTCTCGTATTTGTGTTTGCTCCGATTATCCTCATGGTCATTTTTGTATATTTAGTGGTTAGAGGTATTGGTTCGACCCAAGGTTATGAGCATGTGCTTACTCTGGCTCCACTATGGCATGGTCAACAATCGCTATTACCGCTTGTTGCTGGTGCTTCGGTTTTATGTTTTTCATTTTTAGGTTTTGATGCAGTTACTACTCTTTCAAATGAAACCAAACAGCCCACCAAGAATATTCCCCGAGCAGTCATGTTAACCACACTTGCGGGTGGGCTTCTTTTCTTCACAGCTGCTTGGTTTATTCAACTTTATTTTCCAAACAATGTCCGTTTTCATCATCCTTCAGAAGCATTACCAGAAATTGTGCTTTATGTGGGTGGTGCTTTGTTTCAGTCCATATTCTTATGCGGCCAAATTATGAACACAGTCGCCTCAGGCCTTGCCTCACATGCCAGTGCTTCGCGTTTACTGTATATAATGGGGTCCGACAATATTTTTCCTAAAAAGTATTTTGGAACCATCCATAGCTCTTTAGGGACACCATTTTTCTCGGTTTTATTTGTCGGGCTTATTTCAATGTCGGCTATTTTCTTAGATTTAGCTCAAGTTGTTAGTCTGATCAGTTTTGGTGCGCTCGTTGCTTTTACAGCCGTAAACTTCTCAGTTTTTATGAAATTTTATATTAAAGATAAACAACGTTCAGGTTTTAAAAATAAATTTCTAAACCTATTTTTACCGTTGTTATCGGTCATTAGCATTATTTGTTTATGGCTCAATCTCGACTCATCTTCACTGATTTTTGGATGCTTCTGGTTAACTTTAGGCATTCTCTTATTCATTTATAAAACGATTAAAAAACAAAGTATTGCAATTAGTAATGCTTATTAATTTTTTAAGGAACGTCGTCATGAAAATTATTTCTAAACCTCAACTTTTAAAAGATGTGGAATATAAACCAAGTAAGTCTTTACAAGTGGGTAAAGAATGGAGCTGGTTAAATCCAAAACACGCGCAATTTGACTCAACTACGGTTAATGGCACTTCGGTAAATAACCCAGCAAACTACTATGAAAGTTCCCTGTCCGATTGGCATACATTTGACAGTTTAAATGCTGATATTGAATGTGATGTCGTGGTTATTGGTGGTGGTTTATTGGGTTCATCGACTGCCCTACACTTAGCTGAACAAGGCGTAGATACCGTTTTATTAGAAAAAAACCGTATTGGTAGTGCAGCTTCAGGGCGAAATGGCGGACAACTTACCCCAGGTTTAGCACGCTGGGAAGCTCAAGAAATGGCTGACCGATTAAGTTATGAAGATGCAAAAAAACTATGGCATTTTACTTCTACGGAAGCCATGCAACTCATTGATGATATCTCTGAAAAATACCAACTCAACTTTGATCGTAAATACGGCCATATTACCGCCGCCGTTCATGAAGGACATTTGGTTGGCTTAACCCAAGGTGCCGATGCCCGAAAATACTTAGGTGAAGACCATACCCGTATTGTGGGTAAACATGAACTCATGGACTTTATTAAGTCAGACTACTATACAGGTGGTTTAATTGATGAGTTAGGTGGACAAATTCATCCGTTGGCTCTAAACCGTGGTTTAATTTATGGCTTTTGCCAAAATGGCGGTACTGTTTATGAACAAACAGAAGTTATTTCAATAGAAGAAAAGGCAGATGGTATTTATGTTCAAACAGTAAATGCTGTCGTAAAAGCTAAAAAATCTGTAGTTCTGGCAGTACACCATGCCTCGTTTAAACTTTTATCTGAACAGAACAATACCACTATTCCATTTTATACCTATGTCGCGACCACCGCTCCTTTAGAGTTTGACACCAAAGAGCTTCTGCCATTTGGACATCCGGTTTATGACACTCAGTTCCAGATTGATTACTACCGCCCTGTGTTTAACAACCGCTTATTATTTGGTGGGCAAGGTACTGGCACATGCTGGGGGCCAGAGAAAACTTTAAATTATCTAGAGCATCGAATTCATACCGTGTTCCCGCAAATTAAAAATCTAGAAATGGATTTCGTCTGGAGTGGCACTACTGATTTAACCGTTAATGGTGCAGTCGACAGTCGTAAATTCGGCAATAAATTCCCGATTTATGCAGTTCACGGCTGGAGCGGTCACGGCGTGGCACAGACAGTACGTATTGGTAAAGCCATTGCAAATGACTTTGTTGGGCAATCTAATGACTTTGAAATGTTATCTAAAATTGACCATCAAAATATTATTTTTGGCCGTACGCTTGCCCCTGTCGTTATTCCACTTGCGAAAAGTATGTATGGCATCGGTGCAATGATTAACCCGGGCAAAATGGTATCTTTCTAATTTATAAAAACATCATTTTCTAAAAAGGATTCGTACAGTTTTGTGCGAATCTTTTTATATAAAGGCAATATTGCTTTTCAAACTAGGTTATCCCTATTCAATCCATTACAATAGCGCCAGCTTTTTTAGACAGCGCATAGTATTTTGAGTAACTCATCTTCCCAATTAAAACGTGGACTTAAAAATCGTCACATCCAGTTAATCGCTATGGGTGGTGCTGTGGGCACAGGACTTTTTTTAGGCTCTGCACAAGTCATTCAGTCTGCTGGTCCTTCAATCATTTTGGGTTATGCCATTGTTGGTTTGGTTGCATTTTTAATTATGCGCCAAATGGGTGAAATGATTGTCGAAGAACCTGTAGTTGGCTCTTTTAGCTATTTTGCACAAAAGTATTGGGGAAGATTTCCCGGTTTTTTATCGGGCTGGAACTATTGGGTTGTGTACATTTTAGTTTCGATGACTGAGCTTACCGCCGTGGCTAAATATGTACATTATTGGTGGCCTCATATCCCAGCATGGGTTTCGGTTTTATTTTTCTTTGTGCTGGTCACGTGCTTGAACTTAGGCAATGTTAAATTTTATGGCGAATCTGAATTTTGGTTAGCCATTATTAAAGTTACCGCAGTCATTTCAATGATTGTGTTTGGCTTATATTTATTGCTTACAGCCGGCAATGATTCTATAGCGAGCTTTTCAAACCTGTGGCAGCATGGCGGATTTTTCCCGCATGGCTTTTCGGGTTTGTTCTATATGCTCGCCTTTTTAATGTTTGCATTTGGCGGTATTGAACTGATTGGAATGACCGCTGCTGAAGCAGAAAATCCTGAAAAAAGTATTCCACAAGCGATCAACCAAGTTATTTTTCGAATTTTGGTTTTTTACGTGGCCTCGCTCGCAATTATTATGTCCCTTATTCCATGGAACCAACTGGACCTTGGTGGTTTAGATAAAAGCCCCTTTGTCATGATTTTTAGTCAGCTTGGCATTGGTTGGGCGGCACATTTACTTAACTTTATTATTTTGACTGCTGCACTTTCAGTTTATAACAGCGGCATGTATGCCAACAGCCGAATGTTGTATGGACTGGCAGTACAAGGCAATGCCCCTAAAGTCTTTGCCAAAGTAAGCAAACAAGGTGTACCCACAGCTGCTGTCGTCTTCTCTTCTATCCTGATTTTTGGGTGTGTTTTACTCAACTACTTTGTACCAGAAGAAGCTTTAAGCCATCTTATGTATATGGCTGTTGCAGCTTTGGTTTTGAACTGGGCGATTATTAGCTTTACCCATTTAAAGTTTAAGCAAGCTATGAAACTAGATGGAAAAGTTGCCAAATTTCCTGCTCTATTTTCGCCTTTGAGTAACTATGTCGTGCTCGCTTTTATCGGCATGATTTTATACATTATGTGGACTCAAGGCTTTAAAGAATCAGTAATTTTAATTCCGATCTGGATTACTTTAATGCTTGGTTTATATAAAGTTTTAAGGTTAGATAAATCACTCTGAACGTCCTAAAAGGCTTATTCAAACAGAATAAGCCTTTATTGTTTTAAGCGGCTGTAAACAAGTCTCACCTCTTTGCAAATTTCAACAGACCAAATATCTGCATCTCGTCTGATCAATCATCCATCACTTAGTAGTTTTTAGTTATATGCTATCCATTTAAAAATAGTGCTTAAGACATTTTTAAGAGATGATTATTAAGGTACAAGTGTTTACATGATCTATAAATATTTGTGTCAATGTTCAGCTAAAATCGTGGCTGACCAGATATATCGCGATCATCAATCAGGAAAAGACGCTTCATAAATAGCTCTTTTATCCACTTTACTGATTTTGCTCCATTCACTGCGTCGCTTAATGATGAAAGACAGGAAAAATTTTATGGAAAAAACGCTGCAATGCCCAAAGTGTGGTTCTACAGAAATTGAAACACGTGACCATAACAAACTACTTAAAACCACTGGCGGTGTTTTACTAACAGCTGCAGGGACTACAGCGGGTACCGTAGGTGGTGCTGCAACAGGTGCTTCTATAGGAGCAGCGATTGGTACTGTAGCTGGACCATTAGGTGTAATTGTTGGCGGTACTGTAGGCACATTTGTCGGTGCAATCAGTGCAGGTATTACTGGCGGTGTAGTGGGTAATATTTTTGGTAAAAAAGCAGGTGTAATGATCGATAAAAATATATTTCAGGACTACCGCTGCCTAAAATGCAAATACCGTTTTAAAGTAAAGAAATAAACTAATTTCAATTGAATTAAGCAGGTAAAATCAATTTTCAACTGACTCTCCTGCTTAAACTCAACTTTTATAAAGTGCTCCAAATCATAAAGATATGAAGCAACTTGTCTAATAAATTAAAACCCAAATTTAGATTTTAATTTACTTCGCAATTCCATCTTGTTGGTACTGAGGTGAGCGTGGGCCATATAATAAGCCTGTACCCGGACTATAAGGAGTCGGGGTAAACAGTTGAGCATTTACCATACTTGCTATTGGATAAGCGCGATCATTAAAGTTGCTAGAGATCTGTTCAACCAAAGCACCGACTACAGCACCAAGTAAACCAGAGTTACCATCACTACTTGATTGGGATAACTTTTTCTCACCTGTCCAAATCACATCACCTGTTTTTAAATCAACAAGTTTTGCATCTGCACTTACTGTGGCGACACTTTGAATCACTTGATATTTAGAGCCATATTCTTTAATTCGAATGTATAAAGCAGCATCTGCACCAAAAATCTCTTGTAATTTTTGAGGAGCAATAGACTGCGCATCACTGCCATTGGTGACACCATTCTCTTTAAACATGTTGTCTACAACAGAGATGGGAAAAACATAATAGCCAGCTTCTGCTACAGGCGCTATTACGGTTGGCCAATAACTGTAAGTCGCTTTTACATCCGGTGAATCATTGACTGGTGGCAATACCAAAATTGACTTTGGCATGTGAGCTTTATAAGCAGTTATGTCTTTATTTGGTGCTGGAGTAACTGCACAACCAGTAAATGTAATGCTAGAAATAACCAAACCAGCAATTAGAAACTTCTTAATCATGATTTTGTATTCCCACCATTCGCATTCATTTTTTGCAATAAGCGATCCATTAAAACTGTAGACTCTGGATAGACTTGACGTTCAAGCTGGAAATACTCGATTGCTTTTTGAGAATTATTTTCTTGTAAATACAATAACCCTAAATGCGCATATAACCCCGGCGGAACAGCTAGGCCCTTACCTTTAGTTTTTTGAATCTCAGCTTCTAATGTCGTGATTTGTGCACTTGGTGTCGCTTTTTCAGGTGCGGTATACATCAAATAAGTTTGATGTGGATAACTTCCCCAATTATATAAAGATTGAGGACCAGTGGCACAGCCCACCAATCCCAAAGCAAGAACACTACTTAAAACAATTTTTTTCATCTAACACATATCCAAAATTATTGAATTGACCAACGGTTATTTTGAATATCTGTTACAAGATTATTTACTGCTTCACGAACAGCTAAATCGAGCACTTTACCATTTAAAGTAGAATCGTAAGAGGCAGTAGAACCAAAGCCTAAAACTTCACGTGCGCCTAATGCATATTCACCAGCACCTTGTACTGAGTGCACAACTTCTGAAGTTTTTACATCAATAATATTTAAATTAACTTTTGCATAAGCAACTTGCTGTTTACCGCGGCCTAAAATACCAAATAGTTGCTGATCACCAACTTCTTTACGGCCAAACTCAGATACATCGCCAGTAATCACGTAACGAGCACCTTTAATAGATTGAGCAGAATTGCTATAACCTACTTCTTGTTTAATTTCAGATAAATTGTCGCGATTTAAAACTGAGAAATAACCAGTTTGCTGTAAATGTGTCTCAAGAATCGTTTTCGCTTGGCCACCTAAACGGTCTACATTATCTGAGAAAACTCCTCTCATATAACTAGAGCGGTTATCAAACTTACCAATAGAAACAGGAGCTTTTACCCCATTATATTTAATTGCAGAAGTAGCTGCGGTGACTTGAGGACTTTGTATCGTTCTTGATGTTTCAGTGGTTGAACATGCGATTAAACCAAAAGAACTCGCCATAGTAATGATTAATATTTTTTTCATGTTTACTCTATAAAGATATCTAAAATACAAAGAATACATATTATATACAAAAAGACTATCAAATGAGCTTCTAAATTAATCTATGAGCAAAAATCTAATCAATTAAATTAAAACTTTTAAGTAACCTACTTATTATTTTATGAATAGTTAATCATAAGAATCATATAAATAGTCACTCAAATGAGCTGTGTATACCTACGAAGTCAGTGAGAGAAATTCTATCTGTCCAATCAAAATCAGCTACTTACTTTACGCTACTTATAAGATATGAAAGAATTGCGACCTCATATAACTTTTGAAATTTAAAATGAGAAAAATATTATTTTTAAGTTTAGTCAGTATGCTTAGCTCATATAGCTTTGCAGAAGATAATAATTCGGTTTATAGAGGACTTGGTACAGGGCCTCAGAATTTTTTAAAGTTCCAAATACTCAAACAAAAAGGCTTTTTAGCCAATAAACCTAATATTTCACGAGCAGACTATAACGATATATACAAACTGAAAAAGCCTTATGAGTTTATGGGGCAAAATGTTGTACTCATTTCAGATGAATATATGTCTGAATATGTAGGCTGTTGTGTGAGTGAAGGTTGGGGAGCTGTATTTAAGCAAACTTCTAATTTGAAATTGATTGAAAAATTTGCAAAAACAAATCAATGTAGTGTCGGTCCTATAGAGTCAACTAGTGATTACTATGGCTTTAAAATCCGTTCTTTACCAAAAGGTAATTACTATGAATTATCATGTCGCGAACGTGACTTAGCTCAGTCTCAATAGATAGGAATTAAATTCCAAAAATAAGAGCCAAACAAGTTGTTTGGCTTAGAATTTCAATAGTGAAAATATTGTTTAAAAAGCCTCTTTAATAAAATAATTATATTTTTATCGTCTTATAATTTTGACTAGAATAGCTAGTTTACAAAATCAATAGCAACAAAACTGTTTTTCCAGCTAGTTATTTAACCAAGAAATTATTCACACAAATCATCTCCCCACTTATAGTATCGATACAAAACCGTATTAACATCATAATTAGTTATTTTCAACTCCCTGCCTTTATAATCTTGAATCTTGCCAAAGGTTAGGTTGACTATATTAATTTTGTTATTTGGACCTAAACAATATGTATCAACTCCCTGCCCTTGCCCTTTTAACACCCATCCATCTTTATCTAAATACCTGACTATTTTATCTAATTTCCTAGAGTCTTTAGTAAATTCAAAATAAGAAACTTGTGCTTCATATTTATTTATAGAATCTATAATTTCAATATTATCGCCTAATAATGCTTTCATTTTCACTTCAAATGGGTATTTATCCACAGGCTGTTCATACACTCCTTTAGAACAACCCACCTGTAAAAAAAAGAAAAATAATGCTATATATCTGAATAAATTACTCACATAAATCCTCACCCCATTTATTATAGCTATAAGATATCGCATCAAAATTGTAATCTGTTATATTTAGTTTTCCGCCTTGATAGTCATAAACACCAATTGTAGTGGGGCTAACAATATTAATACTATTATTAATCCCTAAACAATATGTGTCTACCCCTTGTCCATGGCCCTTTAATATCCAACCATCTTTTTCTAATTGATTGATTACTTTTTTCAATTTATTAGGATCTTTTTCAAATCTAAAAGAAGAAATTTGAACTTCTGCTTTACTCAATGAGTTCACAATTTCAATATTATCGCCTAATAATGCTTTCATCTTCACTTCAAATGGATATTTATACGCAGGCTGTTCATAAACTCCATTAGAACAACCCACCTGTAAAAACAAGAAAAATAATGCTATATATCTGAATAAATTACTCACACAAATCCTCACCCCCATTTATTATAGCTATAAGATATCTCATCAAAATTGTAATCTGTAATATTTAGTTTTCCGCCTTGATAGTCATAAACACCAATTGCAGTGGGGCTAACAATATTAATACTATTATTAGTCCCTAAACAATATGTGTCTACCCCTTGTCCATGTCCCTTTAATATCCAACCATCTTTTTTTAATTGATTAATTACTTTTTTCAATTTATTGTGATCTTTTTCAAATCTAAAAGAAGAAATTTGAACTTCTGCTTTATGCAATGAGTTTACAATTTTAAGATTATCGCCTAAGAGTGCTTTCATTTTTTCTTCAAATGGATATTTATTAGAAGCTTGCTCATGTACTCCATTAGAACAACCTATTTGTATTAACAAAGAAAATGAAAATATTAATTTTAATAAATTTCTCATATAAATCATTTACATATATCCAAACCCGATTTATTATAACTATAAGAGACTATATCTTTATTATAATCAGTCACATATAAATCGCCACCCTTAAACGTAGTAACAGTTTTATAAGTAGGTCTAACAATATTGATACTATTATTTACGCCTAGACAATAGGATTCAGAACCTATTCCAGCTCCTTTATATGTCCAACCATCTTTTTTCAATAATTCAACAATTTTAGATGTCTTATCTGAATTTAATGGCAATTCCAAATAAGCTAATTGAGCCTCCGCACGGTTTAACGAATTAACAATTTTTACATCATTACCTACTACTTGTTTCATTTTAATAAAGAACATATATTTGTCAGCATCTTCTTTATGAGTTCGTTTATAACCACCAACTTGCAATATTAAAAAAAGCAGAACTAGCACTGAAAATATTTTTTTCATTAGGAATTTATTCACACATATCTATTCCCCATTTATCATACATGTAAGACACACCATTCATACTATGGTCCGTTATATTTAATTCTCTTCCTTTATAGTCATAAACATTATTTGATATAGGAACAACAATATTTATTTTATTATGTAAACCTAAACAGTAAGTATCTACTCCTTGACCATGTCCTTTTAATACCCAGTCATCCTTTTTTAACTGACTAACTACTTCATCTATCTGATTAGTATTTGTTGGTAAATCAAAAGAAGAAATCTGAACTTCTGCTTTACTCAATGAGTTCACAATTTTAAGATTATCCCCTAATAAAGCTTTCATTTTTACTTCAAATGGATACTTATCTGAAGGTTGTTCATATATTTGATTAGAACAACCCATTTGTATTAATGAAAAAAATATAAATATAAATTTCCACAAATCATTCACACATATCATCTCCCCATTTATCATAGGAATATAAAACAGCATTCACAGAGTAATCTGTTCGTTTTAATTTCCCACCTTTAAAATCATAAAGTCCACCAGAAGTTGGTATAACAACATTAATTCTATTATTTCTCCCTAAGCAATAAGTATCAACGCCCTGCCCTTTTCCTTTCAATACCCATCCATCTTTTTCTAATAAACTTACTATACTTTCAATTTTATTATTATTCTTAGGTAATTCAAAATATGAAATTTGTACCTCAGCCTTTTTCAATGAATTTATAATTTCTATTTGATTACCGAGTAATTCTTTCATTTTATTTTCAAATGCATACTTATCTGAAGGTGGTTCATAAACATTACTACTACATCCGACTAGTAGTAAGATAGTAACAATTCCAAAACTCAATTTATTTAATTTCATATTTACACTAATTTTAAAATACTCTCAGCAGCTTTATTTTTAAATTAAAAACATAAAGCTTAAAACCAAAAAAAATACCAAAATATAATTATTACCTTCTATAAATATAAAAGGAAAACTTACATATCCTCTTAAAAATTATCTTCAATAATTTAGTTTTTTAAAACAAAAAAACACCTCTTAAATACTTATTTTTCACCTGAAAGCCTACTATAATTCTCATATGCTCCAGAAAATCCGTTATCATAAGCTTTTCTATACCAATACAATGCTTTTTCTTTATTTACCTTAACTCCCCCTTCCCCATTTTCATACATCCAGCCTACATTATTTTGAGCTAAAGGATCATTTCTTAAGGCCGCTTTTTCAAAATATTTAAATGCTTTTGTTAAGTCTTTATTTATAATTTTACCATCATAATACTGTACTCCCAACTCTGTTATAGCAGGAGTAAAATCTGTTTTTTCAGCAAAATCTAAACTCTCTAACATCTTCTCAGGGTTATGTTCTTTTATATAAATCAAACCTAACTGATATGCTGCTAAACTATCACCGAGTTTCTTTGCTGAAAGAAGCCATTTCTTAGAATCTTCTAATTTATTTTCTAAATAGTATAAATATCCTAGAGAATAATGTGCTGGTGAGAAACAATACTTAGCAGAATTTATCAAATGTTTTTCAGCTTCTTTTAAATCAACCAACTTTGTTTTCCCATCTAAAAAACTCACACCTAAAATATACTCTTTATAAAATCCATCAGGTAAGCCATTTATTACCTTATCAATCTTTTTTAGATTTCCTTGTAAACTTAAAATATTGAGATCAAAATTAGAGTTTTTAATTTGATTAGAATATTCAATTTTTTCACAAGCAAAAGTAGATTTAATCAAAGATAAAAAAAATAAAAAACTACATAAAATTAGCTTCATAATAACCGACACTCCATATACTTAAACAAAGAAACAAACCTACCAGCCAATATGTTAATCTTATTAGCTTAGTAATTTTTTGATAATTATTTTTTTTCTTAAAAACAATATCGCTCATTACTTTGTTAAAACTATTATTCTTTGAAAAAAAATTCCAGATATCAGTTGCCATTTTATTACTAATATAATACCTATATAAGAAATATATCATTAGAATAAAATTAGATACGAATAAAAAAACCGCAATCCATCTTAAATAAAATAGTATTTCCATATAATTAGAACCTTGGAAAATTAAATGGTTGAGCCGGAATTACTGGCATCTTTTCCGGTGGAATACTGTAGACTGGTTGTTCAGGTATATAATCTGATGTATTTTGCCATCCATCCGTAATCCCTAAACCAGCTCCTGCTCCACTTCCACCTTTTATGACCGCATAAAATGATTTTCCAGACCAAGAGTACCCACCACAAATTTGTCCAAACCAATTAGCACCGACACCTCCGCAAGCTTCTATATATCTACCATCGGGTTTATTACCTATATTAAGTATATCTCGCGTAGTACTAGCCGAAACACCAAAACCTAACGTTCGTCCAGTAGAATGCACAGCCCGCCCACCTCCTGCATAAGTAGTGCTATGAGTTATACCCAATCCTAGTGCACCACTAATATTAGCACTTGTTCCATTCAATGCTCTATCGGTTGCCTGAACTAATGTTGATCTATCTTTCAATCTTGGATCTCCTTTCATACCAGGAATTGAAATATCAGGAGATAGTCCATACGGATCAACCCACTGAGTTGGATTACTTACATAACTAGAGCTATTCATACCTCCCTCTAGCCCAATCGGATCTTTACTCATATATCTTGCACTATGAGGTTCATAATAACGATAACGGTTATAGTGCAGCTCTGTTTCATGGTCGTAATATTGCCCTTGAAAGCGTAAATTATTTTGTTCAAATGGATTATCTTGATTTACTGCTTTAATTTCTAATGCCGTTCCCCATGTGTCTTGGATAATTTCCCATACACATTCACCGCGGGTATTGGTCATGGTTTGAGGTGTTCCGACCTGATCACAATGGTAAAATGTAATCTGCTCTACATCAGTACGCTTTTTGCGAGTATTACTATTCCATACTGGGTCTTTATAAATAGAATAAGGTTTTGTTTGATATTCCTGATAATCAGGAGTTTCTATCAGTTGAATGAAATCCTTATAACCTGTTTGTAATAGTGGAACAAAGCTATCAGGTTCATAAGTATAGTGCTTTGTATAACTAGTCTGTGCCGATTGGACAGACTCCCATATCATTAAATCGCCATCCCAACCAAATAAGGTTAATTCATTAGATGTTTTTTTGTAGAGTCGACGACCAAAGACATCATAACCATATTCTGTAACTAGACCATTATTAATACTACGAATAAGTCTGTTTTGGTTGTCCCAAGTCAGCTTAAGGTTTTTACCAGCCTGAATAATCTCTGTCACATTACCTTGTGCATCGTATTGGTAGTGTTTACCTTTATAACTTTTAATAAGGTTATTTTTAATTTGTGCTGGACTTAATACCGAGTCAGAATCAATTAAGTTACCAGCTGGGTCAAAATTAAAACTTTCTGTTTTATGTAAACTTTGAGCTGTGATTAAGCGCCCAATTGGGTCATATTGATAATTGAGCTTACCCAAACGGCTATCTTCAACTTGACCAAGCAAATAGTTTTGATCGTATTGATAGCGTCTATGTGCTTGATATTGTAAATAGTCTTGAGTTTCTTGCTCAGGTTGAATGAACTGTGAACTCAGTAATCCCACATCATTATATTGTTTAGTTTGAATAAGCCCATTTGCTAGTAATCGTGTTGTTTCTCTATGCAAATCATTACGCTGAAATGAAGCAACTTCTTGATTATTTAAACCAATTGCATAAATATGCCCTGAACCATAAACAAGATGATTCAATGTTTGACCATCAGGCCGAATTGTTTTAATTAAATTTCCAAGCTCATACCCGTAGTACGGAAAAAACTTCCTCGATCTGTTATTTGGTCAACAGCAACCTGCACCCCAATAAATGTCTTAAGTGGAATGTGAGCATTGGTTGATAAACAAATCAACTCAGCTGTCATGCCCTGATTAAGATAATGTTGCCCATCTATACGTTGTAAAAAAACCTGACTATTCAGGGATGCATCTGAAAATTGAAGATACACCGAACGATGTTGTGAGAGAAAACCAACACTCTCTAAGATCTGAAAAGTATTATTAAACATCACTTATTTTATAAATTTGAGTTACAATCGACTATATCTTATAAAAAATAGACAGATTTGTCTATCTTGTTTGTATTAACATCAATTTCAACCTTAGTCTGTCAAAGATTTTATATAAAAAAAATATAATGCTAAAACTTAAGTAAATAGTAATAACGCTGTATGAAATAGAATTAAAATAAAACATAATAGATATCCCCAAGGCCATATACTGAGTGATGGGTCATAATTTTTCTCTATACCACCGACATAAAAAACCGCTCCACAACCTTATCTCTTTCGTCCAAATTATTTGTACTTAAAAACTCAAACATTAAGCCATCTATTAAGTTTAAAACCATGTCAGCACTTGGTCTTAAATCACGAGTTTCTAGAGAAAATACCAAATCAAAAAGTTCTCTAGTCAGCCATTTTCTATACTCAATTGCCATACGGTAAGCTTGAGGATAAGTCACTTTAATTTCAAAAAAAGCTTTAAGGAATAAGTGATACAGACTGCTGTAATTGACATGTAAAACTACAATTTCTTTAAGCTTATCAGTTGGTGTGCGGTAATGGCTGGAGTAAATAATGGCGAGCACCTCTTCTTTAAGCAGGCTTTTTTGAAAAGCAATGCACATTTCAATCAGACCTTCTTTTGAGCGAAAATAGTTATACAACGTCGCCTTGGGTACTTCGCACTGTTTGGCAATCAGATCTACACCTGCTGTATGAAACCCGTAGGTTGTAAATAGACCAATAGCTGTTCGAATAATGTGTAATTTTTTGGAAGAGATTTCTAAATCATTTGACATAGTTTTACCGTTATAAATTCTTGTTGTTTCTAAAAGAGAAAAAAGCCTGCGCCCTTTTTGGGAGAAAAAAAGGCACAGCAAAGCCATAAAGACTGTGCTTGGCACATCTCAAGTTTTATTGTTGATACAAATTTTTGAGCCGTAATGACTTAAAGCCTGAAAACCCTAAAGGCCAACAAAATATTTAAAGATGATTTAAGTGGTGTCGTTATAGCTTTTGGCATCGAGAGCCAAGAAATAATGGATGTGCAAAGCCAACTCCTTTTTATTGGGAGTTCTGCCAAAACATTAAAATTATGGTGGCAGAACGAAAGAGGGTTGACGAACTGGTCACACGAGGCCAGCACACCCGAAGGTGTCCCTCTCCCGTCCTACCGCTACGAGAGGGAGACGAGGAGCTGCACAAAACTATCCCTCAGAAGGAATAATTCTGATACTCGTGTGATTGCGGTTCGTCAAAACCGACTGGCAATGTGGCCAGCAAGCAAAGAATAGTGTCCAAGTTTCTTGCCGTCAAGCACACAAAATGACATTTGCTTTAAATTAGATCACTAAAAAAGTAAGGCTAAATAATCAACAAGTTATTGTTAATTTGAGGTTTATAAAAATAGTGAAAATCTTAATAGCATGTGTAAGGTGAGGTGTTTAGGATTTAAGTGAGAGCAAGTTATGTTTTTTTATTTTTAAATAATTAATTCTATTCTGATCAAACGCTAATGTTTTATCCATACAAAAAAAGAGTGAATTTACTCACCCCTTTCTTATTAAATATTCGTGAATTACCAACCCCAGCACGTTCCTGTAGCCGGTTTTCCACATAACTTGTAATTTACCGCATACCAAATACTTCCACCTGTACGAGGCGTTTTATCTTTCTTAATTTCGTCACGGGTCAAATCTGCAAGATTAGAAATTGAAGTCGCCGTAACAGAACCTTTAGCGGCATTTTTCATAAGCTGTAACGCGCCCAAATCTGCGGCAGTTGAAGTACCATAAATAATATCAGTCGGTTTGGTACTTCCCATCAGTAAGGAATAATCAGCAACCGCTGCCTGATAGCCTGTTGCACTGCCCGATACAGTTAAGTCACTTTTTATTTCAGTAGTTGCCAATACATCTGCAGCACCATACACACTCGCATCGGTATGATAAAAACTTAAAGGATGAACCAGATTATTAGCGATTTGCTTGTTAAACCAATCTTCCCATAAAAACTCAGTATAGTCCGTTGCATTAGCAACTTTGCTATAACCAATATCACGTGTGAAATAGACCAGTGAACGATATGGATTATTTTGCATACCGTCAGGGTTAGTTGCAGATTTCAGGCCTAAGTTTTTAGGTAATTGTTGATATGAAATCGGTTGGTTTTTCCCATCTCTTAACCATGCTTGGCCATTGGCAAGCATTTTCGCCCAAAACTCATCCGCAGTTTTACTATCGCTATAATTGCCAACAACTTTTACCCATACTTTAAGTTGACCACCGCCATCAGGCAGCTCACGGAATTCGGTCATTGTATGATGACCATCAGTCAAATAAAGGCGCCCATCATAACCCACAACCACTGTTTTCAAATCAGCCGTTTCAGTGCCCGGCTGTTCTTGACAGTTAAATGTCTCCAATTGTTTTAAATTGGCTTTTTGAAGGTCTTGCAGAGTTGTAAAATCATCACGACCTTTTGCACCAATCGCTTCACAATAATCGCTAAACTTCTTACCAATGGTTTTATTTAAATAAACTAATTGATTGACTGGATCTGCTTGCCAAGTTGGGCGCTGTAAATCACCTTGCCAACGCCCTAATTTATAATAAATTTGATCATAACCAATTGCACCCTGCGTTGGGATCAAATCAGCAATCGTAACTTGAATTACGTCATTTGTTTTTGCTGTTAGAAAACGCTGGTCACGGGTATCTGTAGGTGTTGGGGAAACTACTGTAGATTGCTGATCTTGGCTATCATTGCAGGCAGTAATAGCCATCATGCTCGCAACAAGAAATACTAAACTTAGAACTTTATAAGATTTTTTCTGCATGTCTGGAAACTACCCCAATAAATTGGATTATTTTTAATCAACAGAGTTTCATTTAGATGACTAATCGATGTCATTTTGATGAATATAGTTATAGATCAATCGATTAGAGTAACGAAAAAATCGTCAATAATATTATAGTCCATATTAAAAATGGTCTTGTAATATGCTATTTTTAAATTATGCACTGATAAAATATCTATCTTACAAACATAGACCAATACTTCGTATAGATCAGTTGCTAGACTGATACTATCTAATTTAAAAACTAGAGAATTAACATCTTCAAATATATCTAAATTATGAGCGTTATTTTCATTAAAAAGCTTTTTTAACTTTTCTATTGAAATATTTTCAATATTCAAATAACTATTATCTAATGTTTTAGCATGCATATTATATACAATACCCTCTATTTAACATTACGTAATATTTAAAGTAGATTTTTCGTTTAAAAGTTCAATTAAGTATTCAAAATCATCAGGGTTATCATAGTTATTAAAAGAATACTTTGTTTCTTCAAAATACTTCCAAGTAATGTTCAAAGGTACAGTTATACAACCAATGCCGCCAGTGAGACTATCCGACAAACCACCAAAACTAGAACCAAAGTAGCCCATCAATCCATTCACTTCCTCACCTATACAGCATAAGAAATCATTAAAGGACTTAATATTCCTACCATCTATAACTATTGAACTTACTAGGTCTAGAGGCTTGTACTGTTGAACCCAATGCGAAACTTCTATCCACTTCTTTTTCTCTTCTTCGTTTAAATTACACCAATCTTGTAATCTAAGCTGATTTTTTCGATATTTCTTAATTAAATCAAATTTAAACTCATCAAAATAAGTCTCCTCTTCGCATAAATTTAATATCAATTTATTATCTTTCACTTCAAAAGATTCAATACTAGAACCTAAAACCCCGAAATATTCGTTATTTTCTTTTAAGAAGAATAAATTAATGCCATAGATATCATACTTATACTTTTTACTTTTTTTATCTTTATTTATTTCACCCTCATCCAAAAAACCATGAAAAACAACTTGAGTATCAGTGATTACACAATTTTCTGAAAGATATCCGCTCCAAATAGTTACATCATCATCAAACTCACTAAATTCACTTATTTCAATATAAAAAATATACTCTTCTGTAAGTTCAGAACTCATATAATATTTTCCTCTATCTCTGCTTTATTTTTAAATTTTGACGGGTTACTAATATGAAATTTCTAATGACGAGTATTTTTTTAACACTTCAATAAAATCATCTAAATGATAAAAATCTTCTTTCGACTCAAAATTATCTTTAGAGTACTGAAAATTTATCCATTTAACTTTTAAAGGCAAATCCCGCAGTACATCAGCAAATGCATTAAAGTTATAACCTAAGTATCCTAATACCCCATAAACCTCCTCTCCAAAATAACAATACACATCTTCTTCACACAGTAGGTATTTACCATCAACTGTTATATTTAATGATAAAGGTTCCCCTCTTTCGTTCATTCTAAAATAAGCAAAATCTAACCAGCATTTTTTTTTCTAGCTTTGTAAAATTTAGCCATCTCTTTTTACCTATAGTTTCATTTGAAAGACGAATCAATAGCTCTTCTTTCTTTTTAAATTTTTCAAAATCTTCTAAGTTGTTTTTTGTTATAAGATCAAAATCTGGATCAAATTCAATAGAGAGTTCTTCACCATTAAAAGTAAAGTTTTCAGAAAGAATTAAACGATTTGCTATATTATTTTCTTTTAATTCTGTAGTGAGCTTATGCCGAGATTCAATCATTATATAACAATAGCAATAATTATTTTTTCCGAGATAACTATTAAAAATCTCCAAAGACTTTTCAACCTGTTGCAAATTATTAAAATTACTTACTACAACTTTATTATTATCAACGCATATTTTTTCAAAATAAATTTCATCAATAATTTCTTTTTTTTCTTCTTCATAAATGTACTTACATAAGTTTAGTTCAAACAATTTTCGATTGTCCTAATTCTCAGATATATTTATTAAATATCTTATCATATATATCTAATATTGAATAATTTTTATAGATACATGTATGAACTAAATCAGATATGTATCAACTCCTGTTTTTCTTAATTCATATTGCAACCCAGAAGCCAAAGCAACAATCGTTAATACAGCAAAAAATGGATTCCTCTTAGATTCTTTCAATGAATGGTCGTAAAGCATGAGCTTACTCCCATCTGTATATCCTCTTTCATTGACGATAGCGAACATTGTTCCAATTTCTAATTCTTTTAGACTTGATAAATTATCTGAATATCGTTGTTGTATTGCCTTATTTGGTAAGCAAGATAAGACCTTTAATTCAATTTCATCAAAATTATGATTAACTGTAATAACCCAAAACTTTTTATTAATTTCAAATATTATACTTTCGACTGGGTCTTCAGAATTGGACTCTCCATCTACAACTAAATAAAGATCATCTATTTTTCGAACTTCATCAATATTTTTAATTGCATCAAAAATATCGCTTTGCACCATATTTTTACCTTATTATCAATTACCAATTCCAAAAGTTATATATTTAAAAAAAATACTCTATGAGTAATTTAATTTCTCAGACTATAACTACTAACGCAACAACTAACTTTAAATATCTTCCCTACTTAATTTTCTAATGAAGTTAATAAATATTTTATTATAAGTTAGCTTAAGTACAACATTATAAATAAAAAGCTAAGCCCCGATTAGTGTGGCTTAGCTTTGAAAAATAATTTTAATTAAAAAATTACTTATTTGATGTCTGCAAATTCAGAAACAGGTTTGTTCACTTCAACTTTTGTGCCACCGAATTTTTCATTCACGAATTTTTGTACTTTAGGTAAGTGGTAAAGTTCACCAAGTTTCGTATAGATTGGGTCATTTTTGTTTGCTTCAGCTACACCCAATAAATTGACATAAAGTTTAGTAGACTGATCAATTGGCTCACGGAAGATAGAATCTTTCATTACATTGAGGCCACCTTCAAGTGCCAATGTATTACCAAGTACAATTGCATCTACATCGTTTTTAACACGAACTGCTGTAGTCATTTGAATTGGTTTTAATTGTAAATTTTTAGGGTTTTCAGCAATGTCGTTCGTAGTCCCTTTTACAGGGTCAAAGTTCGGTTTAAGTTTAATCAGTTTAGCAGACTGTAATAATGTTAATGCACGAGCTTCATTGGCAGTATCATTTGGAATAGCAATGGTAGCGCCTTGTGGGAACTCATCAACAGTTTTAATTTTATTTGCATAAATACCCATTGGTTCCAAGTAAGTTGTTGCAACAGCAGCAACTTTAGCTTTATTTGAAGCATTGTATGCTGCCAAATAGTTGAATGACTGGAACGCATTTACATCTTGCTCACCATTTGCGACAGATGTATTGAGCACAACATAGTCAGTTAAGTTAGTCACTTCGAGTTTAATACCAGCTTCTTTAGTCTCAGGAAGCGTTGCAACGTATTTCCATACGTCAGTATCTGAACCTGTTGAAACCAGTTTAATTGTTCGAACTGACTCACCTTTGTCTTTAGCTGGTGCAGTATTTTCAGTTTGTGCAGGTTGTTTATTACATGCTGTCAGTGTGAGTACAGATGCGCTGAACAGTACACTAAATAATTTTTTCATAGATACATCCTAAAATAGGAAACGCCTAACCCACAAAAGAGTGAGGCATTCCCAACCATTGGGTCGAAATGCAAAATTTGGCTGGAAATAATTTCCAGATATAGGGTTTAGAAGCCTGAATTCAGCATTATTCTTTCCGTGAACTTGCTCGCTGAACAATAGAATTATGTTTTGAAACAGTCTCTAAATATTGGTTCATCATATATCAATAAATGAATATTCTACAAATAACTTGTTCAATTTTGATATATAGACAGGCTCTCAGTAACCCACTGAAAACAAAAAATATATTATATAAATAAAAGAATTTTGATCAAATTATATACTTAATTGATTTATATGAAATTTTCAGGATTTGTTATCAATATTTAAGCTAAATATCAGTTTAATTTGTACTTTAATTTTATGTTTAGGAAAGACAATTCATCTCATAAACTTTTCTTTAACAGTATAGAACACTGATTGAAGAAGAACAGATAAGTTCTCATTTCTTAAACACATCACTTGCTGTACAGCCATATCTAAGGTGTCAGTAATATTTTCTTATATCTTAAATATATCTCAATCATACTTATCAAATAGATTTTGATCATACCATTTTTCAGATTCAAAACTGGTTTCAGGTAAATTCTTAATCATATCCTCACATTCCTTAAAGATTTTTTCGACTTCACCTTTAAAATCTATATTAAACCTATCTAAATCTTCTAGCTCAGTCCCTCTATGAATTATATTAATTAAGTCAATAGAGTAGCTATTTTCTTTCAAAAGTTTAAGCATATATGGTGTATACAAAAAATACTCAGCTTCATTTATATCTATATAATTATTTTTTAAAGAATGTAAAATCCCGAGATTAACTAATAAAATTAACTTTTCCAAGTCAGTTTTTCCAGATCTAAACATTTAATTCTCCCATTATTTTTCCATCTTAACTCAAAAACTTTAAATTGGCTTTGGAAATAATAGATATATACTTACTAAAATATATTTTTTACAAACAGCATTACTCTATTAAATTTTTCTATTTTAAATTTATTCAAATTCTAAAAAATGTTTAAGGATATTTATTAAATTAGAATTATATATCCTTATATTTCCATCCCCTACAAATTAAATATGGTAGTTTCTCAATTCCAAGACCAGATATTGACTCAACTCGATCGATTTCAGCAATAAAAAAAAGCCCCTGCTTTTAACAGGGGCTTTTAGAATTTGGCGGAAGCGGTGTTAGTCAAATTAAACAACCAAACCACTGATAAACATACAAAAAATAATTTAATTTTAGTTTTTTACTGTTATTTTTACTACAATAAAATTTCAACCAATCATTTGTTTATATTTCATTCACCTGACACTATTCTTGCTTAGTAAGCTAATGATTGTAAATTACAAATCATCTTAAACTACCCATTCTAAGACAGTTCATGTAATTTTACCTCAATTAAGAGTTCATTCGAGAATATATTCAATTAGAAGATTTTATATTCCCCGCCCCACGTAGTGGTGAAATGCTTTCCGACATGCCATTGACTACACTAATCAAGCGTATGCATGAACAAGAACTAAAAAATGGCTTAGGCTATATTGATCCAAAACAGAATCGTATAATTACCACACATGGCTTTCGGTCTACTTTTCGTGACTGGTCTGCGGAAAAAACTAATTATGCGCGTGAAGTCTGTGAACATGTATTAGCGCACAAACTACCAGATAAAGTTGAAGCTTCTTACTTGCGTGGAGATTATCTAGATAAACGTAAAGAATTAATGGCAGATTGGGCAGAGCACTGCTCTACGCTTACAGAGTGATGTAACACATAAACCTTGTATTTCGCCTAACCAAATAATAATCTTACCCTTTATATTTATCATAGAGCCAACATGTCAATACAAACTATAAGCAGTACCATAACAAGGTTAAATAAGGAGTTAGCAGATATTACTCATCGAATGAGCTTAGAGCAGAAAAAGGGAGCTGATATAATTTCTAAAATTTTACAAATTCAAAATTCTATCGGGAAGACAACTAGCCCCTCTACATTAAAAACAAAGTTATCAGAAATTAGTAGGAAAGAACAAGAAAACGCTCGTATACAATCAAAACTTTCAGACTTACAAAAGAAAAAGATTGATATTGATAATAAGCTGCTGAAAGAAAAGCAGAACCTTATAAAAGAAGAAATACTGGAAAGAAAAAAATTAGAGGTCCTGACTAAAAAACAGCAGAAAGACGAAATTGAACATCAAAAGAAGCTGAAACGTGAAATTGATGCTATTAAAGCTTCTACCCAATATATTACTGATGTTTCAATATCATCTTACAACAATACAATACCTGAGACGGAACCAGAATATGATTTGTTTATTTCACACGCTTCAGAAGATAAAGAAGATTTTGTCAGACCGCTTGCAGAGACATTACAGCAACTTGGAGTAAACGTTTGGTACGATGAATTCACGTTAAAAGTTGGGGACAGTTTACGTCAAAAAATTGATAGTGGTCTCCGAAACTCTAAATACGGTACCGTTGTTCTTTCAACTGACTTTATTAAGAAAGACTGGACCAACTATGAACTTGATGGCTTAGTAGCTCGAGAAATGAATGGCCATAAAATGATTTTACCGATTTGGCACAAAATTACTAAAAATGACGTTTTAGATTATAGTCCGAATTTAGCCGATAAAGTCGCCTTAAATACTTCTGTAAATAGTATTGAGGAAATTGCCCATCAATTAGCTGATGTTATCTTAAATCGATAAGCGCCTTCTAAAAATTAAAATTTTGACTGAGATTTACAAATAACCTAATTCTCAGTCAACTTTTGAACACCCTACAATTTAGACACTTTACAATCAATAATTTAATTATAACTAAAACAATTTTTTTTGTGATGAGTAATACTGAATTCACAAATATTGATGTATATTGAAACAATAAAACCAAATAATTTATATAAAATCAAAAACTTAAAAAATTCTTCTTTAGCCATTTCCGCCCTTTAATATTTCTTTTGATATAAGAAATCGATTCTTCATATTTGTATCCAAGCCAAATTAATGTTATATATTTAACAAATAAGTTGAGTATACAACATGAAAATATCTTTACTCATATCCTCTTTGCCTACACAGAACACATCTACACGTATGAGAGTATGGCGTTCTCTTAAAGCAAGTGGAGCCGCAATCCTTAGAGATGGTGTGTATTTACTTCCCATTTCTCATAGCGAGAAATTTGATCCTATTGCAAGTGACGTTATTTCAGAGCAAGGCTCTGCGTATGTATTCCATGCGGAGCAGCCTTTAAACCTTGAATTAGCTCCTTTCTTCAGTCGAAAAGAAGAATACGATGTCCTCTATAAACAACTCTCTGAGTTAAGAGATCGTCAATCTAAAGATGAAAAGAAAGAGCTGCTCAAGCAAATCCGTAAATTAAGAAAAAGTATCGATGCACTCGTAGAAATTGACTATTACCCCGATGAGACTCAAGCACAGGTACTAAATGAACTTTCTGCTTTAGAGCTTTCAATAGCTCGACTTGGTGAAGTGAATGAGCCTCAAGCAATACAAGCACATATTCAACTTCTAGATAAAAATAGTTATCAAAACAAAATATGGGCAACTCGTAAGAGACCTTGGATTGATCGTCTAGCCTCTGCATGGCTAATCAAGACTTTTATTGATTCAACTCCTACATTTATTTGGTTAGAAACACCAAGTGAATGTCCAGAAGAAGCTTTAGGATTCGATTTTGATGGTGCAGCTTTCAGTCATATCAATCACTGGGTTACAGAGGTGGTCCCACATGTTTGAACAACTAAAAGCTTATTTATAAGTGATACTCTGCTCTAGTTAAGCTACCTTATTTTGTTGTGGTAGCTGGTCATAGTAAAACTCATCTGGAGTCATTTTGTCCAGACTCGAATGAGGTCGTTTCAAATTATAAAATTCAAAATATGCGTTTAATTGCTTCTTCGCATCCAAAACATTGCTGTAGGCTTTGAGATACACCTCTTCATATTTAACGCTCCGCCATAATCGTTCAACCATCACATTATCAACCCATCGACCTTTACCATCCATGCTGATTTGGATGTCATTTGATTTCAATACATCAATAAATGCATCACTGGTAAACTGACTGCCTTGGTCTGTATTAAATATTTCAGGTCGACCATATTTTTCAATAGCTTCATTTAATGTTTCTATGCAAAATGTAACCTCCATACTAATCGATACTCTATGCGCAAGTACCTTGCGGCTATGCCAATCAATCACAGCACATAAATAAACAAAGCCTTTTGCCATAGGGATATACGTTATATCCGTAGACCACACTTGATTACTGCGCTGAATAGCCAATCCTTTGAGCAGATATGGATATTTGCGGTGAGCTTGATTAGCCTGGCTTAAATTTGGTTTGCAATATAACGCATTAATGCCCATTTTCTTCATTAAAGTACGTGTATGACGTCGTCCTATATGATGTCCTTGACGATTCAACAAATCACGCATCATACGGCTACCTGCAAAAGGGTATTGCATATGTAACTCATCCATACACCGCATCAGCTTCAGATCTGATGCACTCACAGGTTTTGGGCGATAGTAATAACAACCACGGGAGACTTTCAGCAGCTGAGCTTGCTTAGATACTGAAATCTGAAGTGAGTCATCGATTAACTTTTGTGGTTGAAGCGGCCCAGTTTCTTCAACACACCTTCTAAAAAATCAATTTCTAATGCCTGCTCACCGATTTTTGCATGTAGTTTTTTTAGATCGATGGGTGGTTCTGTTGGAGCTTTTGATTGATCGAAAGCTTGCGAGGAAGCTGAAATCAGTTGATTTTTCCAGTCGATAATTTGGTTTTGATGAACATCAAATTCAGCACTCAATTCAGCAAGTGTTTTTTCTGCTTTAATCGCAGCAAGTGCTACCTTAGCTTTAAAATCATTTGAATGATTTCTTCTTGGTCTACGTGCCATAAAATACTCCATATATTGATGTTTATAACATCATTTGGGGAGCAAAATATCACTTATAAGTGTTGTTCAAATTTCC
>NZ_JFXL01000015.1:0-101977 GCF_000588255.1 Acinetobacter sp. 1424608
ATCATTAAGAGAATTGAAGAACAACTTGTGTGGATTTTTACTGATTGATTAATCGAAATAATTTTCATTGATTGATTGGTTTAAATTACTCGAAGTTTATTTGAGCGAAATTTAAGTCAGTAATTGATGAGCCAGAATTGGCACCTTGTCTATAAATAAGGTGCAAAATGATTTTAACTGAAGAGTTTGATCATGGCTCAGATTGAACGCTGGCGGCAGGCTTAACACATGCAAGTCGAGCGGGGGAAGGTAGCTTGCTACTGGACCTAGCGGCGGACGGGTGAGTAATGCTTAGGAATCTGCCTATTAGTGGGGGACAACATCTCGAAAGGGATGCTAATACCGCATACGTCCTACGGGAGAAAGCAGGGGATCTTCGGACCTTGCGCTAATAGATGAGCCTAAGTCGGATTAGCTAGTTGGTGGGGTAAAGGCCTACCAAGGCGACGATCTGTAGCGGGTCTGAGAGGATGATCCGCCACACTGGGACTGAGACACGGCCCAGACTCCTACGGGAGGCAGCAGTGGGGAATATTGGACAATGGGCGCAAGCCTGATCCAGCCATGCCGCGTGTGTGAAGAAGGCCTTATGGTTGTAAAGCACTTTAAGCGAGGAGGAGGCTACTTTAGATAATACCTAGAGATAGTGGACGTTACTCGCAGAATAAGCACCGGCTAACTCTGTGCCAGCAGCCGCGGTAATACAGAGGGTGCAAGCGTTAATCGGATTTACTGGGCGTAAAGCGCGCGTAGGCGGCTAATTAAGTCAAATGTGAAATCCCCGAGCTTAACTTGGGAATTGCATTCGATACTGGTTAGCTAGAGTGTGGGAGAGGATGGTAGAATTCCAGGTGTAGCGGTGAAATGCGTAGAGATCTGGAGGAATACCGATGGCGAAGGCAGCCATCTGGCCTAACACTGACGCTGAGGTGCGAAAGCATGGGGAGCAAACAGGATTAGATACCCTGGTAGTCCATGCCGTAAACGATGTCTACTAGCCGTTGGGGCCTTTGAGGCTTTAGTGGCGCAGCTAACGCGATAAGTAGACCGCCTGGGGAGTACGGTCGCAAGACTAAAACTCAAATGAATTGACGGGGGCCCGCACAAGCGGTGGAGCATGTGGTTTAATTCGATGCAACGCGAAGAACCTTACCTGGCCTTGACATAGTAAGAACTTTCCAGAGATGGATTGGTGCCTTCGGGAACTTACATACAGGTGCTGCATGGCTGTCGTCAGCTCGTGTCGTGAGATGTTGGGTTAAGTCCCGCAACGAGCGCAACCCTTTTCCTTATTTGCCAGCGAGTAATGTCGGGAACTTTAAGGATACTGCCAGTGACAAACTGGAGGAAGGCGGGGACGACGTCAAGTCATCATGGCCCTTACGGCCAGGGCTACACACGTGCTACAATGGTCGGTACAAAGGGTTGCTACACAGCGATGTGATGCTAATCTCAAAAAGCCGATCGTAGTCCGGATTGGAGTCTGCAACTCGACTCCATGAAGTCGGAATCGCTAGTAATCGCGGATCAGAATGCCGCGGTGAATACGTTCCCGGGCCTTGTACACACCGCCCGTCACACCATGGGAGTTTGTTGCACCAGAAGTAGCTAGCCTAACTGCAAAGAGGGCGGTTACCACGGTGTGGCCGATGACTGGGGTGAAGTCGTAACAAGGTAGCCGTAGGGGAACCTGCGGCTGGATCACCTCCTTAACGAAAGATTGACGATTGGTAAGAATCCACAACAAGTTGTTCTTCATAGATGTATCTGAGGGTCTGTAGCTCAGTTGGTTAGAGCACACGCTTGATAAGCGTGGGGTCACAAGTTCAAGTCTTGTCAGACCCACCATGACTTTGACTGGTTAAAGTTATAGATAAAAGATACATGACTGATGATGTAAGCTGGGGACTTAGCTTAGTTGGTAGAGCGCCTGCTTTGCACGCAGGAGGTCAGGAGTTCGACTCTCCTAGTCTCCACCAGAACTTAAGATAAGTTCGGATTACAGAAATTAGTAAATAGAGATTTCGGTCTTGGTTTATTAACTTCTGTGATTTAAGTATCACGGTATTAAGCATGACCTGACGAAGGCGTGTTTATTCATTAACAGATTGGCAAAATTGAGTCTGAAATAAATTGTTCACTCAAGAGTTTAGATTAAGCAATTAATCTGAATGAATTGAGAACTAGCAAATTAACTGAATCAAGCGTTTTGGTATATGAATTTAGATTGAAGCTGTACAGTGTTTAAATACACAGTGCTCTAAACTGAAATGTTGAAGTTACTAACTTGTAGGTAACGTCGACTGTTTGGGGTTGTATAGTCAAGTAATTAAGTGCATGTGGTGGATGCCTTGGCAGTCAGAGGCGATGAAAGACGTGATAGCCTGCGAAAAGCTCCGGGGAGGCGGCAAATATCCTTTGATCCGGAGATGTCTGAATGGGGGAACCCACCTACTTTAAGGTAGGTATTGCAACATGAATACATAGTGTTGCAAGGCGAACGAGGGGAAGTGAAACATCTCAGTACCCTTAGGAAAAGAAATCAATTGAGATTCCCTCAGTAGCGGCGAGCGAACGGGGATCAGCCCATTAAGTTATGTGTGTTTTAGTGGAACGCTCTGGGAAGTGCGAACGTAGAGGGTGATATTCCCGTACACGAAAGGGCACACATAATGATGACGAGTAGGGCGAGGCACGTGAAACCTTGTCTGAATATGGGGGGACCATCCTCCAAGGCTAAATACTCCTGACTGACCGATAGTGAACCAGTACCGTGAGGGAAAGGCGAAAAGAACCCCTGTGAGGGGAGTGAAATAGATCCTGAAACCGCATGCATACAAGCAGTGGGAGCACCTTCGTGGTGTGACTGCGTACCTTTTGTATAATGGGTCAGCGACTTATATTCAGTAGCGAGGTTAACCGTATAGGGGAGCCGTAGAGAAATCGAGTCTTAATAGGGCGTTTAGTTGCTGGGTATAGACCCGAAACCAGGCGATCTATCCATGAGCAGGTTGAAGGTTGGGTAACACTAACTGGAGGACCGAACCCACTGTCGTTGAAAAGCCAGGGGATGACTTGTGGATAGGGGTGAAAGGCTAATCAAGCCTGGTGATAGCTGGTTCTCCCCGAAAGCTATTTAGGTAGCGCCTCGGACGAATACCATAGGGGGTAGAGCACTGTTTCGGCTAGGGGGTCATCCCGACTTACCAAACCGATGCAAACTCCGAATACCTATGAGTACTATCCGGGAGACAGACTGCGGGTGCTAACGTCCGTAGTCAAGAGGAAAACAATCCAGACCGCCAGCTAAGGCCCCAAAATCATAGTTAAGTGGGAAACGATGTGGGAAGGCATAGACAGCTAGGAGGTTGGCTTAGAAGCAGCCACCCTTTAAAGAAAGCGTAATAGCTCACTAGTCGAGTCGGCCTGCGCGGAAGATGTAACGGGGCTAAAACTATGTGCCGAAGCTGCGGATTTGACATTAGTCAAGTGGTAGGGGAGCGTTCTGTAAGCCGATGAAGGTGTATTGAGAAGTATGCTGGAGGTATCAGAAGTGCGAATGCTGACGTGAGTAACGACAAAACGGGTGAAAAACCCGTTCGCCGAAAGACCAAGGGTTCCAGTCCAACGTTAATCGGGGCTGGGTGAGTCGACCCCTAAGGCGAGGCCGAAAGGCGTAGTCGATGGGAAATTGGTTAATATTCCAATACTTCTGTGTAATGCGATGAGAGGACGGAGAAGGTTAAGTCAGCCTGGCGTTGGTTGTCCAGGTGGAAGGATGTAGGTATGTATCTTAGGCAAATCCGGGGTACTCTATACTGAGATCCGATAGCAAGCTGTACTTGTACAGCGAAGTGGCTGATACCATGCTTCCAGGAAAAGTCTCTAAGCTTCAGTTACACAGGAATCGTACCCGAAACCGACACAGGTGGTCAGGTCGAGTAGACCAAGGCGCTTGAGAGAACTCTGCTGAAGGAACTAGGCAAAATGGTACCGTAACTTCGGGAGAAGGTACGCTGTTGTTGGTGATGGAACTTGCTTCCTGAGCTGATGACAGCCGCAGAAACCAGGCCGCTGCAACTGTTTATTAAAAACATAGCACTCTGCAAACACGAAAGTGGACGTATAGGGTGTGATGCCTGCCCGGTGCTGGAAGGTTAATTGATGGGGTTAGCGTAAGCGAAGCTCTTGATCGAAGCCCCAGTAAACGGCGGCCGTAACTATAACGGTCCTAAGGTAGCGAAATTCCTTGTCGGGTAAGTTCCGACCTGCACGAATGGCATAATGATGGCGGCGCTGTCTCCAGCAGAGGCTCAGTGAAATCGAAATCGCTGTGAAGATGCAGTGTACCCGCGGCTAGACGGAAAGACCCCGTGAACCTTTACTGCAGCTTGACACTGAACTTTGACCTTACTTGTGTAGGATAGGTGGGAGGCTTTGAAGTTGGAACGCTAGTTCCAATGGAGCCGTCCTTGAAATACCACCCTGGTAATGTTGAGGTTCTAACTCTGTCCCGTTATCCGGGACGAGGACCGTGTCTGGTGGGTAGTTTGACTGGGGCGGTCTCCTCCTAAAGAGTAACGGAGGAGTACGAAGGTGCGCTCAGCGTGGTCGGAAATCACGCGTAGAGTATAAAGGCAAAAGCGCGCTTAACTGCGAGACCCACAAGTCGAGCAGGTACGAAAGTAGGTCTTAGTGATCCGGTGGTTCTGTATGGAAGGGCCATCGCTCAACGGATAAAAGGTACTCTGGGGATAACAGGCTGATACCGCCCAAGAGTTCATATCGACGGCGGTGTTTGGCACCTCGATGTCGGCTCATCTCATCCTGGGGCTGAAGCAGGTCCCAAGGGTATGGCTGTTCGCCATTTAAAGAGGTACGCGAGCTGGGTTTAGAACGTCGTGAGACAGTTCGGTCCCTATCTACCGTGGGCGCTGGAAATTTGAGAGGATCTGCTCCTAGTACGAGAGGACCAGAGTGGACGAACCTCTGGTGTACCGGTTGTGACGCCAGTCGCATCGCCGGGTAGCTATGTTCGGAAGGGATAACCGCTGAAAGCATCTAAGCGGGAAGCCTACCTCAAGATAAGATTTCCCTAGGAATTTATTCCTCTAAAGAGCCGTTCGAGACTAGGACGTTGATAGGTTGGATGTGGAAGCATAGTGATATGTGAAGCTGACCAATACTAATTGCTCGTGAGGCTTGACTATACAACACCCAAGCAGTTGTATATAAAGCATCAATCGATTCATAAATCTACAAAGAAACTTGATTTAGTTATTTCACTAGATAAAATGAACACAATCAGATTCAATCAGCCCAATCTGTAAAGATTTGGAAAACGCTTCGGCAAACAATAAGACCAAAGCAAGTATCCATAAACAGTTGTGCTGGCGACCATAGCAAGAGTGAACCACCTGATCCCTTCCCGAACTCAGAAGTGAAACCTCTTAGCGCTGATGGTAGTGTGGGGTTACCCATGTGAGAGTAAGTCATCGCCAGCTCATTATTCTAAACACCCCAATCTCAAAAGAGCTTGGGGTGTTTTTTATTGCGCGAAATAAAGTGAAAATTTAATTCATGAAGCAATAATCTTTTTTGATTATCCTCAATCGATCATTAGATATAACTCAAAATAACCTTAATATTATTTTAGAAGATTAAATTACTACTTTTCTCATGAAATGCTGAGTCAATATATAGGATAAACCATTACTATATGCTATAAATAATGAATAGGCATGATTTTTGCTTGTTTTTTGGAAAGAGAAATATATGAAATTATCTGTTGGATTGAAAGTTGCGAACTCTTTATCGTTAACACCTCAATTGCAGCAGGCAATCCGTTTACTGCAGCTCTCAAGCTTAGAATTAGAGCAAGAAATTCAAATTCAATTAGATAGTAATCCATTACTTGAAAAAGTGGAAGATGAATCAATAGCAGAAAGTTTATCCACTTTAGAAAAAAAAGAGGCGGATGATCTTACTACAGAGTTAAATGCAAACCATTTACCTGATGATTTACCTGTCGATACTGAGTGGGATGACATTTATACCCATCAGTCTACAGCTCTGGCTACACCTGAATTTGAAGAGCGTGAGGATAATCGTCAAGTTCAGATGACACTTAAAGAGCATATGTTAGAACAAGTCAATTTATTGCACTTTTCAAAAATAGATCAGTTGATTGCTTATTGTATTGTAGATGCCTTAGATGATAAGGGATTTTTAGATGCTGAGATAGAAGAGATAATCTTAGCTGTACAACATCTATTAAATGATATGGATATTGAGGAAGATATTGAGGAAGATGAAGTTTTAGTTGTTTTAAAGCATATACAACGGCTCGATCCAATTGGCATTGGTGCTCGTAATCTTGCCGAATGTTTAAAAGTTCAGTTAGAGTTTTTGCCTAAAGAAACTAAATATCTAAAAGAAGCTAAAAATCTACTTCAATATTATGAATTATTGATTGCGAACGATCTCAATAAATTATTAAAGCAAACAGGTCTTTCTAAAGATCAGTTAAAGTTTGCAGTTGATTTACTAAAGACATTAAAGCCTTACCCAGGTATGGATTTTGAAAAGCAAGAATCAGAATATCAAATTCCTGATGTAGTAGTTGCTAAGAAGGATTTACATTGGCAAGTTCAGTTAAATCCTGATGTGATGCCAAAACTAAGAATTAATTCTTTTTATTCAAGCATGATTCGTAGAGCAGATCAAAGTGATGATAATTTATATCTACGTAATCAGATGCTTGAAGCTAAGAATTTTATAAAGAGCATTGATGAACGCCATAAAACTTTATTAAAAGTTGCGACTTGTATTGTTGAGCATCAAAAAGCATTTCTTGAAATAGGTCCTGAAGCAATGAAACCGTTGGTACTACGGGACGTTGCTGAGGAAGTGGAATTACATGAGTCTACAGTTTCTCGGGTCACAACAAATAAATATATGCTAACACCACGTGGACTTTTTGAGTTGAAATACTTCTTTTCTAGTCACGTGGGAACAACAGCAGGCGGGGAGGCTTCCTCTACCGCCATTCGAGCTATGATTAAAAAGTTGGTATCCAATGAAAATCCACGTAAACCATTGTCTGATAATGCAATTGCTGCTTTGTTAAAAGATGAAGGGATAGAAGTGGCTAGAAGGACTGTAGCAAAATATCGAGAATCGTTACATATTCCATCGTCATCTGAAAGAAAAGTCTTGATCTAGATTTTGAAGTATGACTATTCTAGATATTCATTATGACGAAATAATGAAATTTCAATTTCACCAAAAGGAGTAGCTAGAATGATTTAATTGTCCCAAATCATCTTTTTTAGATTGCATTAAATCGTTTTAGTTCTTCTTTATATAACCCAAAAAGGTGAGGGATAGAATTATGCAAATAACGATTCGTGGACATCATTTAGCAATTACACCAGCTATAGAAGAAAATATTAAAGCAAAATTTAATCAGTTAACAAAACATCTTGATCAGGTGAATAGTATGCAGATTAAATTAACCAAAGATCATCAGATTGATAAGCGATCGCATAAAGGTAGTTCTAATCATGTGGCCGAAGCAATAGTCCGGTTACCGGGAATTGAACTATTTGCTCAAGCAACAGCAGATGATATGTATACTTCAATTAAAAAACTGACTGAAAAACTAAAAAAACAATTGTTAAAATATCGGAAAATGCAATGTACGTATTCACAAGTTGCTGTTTCTATTTAATAAGTTTTTAATAATTGAGAGAGGCTTGAAATATAGCCTCTTTTTTATTGATAAAATATAAACACGTACTGAATTCTTTGAAAAAGTTATAGTAAAATACTTCGTTTTACACCGTAGGTTGTGCCAGAGGTCTTTGCAATGAATAGTGAACAGCTCACTCAAATTTTAAAAGAAGCTTTTCCTGAAGCGGAAGTAGCGGTGAGCGGACAGGCTGGAAAATTTGACCTCCGTATTGTGGATGATCAATTTGAAGGTAAGCGTACTGTTGCCCGTCAACAAGCAGTTTATGCACCATTAAATACTTATATTGCAAGTGGCGAAGTTCATGCCGTAACAATTCGTGCGATGACCAAAGATGAATGGCGCAAAGCAAGCCTTTTCGGAGCTTAAATATTAATGGATAAATTTTTAATTACGGGCGGTGTTAAGCTCGAAGGGGAAGTACGCATTTCTGGTGCTAAAAATGCGGCTTTACCATTACTTGCGGCAATGATTCTTGCTGACTCTCCAATTACATTAACCAATGTTCCAAATCTTAAAGATGTAAATACTTTGGTGAAATTAATTGGTGGTTTAGGCGTCACGATCAGTTATGAGAACGATACCGTTAAAGCTGATACCTCGACTTTAGATAACCAGTTTGCGCCTTATGAACTTGTAAAAACAATGCGTGCATCTATTTTGGTTTTAGGACCATTATTAGCGCGTTATGGAAATGCCAAAGTTTCATTACCTGGCGGATGTGCAATTGGCTCTAGACCAGTAGATCAACATTTAAAAGCCTTAGAAGCGTTAGGTGCTCATATCGAAGTCGAAAATGGTTATGTCCATGCGACTGTAGATGGTCGACTTAAAGGCGGTGAAGTAGTCTTCGATATGGTCACTGTCGGCGGTACTGAGAATATTTTAATGGCGGCTGCTTTAGCGGATGGTGTAACTACAATTCGTAATGCTGCGCGTGAACCTGAAATTACCGACCTTGCCCAAATGCTTATTAAAATGGGCGCAAAAATTGAAGGTATAGATACCGATACACTCGTTGTTACTGGTGTTGAAAGTCTACATGGTTGTGAATATGCAGTTGTTGCAGACCGTATTGAAACAGGTTCTTACTTGGCTGCAGCGGCTATTACTGGTGGTCGTGTAAAAACAACACATACTGATCCTTCATTACTTGAATCTGTTTTGGACAAGTTTGAAGAAATGGGTGCTGAAGTGACTCGTGGCGACGACTGGATTGAATTGGATATGTTGGGTAAGCGTCCTAAAGCAGTAAGCTTTAGAACATTGCCGCATCCTGAATTCCCGACTGACATGCAAGCACAAATTATGGCTGTAAATGCAATTGGTCGTGGCTTTGCAACGATTTCCGAAACCATTTTTGAAAATCGTTTCATGCACGTTCCTGAATTGTCACGTATGGGTGCTAATATTCAGGTTGAAGGTCATGATGCTGTTGTGACTGGTGTTGAAAAATTACAGGCAGCACCTGTAATGGCAACAGATTTACGTGCTTCATTCTCTTTGGTTTTAGCGGCTTTGGTTGCTGAAGGTGATACATTAATTGACCGTATCTATCATATTGACCGTGGCTATGAGCATGTCGAAGAAAAACTTCAAGGTTTAGGTGCCAAAATTAAGCGAGTAAGTTAATGAATGACGTAAGAAACGATGATCCTAATTTTAACGTAATGGGTAATTTTGATCATGGTTTGACCTTGGCACTGAGTAAAGGACGTATTTTAAAAGAAACTTTACCTTTACTTGCTACAGCAGGTATTAACCTGCTTGAAGACCCGGAAAAATCGCGTAAGTTAATTTTTCCTACCACTCACAAGCAAGTTCGTATTTTGATTTTACGTGCGTCTGATGTGCCAACTTATGTTGAGAATGGTGCAGCTGACTTAGGTGTAGCCGGTAAAGACGTGCTTATGGAACATGGTGCTCAGCATGTTTATGAGCTATTAGACCTGCAGATTGCGAAATGTAAATTAATGACCGCTGGTAAAGTAGGAATGGAACGTCCAAAAGGTCGTCTAAAAATTGCGACTAAGTACGTCAATCTAACACGTCAATACTATGCAAGCTTAGGTGAGCAGGTGGATGTTATTAAGCTTTATGGTTCTATGGAGTTGGCACCACTCGTTGGTTTAGGTGATTATATTGTTGACGTCGTGGATACCGGAAATACTTTGCGAGCAAATGGTCTTGAACCATTAGAAGAAATTTGCAAAGTATCTTCACGTCTTATTGTCAATAAAGCGAGCTTTAAACGTAAACAAGGCTTATTAAACCCAATCATTTCCCAACTTGAACAGGCTGTTCAATCACGTTAAAAGTAATTTCCTATCATGCTTTTGCGATAGTTGTAGATATGATGCCCACAAGAGTCTAGAAAAAGAGTAAACTTGGTTTTTCTTTTTCGCCTTGTGGGTAAATTGATGCGACGTTTATCGACTCAAGATCAGAACTTCAAACAGGTTTTTGCCGAGCTTTTAGCTTTTGAAACTGTTAATGATCCTAATTTAGTTCAAACAGTAGATCAAATTATTGCTGATGTTCGTCAGCATGGTGATGATCATGTTTTAAAACTTACTCAACAGTTCGATCGACATCCAGCGCATCAATTTTCCGATCTAGAATTGTCTCAACAACAACTTAAAGCTGCTTTTGATGGTTTAAACCAAGAGATTCGTGAGGCCCTACAACTCGCGGCTGATCGTATTCGTACATTTCATGAGGCTCAGAAACAAGATAGCTGGACTTATGTAGATGATTTAGGTAACACCTTAGGACAAAAAGTGACTCCACTTGACCGTGTTGGTATTTACGTACCAGGCGGACTTGCATCTTATCCTTCATCAGTACTTATGAATGCAGTGCCTGCACATGTGGCAGGGGTACCTGAAATTATTATGGTTGTGCCTGCGCCAAATGGTGAACTAAATCCACTCGTTTTAGCTGCTGCTTATTTAGCTGGTGTTAGCCGAGTATTTACTATTGGTGGTGCACAAGCTGTTGCTGCTTTAGCTTATGGTACTCAGACCGTTCCACGTGTTGATAAAATTACGGGCCCTGGAAACCGATTTGTAGCAGCAGCAAAACGTGCTGTATTTGGTCAGGTTGGTATCGATATGATTGCTGGGCCTTCTGAAATTTTAGTATATGCAGAAGGTGTAAATAACGCTGAATGGTTAGCGATGGATGTATTATCTCAAGCTGAACATGACACAGTGGCTCAAGCTATTTTCATTACTCCAGATGAAGCATTGCTAGAAGCTGTAGAGTCTGCAATTGAAAAACATTTAAGTGAATTGCCAAAAGCTGATATTGCATGTACATCGATTGAAAATCGTGGGGCTTTAGTTTTAGTAAAAAACCGTGCAGAAGCTGTTGATTTGATTAATCAGGTTGCACCAGAGCATTTGGAGTTATGTCTTGATGATGCTGAAGCAATGAGCGAAGACATTCGTCATGCAGGCGCAATTTTCATGGGACGTTATACACCTGAAGCAATTGGTGATTACTGTGCTGGCCCAAATCACGTATTACCAACATCTGGTACAGCGCGCTTCTCATCGCCACTTGGTGTATATGATTTTCAAAAGCGTTCTAGCTTGATCATGTGCTCAAAAGAGGGCGTTAAAACATTAGCTAAGACGGCCGATGTCCTTGCTGTCCAAGAAAATCTTGATGCCCATGCACGTTCGGCTCGTTATCGTTATCAATAAGCTTTAAGCCTTTTAGTATTTTTAATGATTATTCAGGGCTGACTTTCAGCCCTTTTTTGAGATAAGACTATGACTGTATCTACAGCACAAATGCGTTTTTGGAGTCCTGAGGTTCGTGAACTAGAGCCTTATGTGCCAGGTGAACAACCAAAAATCCAAAATTTATTAAAGTTAAATACTAACGAAAATCCATATCCGCCATCACCCAAAGTAGTAGAAGCAGTTCAAGCGGTATTACATGAACAAGCTGATGCGCTTCGTCTATATCCAGATCCGGATGCTACAGCTTTAAAACAAGCGATTGCTAAGCAACAGGATATTGATGTATCTCAAGTTTTTGTAGGTAATGGTTCTGATGAGGTGCTTGCTCATATTTTTAAAGCATTTTTCCTTCAAGAAGAACCGATTCTATATCCAGATATCACTTATAGTTTTTACCCAGTTTATAGCCAGTTTTTTGGAACAAAAACAAAAGAAATTCCACTCAATGAGAATTTCGAGATTGATGTCAAAGATTATACTCAGCCTAATGGTGGAGTTATTATTACCAACCCAAATGCACCAACCAGTATTGCGTTAAGCTTGGCAGAGATTGAACAAGTGTTACAAGCTAATCCAGACCGTGTGGTTGTGATTGATGAAGCTTATGTTGATTTTGGTGCTGAGTCAGCTGTAAGTTTGATAAACCGTTATGAAAATCTTGTGGTGTGCCAAACAACTTCAAAGTCTCGTTCTTTGGCTGGTTTACGCGTTGGATTTGCGATTGCTCAGACACATTTGATTGCAGCACTTGAAGCAGTAAAAAATAGTTTTAATTCATATCCAATTGATCGATTTGCTATTGCAGCGGCTGTCGCTTCTTTTGAAGATCAAGTCTATTTTGAAGAACAGTGCCAAAAGGTCATTATAAGTCGAGAAAAACTTGTTCGTGATTTAACGGAACTTGGCTTTAATGTCTTGCCATCGAAAGCGAATTTTATATTCGCTACGCATTCGCAATATGATGCTGGGCAATTAGCACAAAAGTTGCGTGAGCAGGGCGTTATTGTACGTTATTTCAATAAGCCTCGCATTAATCAGTTTTTACGTATTACGGTTGGAACTGATGAACAAAATGCGCGTTTAGTTCAAACATTGAAGCAAGATATTCTTTAATATTTATTCTGCTGTGCTGTTCATTAAGTTCAGCATAGCAGAGATTTTATCAAGACTTTCTTGATATTCAGCCTCAGCTTCTGAGGCAATCGTAATACCGCCACCCGCCCAAATAGAGAGTTGGTTTTGATATTGTTGAAAACTGCGAATTAAAATATTCCAACGTCCCGTGCCATCGAAATTAAAATACCCCAGAGTCCCGCAATATGCTCCTCTTGGCGCACCTTCTAACTCTTCAATAATTTGCATTGCTCGAATTTTAGGAGCTCCTGTAATTGAACCTCCTGGTAAAGCAGTGAGTAACATTTGCATAGGATTAATATCATTTTTAAGTGTAGCCGTAACTTCACTTACCATGTGATGAACTTGATTGAAACTTTCAATTTCAAATAACTTCGTTGTTTTTACCGAGCCAGTATTGGCATAAATGCTCAAATCATTACGTAATAAATCAACGATCATGACATTTTCTGCTTGATCTTTTTTAGAGTTTTTTAAGGTTTGCTTTGAAAGTAAATCTTGTTCTTCATTTTTAAAACGAGGCATAGTACCTTTGATCGGTCTGGTTTTAATTTGCTTATCTACATCAAACTCAATAAATAATTCAGGAGAGCAGCTTAATAACTCAAAATTTTCTAACTTCAAATAACCAGCATATGGAGCATTAGTTAAATTCCACAACTCTTCTGCTTTATTTAATAATGAGCCGGTAAAATTTGCACTGAATTCTTGAGTAAGGTTAATTTGATAACAATCTCCTGCTTTAATATATTCTTGTATTTTATGAAAGGCAGTTATGTATTTATTTTTAGTCCAGCGAGGATGAATATTTTCTTCTAATTTAAAAATATTATTTTTTAGTTTAGAAGAAGGTTTTTTGAGTAAATCTGAAATATATTTAAAAATTTCTAATGCATTATTGTCATCGCTAAAAAAATACCATTCATTATTTATATTTTTAATAAAAGAATGATAGCAACCTATAAATAAAGAAGGTTGTTCATGTAATTGATTATTTATAAATTGATTCGCAGAGAAGTCATAGCTAATAAAACCAATATATCCTCCATTAAAGCTTATAGTTTCAATATTTTTGTTTTTTAGATCTGGGGATTGAAATTGAGAAAAATCTATAAGACTCTGTATGTCAGATGAAGTTTTATAATTATTTAAGTCCGATTTTTCAAATAAAAAATTTTTATAATTTTGAATAATTAAATATTTATTTGGAAGAAACCCAATAACCGGATTGTTGTCATCATGAAGATATACAAGCCCGATTAACTCTTCTAATTTTTTTAAAATATCGGCAGCACATTGAGAGCTTTCTAAAGAGATTTTTTTCTTTAACTGAGACATTTTAAACATATAAGTACTTGGAAGAGGTGACATAGTTTACTACAACTTCTAGTCCATCAAACGGATGAGTCGAAAGAGTTTAATATTTCGTGGAAAAAACAACCGAACAATTCTTCAGTTTTGCTAATAATTTATGAATTCGAACGGGCAATCAATATCGGTACCGTTTGTCGGGTAATTGGCAAAAAATGCATTACAGTAGTTGAACAAAAATTAACGTAGCTGTAATTTAGTAATTGCTAAGCAAAACTACTCAAGGATTGGAAGTTTCGGTTGCCACAAAAGAAAAATGCAACTTGAGACAGTAAGAGTGGTTAAGTCAAAAAATAAATGCTCTTGGGAGAGTGCTCAATGAAAATGTTCACTAAACTTGCTTTAGTTTCTTCTTTAGCTATCAGTGCAAATGCTATGGCAATGCAATCAATCGATGATGCAGCGCTTAGTGCTGCTACAGGTCAAGACGGTATTAATATCGGTATTGCTTTGGGTTCTGGTGGTATTTCTATCGATAAATTATACCTACACGATAATGATGGTTTAGCAACATCAACAGGTATTACTGGATCTTCAGGTACAGCGGGTGCAATTGCAATTAGTGGTGTTACAGTAACTCAAAAAGGTACAGGTAATCTTTTAGATTTAAAAATTGATACAAACGGTGCTTCAGGCTCAAACGGTGCTTTCTTAAATGTTGCGGCAACAGTTGGTGCGGTTGACGTACATGTTGGTTCAATTGGCGTGGGTACTTCTGGTTCTTTAAATGCAACTACTGCTGTACGTGGTATTACTGAAACGGCTCCAACTGAAATTATTTCTGGTTTAGATTTATCTTTGGGTCAAATTTCTGCAAATGTTCAGTTAGGTTCAACTCCGCAAGGCGCAATGATCAAAGTGAACTCTAGCTTGCAAGGTGGTTTAACACTATCTAACTTCGGTATTAATGATGCTGCTGGTGGTGGTAAAATTGTCCTAGACAAAGTAATGGTTCGTGGTTCAGGTAATACAACTGGTGACTTGGATGTAAATGCGAATATTTCTGTTGTTCCTACAGGCTTACGTATTCAAAATAACAGTACGCAAGGTATGAACGTTTATGCACAGGGTGTACACCTAGGTGCAGCGGGTAATGCTTCAATTGGTGATTTAGAAATTCAAGGTTTAAATGTAGGGACTTCTACAATTACTATTTCTGGTCACTAATTTAAAGACTGATAAAAAAGCGCGTTTATACGCGCTTTTTTATTTATCTTAATAAAACTAATATCTATACTTTTCTATTTAAATAATATTAGCTTATATAATAAGAAAGAATATAAAACATTTGAAATGAGAATTAATTAACAGTTTATAAATGTAAAACTATGCATTCATCAAAAAGATTAAAAAAAAGCTGTTTTTTACAAAAAAAAAAGGTATCTTCAACACACAGGGATGTAGAGCTATTGCTCTAAGAATAAAATGAATAAGGCCGGTTAGGCCACCATTTAGACCAAGTGCTTATGTTAGAGATAGTTTTAGGCTCAGCATTGATGTATTACTTTGCGACAGAAGCCTTCGAAATAGAAAAAAAGCCGCCGGGAACTGTTTATTATACAGAGACTGCCGATTCACGTAATTTATCATTTCATCGAAACCATATTGAACCTGTCACAATAAAACCGGCTGTAGAAGACCAGTTTCGTGGCATTGTTCGACAAGCCTATGATTATAGTTGTGGCTCTGCTGCACTTACGACTTTATTAAATGGCTATGTGGGAACGAGTTTAACTGAACAGCAAACAATGAGTGGTTTGCTTCAGTATGGCGAATATCAACGTATTATTGAGCGCCGAAGTTTCTCATTACTTGATATGAAGCGCTTTGTCACAGCAATTGGTTTAGACAGCGGTGGTTATCGAGGTGAGTTTTCTGATTTAGTTAAACTCGGTCAGCCTGCAATTGTGCCTATTTCTTATGCAGGTTTTAAACATTTTGTCGTATATAAAGCTTATAAAGATGGAAGAGTATATGTAGCTGACCCTGCTTTAGGGAATATCAGCTTTGATGAAAGTCGTTTTAAACAAATTTGGGATAATAATACTTTATTTGTTATTTCTGTTCCTGAATCACAGCGTAAAGATCTATTGGCATTAAAAGATGCAGATATGCGTCATGTCGAAGATGCCACGGTCAATAGATATGCTTTTGTTGATGTTCAATATCCAGCATTTAACTTTGATCGTTTAGCAAATAAAGCTTCAACCATGAGACGTGTGCTAGATAACGATAATCATTCGCCGACATATGGACAGCCGATAGAAACCTATATGCGTCTTTATTACAAACGCAAATAGTCAATTTTAAAGTTAGTAAAATAAATAAATTGGGTAGGAAAAACATGAATAATCGATGGATGAAGATGAGTGTGTTGGCCTTAAGTATGAGTGCCATTACAGGGACAATCTATGCCGAAGATCAAGTACAGCAAGCACAAGTATCTGATACGAATCAGACTGTAGCAAATGGAACAGAAAGCTCTGGCTCTTCAGAAGCTATAACCTCTAGTTCAGCTACAACAGATAATACTACGCAAGCATCAAATGTAGTAGATACGAATGCCGCAGCCCCAGCTCCAAATAGTGAGGCACATCAAGCTGCAAGTGCGTTACAGAAAAAAGAAGGTGATGCTAGTCAGGAGACAAATTTACAAGAAGTATTTACTTCAAATGAACGTCAATATTCTTTGATTAAGAAGGGCGTAATTTCTTCTTACTATGACCTTGATTACACTTACTACCGTGACGCTCGTATTGATTTAGCCTTATCGGATAATTCTTCTCAACTTAACCGTTTACGTGTTGAAGAAGATGCTAACCACACATTAACGAATAGTTTTACTTTCCAATATGGGGTGTTAGATAACTTAACCTTGTCTGCAACTCTTCCTTTTGTTGCTAAGTCTGAGATTATTAAAGATAAAACAACAGCTGGTTTAGGTGATATTTCTTTTGGTGCACGCTGGGAACCTTTTCCATTAAAGCAAGGCCGTTTACCACTCGTACTTTTTGGTAGCGTATCAACTAAAACAGGCGATAGTCCTTATGAAATCGGTATAGATGAGCTGTCAACAGGTAAGGGATATTACTCGGTTGGTGTAGGGGCGAGTACTCGAAAATATATTGATCCAGTTGTTCTCTTCGCTTCTGCATCTGCCAATTATGGATTTAAAGAAAGTGGCCTTAATCAAGCCCGAGGTTCACGCATTTTAGAATCTTTTGATCCAGGGATTAGTGGCGGTTTCTCATTTGGTTTTGCTTATTCATTTAACTATGACGTGTCTTTGACGATGTCATATCAGCAAAGTTTTAATACAAATGCTGAATTCCAATTTAATAATGGTGAGTCGTATAAATCACCAGATCAAAGTAGTGGAATGTTATCTTTTGCTTTAGGTGTTCGCGTTTCACCTGAAACGATTGTTAATGGTACTGTTGGTATTGGTTTAACCGAAGATGCACCAGATATTTCTCTTGGTTTGTCATTCCCGTTAGATATTTTAGGTTTTAACAAAAAACAAAAATAAGGAGATATGCAGGTGAAATATCCTAAATTATGTCCTCTAACGGCGGCAATTGTTATCTCCGGTTTTTCTAGCTTTGCCAATGCTCAATTAGGACAAAACTTAGCTGTTGATATTCGCTCACTATCGATGGGGAATGCTGTAACTGCAGATCCTCCAGGTATTAGTGCAGTTCATTTTAACCCTGCAGCCTTAGCAAAAATTGATGGGTTGCAAACCGATGTACAGGGAATTCTTGCTAACTTTGATATTCAGCGTGAGTTTTCTGCGCCCCCTGGTTATAACATTTTTGGTTATTCAGATGACCCTCTCGTTTGTAATGATGGTCTGGAAGTTTCCGCTAATATCTGTACAGATTTCAAAGGGACAGTGCATGGTGATGTCGAGTACGCAAGCTTATATGTGCCGATCCTAAAAAAAATGGTTGATCTTGGAGCAGGATATCCTCTAGTTGCTCCTACAGCCGGAATTGCCTATAAACCACCTGGTTCAAAAGTTACTTATGCGACAGCAGTATATGCCCCCTTGGTAGCAGGGTTTGGAGCAGAGAATGGTAATCCTGGTAATTACATGGGTAAGCAAGTTGCTGTAGAACGGATCACTTATTTATCCCCATCGTTTGGTTATCAGGTAAATGATCATTTATCAATTGGGGCTTCTATAGGGATGTCCTATAACGCAATCGCATTAAATACTGATTTACGTTTTCCAAATGAGATGATTGGTGTATTGCGTATGGTTGATGATGTGGTATGTGCACCGTTCAAAGACAATAACGATATGATTACCGATCTATTGTTATTGGGAATTTGTAATGCAAAAGAAGGTATGAATCCATTTGGTAAAATGGGTTCATTGCAAGTTTCGTTAGAACAATCATTAAGCCCAAGTTATAACCTAGGTTTACTCTGGGAACCAACAGAAGATTTTGGTTTTGGTATGGTCTATCAAAGTGCTGCCAAGATGCGTTTAAAAGGCAAATACATGATTAATAATGCCAGAGCACCTCAAGAATTAATCAACGGTCTTAACTCATCAGCTACGGGTCAAATTTTAGCTGCCATTCTCGGATTACCTGGTTATGTTCCTGATACTGAGTCCGGTTTAGTTGCAATGGATCTCGAGTATCCAGCACATTTCCAAGCGGGTATTAAATATAAAATATTACCAGATTTACAAGTTAACTTTGATGTGGGATGGACCGATTATTCTGCTTGGAATAAATTTAAGTTCGAATTTGATCGACAAATTACGTTATTAAAAGTAGCAAAGCTTTTATCTAATGACGTTACCGATAATTCATTATCATTGCCACTGAAATTTACCTCGCCATGGAGCTGGGGGATTGGTCTTGAATATTCAGCAACTGATCGTTTGAAATTAAGAGCAGGTTATGAACCTCGTGCCAGTTCAATACCTGATGATAAACGTAATACCATGGTCCCGATCAATAATGCACAATTATTTGGTCTTGGGGTGGGGTACCGTTTTGATGCGGATACTGATCTAGATCTTTCAGTGGGTTTCTTACGTAGTCGTGACAATATTCCAGCTTGTACGAGTACATTGTCGAATAAGTGTGGTGTCGATAATATTTTATTAAACCCATATTCTGGTTTAGATGTAAAAACGAATACAAAAGTTACAGTACTTGGTTTGAGCTATAGAACAAAATGGTAAAACAATATAAAAGGATGTTTCGACCTAGATTTGCTATCTCAACTTTATGTGTTGCGATAGCAAGCGTTTCTGTATCTTATGCAGATGGGTTCTATACAATCATTGGTCCAGATGGTCGACCAATGATTGTGCCGAGTAAAAAAGTCGAACAGAAGCAATCAAATATTAGAATCGAAGCACCGAAGCAAGTGGCGCAGCCTAAATCTGTCGTTATACCTGTTCAAGAAGCACCTTTTGAGAATCTTCATAATTCAAAAGAACCTAAAAAGTTTGAATCACGCGCTATAAAAAAATTAAATACTGCACCGACTGCACCGACTGCACCGACTGCACCGACTGCACCGACTGCACCGACTGCACCGACTGCACCGACTGCACCGACTGCACCGACTGCACCGACTGCACCAGAGCTTCCTTTAACAGTTAGTAAAACTCAGAAGGAGGAAGTTAAAAAACAGGCTAGTAGCGTTAATACAGAAAGTGTTCCAGCTAAAATTTATTCATCTTCACAAAGTACTTCTCAAACTGTTTCAATACCAGATCCTTCAAATGATCGATCTAAATTTACAAGTATTGATGGCGTGGAGTATGTAAATAATGAGTATCTTGAAGACCAAGAATTTAATCTTGAAGGCAAAAAACGCTTTTATGTTATGCCAGATGGTTTAGGACGAACAGAGTTTGTTGAGCGGAAAAAAGGTTTAAGTAAATCTACATTAGAACAATTTTTTAATAAGCAATCTCAGGAAGATCAAGGAGCGATTGTTTTAGCTCCAACCTACATACGTCTGTCTCAAAAAGAATTAGAAACAACTTTTGAGCAAGATAAGTGCTTTGTTCAGGGCTACAAAAAGTCAATCAAAGTTCTTAGAGCAAAAAAAGAAGTAAATTTATGGCCTCGTAAGCCATTAAAAGAAAAGTTTGAATACGAGCTAGTAAAACTTGAGCCATCTGTACAACATTTACAGCTTATGTCATTTGCAGCGAGTAATTCCGCACCTCTATATTATTGGCCTTTGGCTATATTTTTAGATGAGAAGGGTTGTATTTTAGAGGGTGCAAGTGGGTTCAAGAGCAAGTCTTATCCTTCTACAATATTACAACATGCATCAATTCAAGGTACTTTAAGAGTGCCACCTCATGCACGTTATATGATGTTAACTCCGTTATCTTCCTCTGTAGATGTAGCAGAACAAGAGTTATCTAATCAAGGACAGATTCAAATTTCAGTATTACGTTAAAAATAAGTAGGGTATCTAATGAATAAAAAATTATTTTGGCCTTGTGCTTTAACCACATTGGCAATCATGCTGAATGGTTGTGGCGGTGGTAGCTCGACAATTAATGAAGATCCAAGCTCTGGTAGCAATAACGGAAACTTATCTTCTGGCAGTTGTACACCGACCACAAGTAATATTGGTGCAGTAGATACAACTTGTTTACAATTCGCTTTAGATTATCCGATAGCTGGTATTAATTTTGATTGTAGTTCAGCTACAAATTTTCATTATGCTACAAAATTTTCAGGAAATGCTGTAATTGGATCATGTAAAGTTGGTGATACGGCAAGTTTTTATATTCAAAGTAAAGATAATAAGAAGGTTTACTTAGGAAACGTTAATCTTGATACAGTTGGAAAGTTTACTTCTGTTAATTCTAATACCAAGCAAAGCAATCCTATATATTTAAGAATATTAGATTTAGCAAGTGGAATTACAGGAAAAACACCAGTAAGCTTAGATAAAAATGATGAAACTATTAAAGTAGCAATTGCTTTAGTAAAAATTTTTCAAAGCATTGGTGTAGAAAATGGTGATAATGTTATCGGTGATATACAACCAACTCAACTTACAGATACAAAAAAAGATCAACTTACGAAGATTTCTCAGAGTATAACAGCTACCGAATTTCAGAACGGAGCTTATGCAAACATTTTGAAACCATGGTTAGATCTAGACCAAATTTCTGATGATGAAGCATATAGGCTTTTAGTACAAACAACTAATTTAAGTAATGCCGGTGTTTTTCAAGCATTCAATCTCCTTCTTAACTCAACAGTACTTCAGACTTATCAAGTGTTTAATGGATGTAATAGATCTACACAACAAGAGTGTTTTATTAATACACCTAACTTGCGTCATTCCACAGATGATCTTTATTTATTATCGGATCGTCAAGGTTATACGCTAGGATATGGTCTGCAGTGGAAGGGGGATGCGATTATTGCTGGAACTGAGGGTAATCAAGTAGTACAAAATCCTTATTCATTAACTTCAAAAGTTAAACCAGCTAAACTCAATGTATATGCACAAAATAATTGGTTAAACCCGGTTAGTCGAGAAGTTCAGTCAACTACACCACTCCGGTTGAGTTTTTCTAATAACCCAAGCGAAGATCTGCAGATTTATCAGGGAAAATTTTTTAATGATTATGCAGTAGCAGGCACAGAGGCATTCTATAAATACTTAACAAAACTTAGTACAGGTAATCCACAGCATTACGGGCTCTGGCGTCAAAATGTTGATGGAGATAGTTACAATGGTATGTTGAGTATTATTAAAAGTAGCCCTATTAGTTATCTAGAGCAAAATGTTTTTAAAACATTAGGTAATGTAAAAACAGGCGAAAATTATATTTTTCCTCTTTATGCTACTTTGACATTCAATTTTTCAGATACCACTATTCAACCTGTAAATTTAGGTATTGTGATTGATGAGCATGGAGATATTCGGACTGATATCAAACCTAATTCGACAACAACGGATATGTCAGGTCAATGTGCTACGGTATCAGATGCAAGTTTAGTTGATAGCAATGGTGTGCAACAATATCGAATTGGTACTACAGCAGCGACGGTTAATGACCCTTTAAATGCTGATCAATCTGTATATGTCCGTATGATTTTATCTAATACTAAATTTGCCAATATCGATGGTGTTATGGTTGGGCTGACTTTTGCAGGTGTTTCTCCAGGTCCTGCAAAATTGAATCTATTTAATTTATTGGCAAATAAGGTAGATAGTACAAGCATAGATTTTGATAATAATACTCCTTGGTATAATCAATATGCGGCAGCTCAGGCTAGCTATAATAAGCTTGATAAAGTAACCCCTACTGAAGATGATAAAGCTTTAGCCAAACGCCAATTGGGTACGGTCACAATTAAACTAGCTGATCAGTCTATTCCAGCATGTAAAGCGATCAAAATTAAATCTTAATTAAACAAAATAAAAAAGACCGTGAAAGCGGTCTTTTTTATTAACTAAATTAACCTGTATGGTCTAAACGAGTTCCTAGTGTTTCTAGGTGCGTTGGAAAAACTTGTTTTTTACGATCTTCAAAATAATGTCTGAGTGTGTGTTCGACACTCGGAAAGGCAAGTTCACCCCATAGAATCTCATGCTCTTCGAATAATCGGCTCTCTATGCTTTCTTCACCCGCACCAAAAAGTCCATCTTTTAGCTGAGCTTTGAAAAGTACATAAATTTGACCAATACGAGGAATATTGTATATACAGTAAAGTTGTTCTATTTCAATTTCGGCTTCTGCTTCTTCACGAGTTTCTCGCGCCGCACCTTGTTCCATGGTTTCGAACAACTCCATATAACCAGCGGGCAAAGTCCATAAGCCATAACGAGGTTCAATTGCACGACGGCAGAGGAGTACTTTATCTTCCCATAACGCTAAGGCACCGCAGATTACTTTGGGGTTTTCATAATGAATATTTCCACAATGAGTACAAACACGGCGTACTTTATGATCACCTAAAGGAATTTTTTGTTCGGTTTTATGCCCACACGCTACACAGAAACTCATAATTATCATCGAGTATAGAGATGCCTCAGCATAACTGAATTTTTAGACTTACGCATCAACTCTATTCCCTAAGTTTGATTTTCAGATATGATGCAAAGAGAGACAGAATAATAGGTGAATGGTATGGAAGAGCACTTGCTAACACAAAAGTTACAGCAAAGATTGCGCTTTTCCACCCGCATACAAGAAGCACAAGCTGCAGTACTGATTGCGATTACAAATGAAAATAATCCTAAGGTACTGCTTACACGCCGTTCAATACATATGAACAACCATGCGGGGGAGGTTTCTTTTCCGGGTGGCAAACGTGACCCCAGTGATACAAGTAATATTGTTGTAGCGCTAAGAGAAGCTCAAGAAGAGACGGCTTTAAATCCGTTTGATGTACAGTTGCTAGGTGATCTGCCTATGCAACGTGCAAGAAGTGGCTTGTCTGTAAAACCGATTGTTGGCCTTATTCCTCCTGAGGTAACTTTAATTCCTCAGCCCACCGAAATTGATCGAATTTTCTTTGTGCCTTTACAGCAACTTATAGAGACGCGTCCGACGCCATATGAAGTTCGATATGCTCATCAATCTTTATACTTCCCAAGCTTGCAGATTGATAATGAAATTATTTGGGGCCTCACAGCGCGGATGTTAATTGCCTTATTTAAATATGGTTTAGGCTACCAAAAAGAGTGGCCATTTCTACTGAACTCACCAACGTTTGGAATGCCAAAATTTTCTCATAAAAAATAAAGATCAGGACTGATAAATTATGATGTATAGCTATCAAGGACAGCATCCAAAAGCCTTACATGAGCCATGGGATGGCTGGGTTGCTCCAACCGCAACGCTTATTGGACAAGTAGAATTAGGCCGTCAGGTCAGTATTTGGTTTGGTGCTGTAGTACGTGCCGATAATTGTATAGTGCGCATTGGTAATTTTTCTAATATTCAAGAAAATTCGGTATTACATACTGATGCTGGACTTGAGCTAAATATTGGTGAATATGTCACGGTCGGACATAAAGTCATGCTGCATGGTTGTACAATTGGTGATAATAGCCTGATTGGTATGAACGCCGTCATTTTAAATCGGGCTGTGATTGGTAAAAATTGTATTATCGGTGCTAATGCTTTAATACCAGAAGGTAAAGTGATTCCAGATAACTCAGTAGTGATGGGTTCACCAGGAAAAATTGTGAAAACTTTGGATGAAGATGGCGCGGCAAAAATACGTTTGAGCGCACTACATTATGCTGAACACTTTAAAAGCTATGCCGATTTGAAAGAATTTCACTTTTAAAATTTTAGTAAGATATTTTCTATGCCAAGCACTCGCTTGGCATTTTTATTTAGATAGGAACAACTCGCCTAACAGGGCCGAGTGGGGTATCATTACTTCCGTTTTTAATCTGATTGAATACTAAGGTTGTGCATGAAACTGCTGGCGTTGGAAACTGCAAACGAGCAATGTTCCATTTCATTAATCAATGAAACCCAAGAACTCTTTTTCCAACTCGATACGCGAGCGAAAGCACAAACTCAGACCATTCTGCCAATGATTGAGCAAGGGTTACAACAAACCGAACTTGACGTAGCTGGTTTAGATGCAATTGCCTTTAGCCGAGGGCCGGGTTCTTTTAGTGGTGTTCGAATTAATGCTGCTGTTGCTCAGGCTTTAGCTTGGTCACAAGATTTACCTGTGGTTCCCGTTTCTACCTTACAAGCTCTCGCACAAGCGGCTTACCGACTTGAAGGTTTAGAGCAGGTAACTGCGGTACTCGATGCACGTATGAACGAAGTTTACATTGCAAGTTTTGTTCTAGATGAGCAAGGCATCATGCAGTGTATCGATGAAGAAAAATTAATGAACTACGAGCAAGCGGCTGCCTATGCAAAGCATTGCTTGATTGGTTCAGGTGCTAAACTTCTTCAAGCTGATGCAGAGTATCAAACAATCACTGCCACTGCACAAGACATTGCTTCGATTGCACGTGTCTATGCTGCCCAAAAGCAGTGGGTTGATGCTGAACATGCTTTACCGGTTTACTTGCGTGATGATGCATGGAAAAAAATTGCGGATCAGGGTAAAGCAAAGTAAAGGCACTGCGCATGCATATATATTTTGAAGTGGATTTTCAAGAACAAGCACAGCATTACCAAGCTGTGCTTTCTTCTAGAGGCGTGGCTGCCGATTTACAGCCGATTGAAAAGCTCAATGCCCGTTTTTTACGTTTAAATCCTGAATTAGCACTTTGTGTAGATGAAAACGGACTTTGGTTATCTGCGAACGGCATGAAAATGCAGCCTGACTGGAAAGCTGAAATCCCACGTTTAAAACGAGCAAGTCTTAAATCGGAAATGATTGCTCGTGCTTGTCAGTTAGGGGAAAAGCCAGTACTGGTCGATGCTACAGCGGGCTTAGGTCATGACAGCTTACTTATGGCTTATCTGGGTGCCCAAATCCAGCTTGTTGAGCGTCATCCGATTTTATTTACTTTACTTGAAGATTCAAAAGCTCAGGCACAGCGTGATCCATTTTTAAGTCAATTTATAGATCGTATTCAACTAATCTTTGCTGACTCTGCAAGCTATTTACAGCAATTAGATCAAGACGCACAAACGGTTGATGTAGTCTACCTTGACCCGATGTTCCCACAGCGCGACCAAAACCAACAAGCAATTAAAAAACAAGCCCAGGTCAAAAAGCAGATGCAGCTTTTGCATTTACTTTTACCCGAAGATGGAGAAATGGATTTGGGAGATAATTTGCTTGATTTGGCCAAAAAAGTTGCCAAGCGAGTGATTGTAAAACGTCCACGCCATGCTGTTTTCTTAGCAAATCAAGAGCCAGCTCATCAGTGGCAGGGGGATGCTTGTCGTTTTGATGCTTACTTTAAGTAAGCTTATGTAAGGTTAAGTTTTATTGCTTGAATAATGCACAAATATATGTGATATAGTTCAAAAGCATGATTGCTAAAATTCTTAGCAGGCATACACTTATGATGCCTGACAAAAACGAAATTTTTGAAACCTTTTTATGATTGATCTCAAACCCTCCATTAACTTTTGGCATGATTTTAAAAGTAACCAGCTTGCCGGAATGTGGTTATTTTTGGGGTCAAGACGTTCCTTACAGATCGTACATCCCTCTATTCTTCAACTTATAGTTTGGGGAATATTAGGCGGATGTACCAACTCACTTTATAGCTGGCTCGTAGCTGGTCAAATGGGTGATTTTAACTCCCAAGGCCTAATTGGGTACGCACTCTGGCCTTTTATTGCGCTTATTGTTGGTATTTTTTTATCACAGCGTATTAATCAGCCGCGTTTAATGTTAGTTCCAGCCTTACTGTGGCTAGTTTTAGATACCAATATTTTATTAATTCAATGTTTAATTCAATATCTGGGCTCTAATGGTTATTTGAACTTTGTTCCCGACGCTATTTATAACGGTATTTTACCCGGTTTGTTTGTAGCACTTTTTGTGTGGCAAAGTTTGGCGGTCATTTGGGTATTCTCACGTGAGCTTAAGTGGCCTTGGTGGGAGCGAGCATTGGTTATGGTTGCGACCATTGCGACCATGGTGGTTTGGCAACTTTCCGTAAAAGATCAGCCTATTTGGAAAGTGGAAGATTCTCCACCTACTTTTGCCGAAGATGCTTTTTATGCACAAAGTAAATTACTTCATGATGCTTTAGAGCAAGTTCAATATGGTGAGCTAGCGAAAAGTCATTGGTATTTCTTGGGTGTTGCAGGCGACAGTTATCAAGACGTTTTTAAATCGGAAGTGGTTCGTATTAAAGAACAATTCGATACACGTTTCGGCACTGTCGGACGTTCGATGATGCTAGTCAATAATCCAGATACTCGAACCGAAATTCCGATTGCGTCTAAAACTAGTATAGAGTTGGCTCTACGCCGTATGGGCCAGCAAATGAATCGTGACAGTGATGTGCTCTTTTTATATATGACATCACATGGTGAACAAAACCATTTTGAAATTGAAAATGCGCCTCTAGATTTGGGGCAAGTCGATCCGAAATGGTTACGTGAAACGCTCGATAAAGCGGGGATCCGTTGGCGTGTAATTGTCATTTCCGCCTGTTACTCGGGAAGCTTTATTCCGGCGTTACAGTCACCTGATACATTAATTATTACGGCATCTGCTGCGGATAAAACTTCGTTCGGTTGTAATAACGAAGCTGACTATACTTATTTTGGACGAGCTTTCTTTGATTTGGCGATGCGAGAGCAGTCTTCTATGAAAGATTCGTTTAATGCCGCTAAGCAAACCGTAACCAAATGGGAAGTCGCTCAAGGTGTAGAACCTTCAGAGCCGCAATGGATGATTGGTAAGAATATGGAGCTTATGCTACCTCAGTTGGAAAAATATCTTTTCCCACAGCAAAGCACAGGTAGTGTAAATATTGCTCAAACACAAACAGAGGCTAAAAACGATGCAACTCCTGCAAAAAAACCGCTGCTTTGAAGGTGAGCAGCGCATTTACCAGTTCGATTCTCAATTATTAAAGGGCTCTACTAAGTTTGGTGTTTATTTGCCACCTGCAGCTTTGGAAGGTAAACCTTGCTCAACTTTGTTTTACTTAGCGGGTTTAACGTGTACTGAGGAAACTTTTGCAATCAAAGCCCATGCACAACACATGGCCGCACAGCTTAGCCTCATACTGATTACACCAGATACTTCTCCTCGTGGTGAACAAGTCGCTGTAGGTGACCATTGGGATATAGGGCAAGGTGCTGGCTTTTATATTAATGCAACGCAAGCGCCTTGGTCTGAGCATTATCAGATGGAAAGCTATTTAATTGATGAGCTATATCCACTCATTTTAAAAAGTTTTCCGGTAAATGCTAAACAAGTTGGTGTCTTCGGACATTCGATGGGTGGCCATGGTGCCTTAACTTTAGCTTTTAAATATCCTGACAAGTTTAAGTCGGTATCTGCATTTGCACCGATTTGCGCGCCAAGTGAATGTGCATGGGGTGAAAAAGCATTTAGCCATTATTTAGGTACAGACCGCGATAGCTGGTTGGCTCATGATGCTACAGCTTTAGTCTTAAAAAATGGTGCAGTTTTTAGCGAAATTTTGGTTGATCAGGGATTGGATGATCAATTTTATGAACAACTTCACCCTGAAAAATTTAAGCAAGCATGTTTAAAAGCAGGACAGCCCTTAACTTTAAGACAACATGCTGGCTATGATCATGGCTATTATTTTATCCAGACCTTTATGGATGAGCACTTACAGTTTCATGCAATCCAGTTGGAAAAGGTCGCTGGCTAATAATTAGTGCTGCCATTCCACCTGAAATTCTTGTTGAGCCATACGGTTTAGATGATCAAGGACAACTTTTTCCAAGTGGTCATGGTCATCTAACTGGCTATCAATAGCAACATTTAATTGCTCTGTTTCTGGTGCAAGCGTAATGGTTGCTGTAGGCATTAAGATTTTAAAATCTTGCTCAGTTTCTTGTACTTCAAACTTATGTTTCCAATGATTAACTAGACGTTTTGCAATGCGTTTACCATCATTTGTTAATAGATGAGTTGTGCTTTTCATTATCAATCCTCACATTGGTTTAATGTACCTTAACAAATTCGTTTGGCACTTAGCATTCTATAGTAGCAACGTTACGTTGCAAGTTTGAAATGTTGCCATTTAAGCAAGGAAGAGCGGGCCAACTAGGTTCTTTTTTGTTATAATTTTTAGCCTCTCCTTAAACTTCTAGCCAGGTCATCCACCTATGTCCAAGCCTTATTTGATTGCTCCTTCTATTTTATCTGCCGATTTTGCTCGTTTAGGCGAAGATGTAGACAAAGTGTTAGCTGCAGGTGCAGATGTAGTGCATTTTGACGTTATGGATAATCACTATGTTCCAAACTTAACTTTTGGTGCAGGGGTGTGTAAGGCTCTAAAAAAATATGGTGTTAAAGCTCCTATTGATGTGCATTTAATGGTATCTCCAGTTGATCGTATTATTGGCGATTTCCTAGAAGCTGGCGCAGATATTATTACGTTTCACCCAGAAGCATCTCACCATATTGACCGTTCACTACAGCTTATTAAGTCTGGTGGTGCTAAAGCAGGTCTAGTTTTCAATCCAGCAACCCCATTACATTATTTGGACTACGTACTTGATAAAGTTGACCAAATTTTATTAATGAGTGTAAACCCAGGTTTTGGCGGACAAAAGTTCATTCCAATGACTTTAGAAAAATTACGTGAAGCTCGTAAAATTATTGATGCAAGTGGTCGAGATATTCGCTTAGAAGTAGATGGTGGTGTTGGTCCTGCAAATATCCGTGAAATTGCAGAAGCTGGTGCAGATATGTTTGTTGCTGGTTCAGCAATTTTTGGTCAACCAGATTATAAAGTTGTAATTGATCAAATGCGTGCAGAGCTTGCTAGAGTTGGTACTGTGAGCGTTTAAAAAAGCTTATTAAGCTGAGAGTAAACTTGTGGATAACTTTGTTTATAACTTTATGGATAACTGTGTTGATAACCGTATGGATAAAATGTTGGTAAAATAAACAAAAAGAGATCAACCGTTTACTCTCTACACAAAATATATGAAAAAAGAACGCTTTGGCGTTCTTTTTTTATACGTATTGGATATTTTATTGTCTGTTTTTTTATTAAGCTTTGCTAAAAAATGACCTGTGCAAAAAATGAGATGGAGCTGTGTAAAACTTTTAAAACATAATAGATAGAAAACTGTAAAAGTGTCATGAAAAGTAAAGCTAAATTTGATTTAATAAGATTTTAGTAAGAGACCTAGATCATTAATGACAGTAAAAATTTTAGCGGTAGATATGGATGGGACTTTTCTTAATTCTAAGAAGCAGTACAACAAAGCACGTTTTTTAAAACAGTATGAACAACTAAAACAAAATAATATTCATTTTGTGGTGGCCAGTGGTAACCAACTTGCAAAGCTTGTTACTTATTTTCCAGAAATTAATCATGAAATTACTTTCATTGCAGAAAATGGCGCACATGTTGTAGATGCAGGGCAAGAACTCGCTTTTGCTCATTTAAGCAAAGAACAGTTTAGTAAGATTCTAAAAGCGATTGACCCTGCGTATACCTCGACCATGGTGATCTGTGGGAAACAGAGTGCTTATGTACACAGGAGTATGAATGCAGAGAACTACGCTAAAGTCGCTCGATATTTTGAGAAGCTGACAGTTATCGATGACTTTTATGCGTTAGATGATCTGGTGTGTAAAATTACTTTTACTGCTCAGGAAAACGAAAGTTTTGCAATTTTTGAACATTTTCAGAAGCAAAGCTTCGTAGCAGATAAGGTTTTAGTGCCTGTTTCTAGTGGCTTTGGTTTTATTGATTTGATCCTTCCAGATCAACATAAAGCGCATGGTTTGAAGCTATTACTACAAAAATGGCAGATTGAAGCCAGTCAAGTGGTTGCGATTGGTGATAACAATAATGATATCCAGATGATCAAAGCAGCAGGTTATGGGTTTGCGGTTGAAAATGCTATTGAAGCTTTAAAAGCAGTAGCACCTTATACAACACGAAGTAATGAACGAGAAGGTGCACTAGAAGTGATTGATTTAGTTCTTCAGCATCAACCTCCGTTTGCTTAATGACCATAAAAACAATCAATTAAGATGTAAAATTGTATCTGTTTTAAAACTTGGTTATGCTTATACCCCATAGATAAATGGATTGCTCAAGGCAATAAATGATGACGCTGCAACACTTACGCAAGTATGCTTGGTTTGTGTTCCTAATGATTTTGGTCATTGGGTGGAGTGGCGTGTCTGTTGCTCAGATGCCTATGCAGCATGATCTTCATACAATGCCATGCCATAGTAAACAAATGACACATCACACTATGCATGTTCAAGCTGATGATCAGGCGATATGTCATCAATCTATGGTTAAAGTTTCTCATCAACATGGTGAACATTGCCAAGACTGTAACCCAGTGCATTGTCAAATGGTGAATCTGGCTTCACAGCAAGCTGTACCAGATATTGAAACATCATTTATTCCTAGTACATCTCAATTTAGTAGTATTTATCAGGCACAGCATTTAGCTGGATACTGGCAAGAAATCTTACGTCCACCAAAAGCTTAATCCTTTCTTACTTATTTTTTTAGTTAAAAGGATTACAGCAATGTCTCATAAAACAATTAGCAGCCTCATCGCTGTATTTGGTCTATTGGTTTCACCATGGACCCTCGCGGCAATTAAGGAATATCACCTTAATATTAATGAACAACAGGTCAATGTTACGGGCAAACCCCTTAAACGAATTACCGTAAATGGAAAATTTACAGCCCCACTTCTTGAGTTTGAGGAAGGGGATGAGGCTGTTATTCATGTTCATAACCAATTAAAGAATCAAGATACCTCTTTACATTGGCATGGCTTATTACTACCTGGGTTAATGGATGGTGTGCCCGGTTTCAATGGTTTTAAAGGAATCGCGCCAAACGGAGATTTTGTTTACCGTTTTAAGGTGAAACAAAATGGCACATATTGGTATCACGCCCACAGTAAAGGCCAAGAACAAGATGGTTTATATGGGCCGCTTGTGATTTACCCAAAAGGCAAAATACCAGTTGCGGCGCATGAAAAAACTGACCGTGATTATGTGGTGATGCTTTCAGATTTTCATCAGTCTTCTAGCGATAGTATTTTAAAGAATTTAAAGAAATCTGCTGAGTATTATCAAAACCGCCGTGAAACCGTATCTGATGTTTGGAAGCAAGTTAAAGCACAAGGCTTAAAAGCAACTTGGCAAGATCGTTCGATGTGGAATCAGATGCGGATGTTAAAAACCGATATGTCTGATGTGACGGGTTATACTTTCTTAGTTAACGGCAAGACACCAGAGCAAAACTGGACAGGTAATTTTAAAGCGGGCGATAAGGTTCGATTGCGATTTATTAATGCATCAGCTATGTCTTTTTTTGATGTCAGAATTCCAAATTTAAAAATGAATGTCGTGAGTGCAGATGGACAGCCAGTTAAACCTGTTTCAATTGATGAGTTTCGTATTGGTACAGCCGAAACCTACGATGTCATTGTAGAACCTAAACAAGCAAATTATCAGATTGAAGCTGAGTCTATTGACCGCAGTGGTTTTGCTATTGGTACCCTGCATGATGAAAATACCCAAGTAGGGCCGGTTCAAATCCCAGCATCACGTCCACGCGCTTTATTAACCATGGAAGATATGGGCATGAGTCATGGGGATGGGGCAAGTGATGAACATGCTGGCCATCAAATGAACATGCAACATGACATGTCGGCCATGCCTGAAATGAAAAAAGAAGCGAACCATGCTAATCATGATTCTACAATGATAAATATGGATCATGACATGAAAAATAAGTCATCTAGCGAACATGATCATTCCATGATGCAAATGAAGCATGACATGTCAGCGATGTCTGAAATGAAGCATGATATGCAGGCAATGGCAGCTAGCGAGCATGACCACGCTATGATGAATATGAATCATGAGATGCCTGCGCAATCTGAGAATAAGTCCAAAAAAGATGAACCCGTTTATGGCTGGGCAAATGCTTCAACACCAGCGGGGATGAAAACACTGCAATATAGTGATTTGCAGTCTTTAACACCGCAGCCAGATACTCGTGCGCCCGAGCGTGAATTAGTCATTCGTTTAGGGGGCAACATGGAGCGTTATATCTGGACTATTAATGGTAAGAAATTTAACGAAGCTGAACCATTACAAGTTAAATATGGCGAACGTATTCGCTTGAAGTTTGTAAATGACAGCATGATGGCTCATCCAATGCATTTACATGGCATGTTTATGCAATTGGAAAATGGTCAACAAGCTGAAAACTTACCAAATAAACATACCGTTATTGTTCCACCCGGAAAGACCGTTACTGCGTTATTGACAGCCGATGCTTTGGGAGAATGGGCGATTCATTGTCATTTGCTCTATCACATGAGTGCTGGAATGATGAATAAGTTGATTGTTGCTCAAGTAAATGACAGCCAACAACCAGCTCAATCACAGCCACCTGTTCAATCTGAAAATGGGAAAGGAGCTAGTCATGCGCATCACTAAGTTATTTTCTCAAATGATATGTTGCGGTGCTTTCTCGGGTATATCTTTATTTGCTTTTGCTCAAGAACCTTTAACACACGATCATTTACGCGAACATGGTGGACAGGTTTATCAAGCAACTAAGATTGATACTGGCTGGACTCAAAATGAAAAGGGTGAAGGCAGTTTTTCTTCTGAATTGGAAAGCTGGGTGGGAACGGATGAAAATAAATTATTCATTAAAGCCCATGTTGAAAAGGCCGAGTCGGAAGATGCCAATTATGGCGGTTCAGTACTTTATAGCCGCAATATAGCTGATTATTGGGATTTACAGGCTGGGGTAAACTATGAACGTTTACAACGGGAAGACGAAAAGCAAGAACGTTGGGCTGGTGTAGTGGGTTTACATGGCATGGCGCCTTACTTTTTTGAAACCGATGCTTATCTTTATGCAGGTGAAGATCAGTTATGGAAGTTGAGCCTAGAGACTGAAAGGGACTTACTCTTTACCCAAAAGTTGATTGGTAAGCCCTATTTAAAAGCAAACGTTGTTTTGCAAGATGAATCTCGCTATGCCAGTAAAACGGGATTATCGAGTTTACAGGCAGGGTTTCAAACCCGTTATGAAATCAATAAAAAGGTCATGCCATTTGTTGATGTCGGTTATGGTTATGAAAAAGGTTTAAAACAAACTGCTTGGCAAACTGGAACCGACTCTGAAAATGGTTGGTATTATGGTGCAGGGTTAACACTAAAATTTTAATTGCTGAACAAAAAGTAAGCTTAATGACATGCCATTAGTTTATACTAATGGCATTGTTTTTTGTGTCAGTTATGGTGCAAAGATGGCTTTAGAAAAACAAGAGAATCAAATAAATGTAAATAAAAGCTGCTCAAGCTGTGGGTGTTCAAGCGTAGCAACTCAGGAATATTCTATGCCGAGTGAATCTATGGCAAATAAAATCCAATGGGTGAGTTATTACCATATTCCTCACATGGATTGTGCAGCAGAAGAGCAGATGGTGCGAATGGCGTTAGCACCTTATGCTGGCCATATTCAAGAACTTGAATTTGATTTGCCTGCTCGGCATTTAGCGGTGTATCACAGTACAGAAGCTGAAAAAATTACCCACAGTCTGCAACGCCTAGGTTTAGGGGCAGAGTTACAGCAAACTCAACCTCACTATGAACCCATTGAAAAGCCTAAAAAGGTACGTGTTAGCTCTTCAGCCAATGCAGCACAAAAACAGGTTTTACAATGGTTGTTACTTATTAATGCAGTGATGTTTTTTATCGAATTTATGGCAGGCATCATTGCGTCATCAACAGGATTAATTGCTGACTCACTCGATATGTTTGCCGATGCGGCAATTTATGGAATTGCTTTATTTGTGGTAGGAAAAAACCTCAATGCTCAATTAAAGGCTGCACATATTTCTGGATGGTTTCAGTTTGGCTTAGCCATGATTGTGTTAGTTGATGTATTACGTCGTTTTATATACGGCAGTGAACCTGTTTCAATTCTCATGATTTTAATTGGTGGTTTAGCGCTTGCAGCCAATGTTAGTTGTCTTTATTTAATGAGAGATCATAAGGAGAGTGGGGCACATATGAAGGCGAGTTATATATTCTCTGCCAATGATGTCATCGTAAACTTAGGTGTCATTATTGCGGGAATATTAGTTGCAATCACTGGCTCTCGTTATCCTGATTTAATTATTGGATTGATTATTGTTTTGTTTGTTTTAAATGGTGCTCGGAAAATTCTACAACTCAAAAATGAATAATATTTTCTGATAAAGGCAAGCTTGAGTTCGGGTTTGCCTTCATTTTTTATTTTAAAGTAAACTGAGTCTTCACATAAGGAGGAACGACCTCCCCCATAATGGGTAATCATGTCGGGACGACCTGACACTATAAAAATTAGTGAATGTTATGGCTTGGGCTATTTTAATTTTAGCAGGTGTATTTGAAATCATTTGGGCATATTCTATGAAAATGTCTGAAGGTTTTACACGTTTAACCCCTAGTGTTATTACCGTAGTTTTTATGATTTTGAGTGTAGTTCTACTTTCAATATCAATGAAAACTTTACCTCTTGGTACTGCTTATACGGTTTGGACAGGCATAGGTGCAATTGGATCATTTTTAGTCGGTATATTTTTTCTTCATGAGCCTATTGGTGCAATGAGAATGATTGCCGCTGTACTGATTGTATCGGGACTGGTTCTAATGAAAATTTCGTCTCCATCTTAAAAGGATAAAGTATGTTGCTGTCTTATAAGTATATCAATTCGCCTGTTGGGCAATTAAAACTAGTTGCGAATGAAAATGCTTTGGTGGCAGTACTTTGGGACAATGAAAATCCAAAACGTGTTCGACTGGCAGAGCTGGTCGAACAAGCTGAGCATCCGGTTTTATTAAAAACTGAGCAACAGTTAAAAGAATACTTTGAAGGCAAACGCCGTGAATTTAGATTGCCATTAGATTTTGAAGGTACAGCATTCCAAAAACAGGTGTGGACCGCATTACTCAGCATTCCTTATGGCGAAACAAGAAGTTATAAAGAAATTGCTGTTCAAATTGGAAATGAAAAAGCAGTGCGAGCAGTAGGGGCTGCCAATGGTAAAAACCCAATTTCGATTATTGCACCTTGTCACCGAGTCATTGGCGCGGGTGGCGCTTTAGTGGGTTTTGCTGGTGGTCTTGATAAGAAAGATATTTTATTAAAATTAGAGCAAAAATAAGCTATTTTTAGCGCTCGATTTTTTCAGGCTTTTCTAATAAGCTGTCAATACTGATATTTCATATAAAGCGGGTTTTATGACCTCGCTATTTTCTGAAATATTGATCTTTTCATAACAAACTCTGGATGTTCTAAAAATGGCTGTCGGCGACGTAACAATGCCACAAATGCATGTGGTAAAAGGTGTAAAAATTGGCTCAACAGAAGCATATGTACGTTACCAAAACCGACGAGATTTAGTCATTTTTGAGTTTGCAGAAGGTTCAAATGTTGCGGGTGTATTTACTCAAAACGCCTTCTGTGCAGCACCTGTTCATGTCTCTAAAGCTCATCTTGCTCAAGGCAATCCTCGTTATTTAGTAATTAATACAGGTAATGCCAATGCGGGTACTGGACCTACAGGCTTAAAAAATGCTCAAGCTACTTGCGCGAAGTTAGCTGAGCTTGCTGGTGTGAACAGTTTTGAAGTACTTCCGTTTTCTACAGGGGTGATTGGTGAGCAGCTTCCAATGGAACGTTTACTTGCTGGTCTTCAACCTGCATTAAATAGTGTACAAGATGCTGCTTGGAATGATGCAGCAACTGGCATTATGACGACAGATACAGTTCCTAAAGGTGCATCTGAACAATTTGAACTTGATGGCATTACTTATACCATGACTGGTATTAGTAAAGGTGCTGGAATGATCCGTCCAAACATGGCAACCATGTTGAGCTTTGTTGCTACAGATGCGCCTATTAGCCGCGATTTAGTCCAAAAGCTATTAAAGACAACGGTTGAGCATTCATTTAACCGTATTACCATTGATGGTGATACTTCAACAAATGACTCTTGTATTTTTGTGGCGACTGGTCAGGCTGGTGGCACTGAAATTACATCAGACAGCGATGTGCGCTACGCAAAAGTATTAGAAGTGCTTGCTCGTCTCATGAACCGTTTAGCACAGTTAATTATACGTGATGGCGAAGGTGCGACCAAGTTCATTACTGTTGCTGTAGAGGGTGGTGGTAATATTCAAGAGTGTTGTGACATTGCGTATAGCATTGCACATTCTCCACTCGTTAAAACTGCACTGTTTGCATCTGACCCGAACTGGGGACGTATTTTAGCGGCAATTGGCTATGCAGGAGTGAAAGACTTAGACGTGTCTAAAATTCAGGTGTGGTTAGATGACGTTCAAATCTGTAAAGATGGTGGTGCAGCCGAGGACTATACCGAAGAAGCGGGTGCGCGCGTTATGGCACAAACCGAAATTACCATTCGCGTTGATTTAGGTCGCGGTCAAGCCAAGGACACAGTCTACACATGCGATTTATCTTACGACTACGTCAAGATTAATGCAGATTACCGTTCGTAAATATTCAGTTATAATCAAGCCTCGACAAAGAGGCTTTTTTATTAGCCCCATCTTTTGATATTAAATGATTCAATTTAGTAAATCATTTAAGCAGTAACGTTATATGCGAGCAGGTATGCCAGCATGAAGGATAGAGAAGACGTTTTATGAGTGATGCGACTTTAATTGCCAACGATGCAAAAAACATTGTACAAGCGCATTTAGACCGTTTAGGTGAACCAAAAGACAACCGCCTAAGTGAAGAAGCAAAACAACAAAAGTTTGCACAGATCGAAGCAGAGCTCAAAAAACGTGATGCTGTCCTTGTTGCTCACTACTATTGCGATCCCGATGTACAAGAACTTGCAGAAAAAACAGGTGGATGCGTTTCTGACTCTTTAGAAATGGCCCGTTTTGGACGAGATCATGCAGCCTCTACACTGGTTGTAGCTGGTGTTAAGTTTATGGGAGAAACAGCTAAAATTCTGTCTCCTGAAAAAACAATCCTGATGCCGACACTTGAAGCAACTTGTTCACTTGACTTAGGTTGTCCAGTCGATGAGTTCACAGCATTTTGTGATCAACACCCTGACCACACCGTAGTGGTTTATGCCAATACATCGGCTGCTGTTAAAGCACGTGCGGATTGGGTAGTGACTTCCAGCTGTGCAGTTGAAATTGTTGAGCACCTAGACAGTTTGGGCGAAAAAATTATTTGGGCACCAGATCAGCACTTAGGTCGCTATATTCAAAAGAAAACTGGTGCAGATATGTTGCTTTGGGATGGCGCATGTATTGTGCATGAAGAATTCCGTGCACGTGGCATTGCCAACATGAAAGCACTGTATCCAGATGCGGCTGTATTGGTACATCCAGAGTCGCCAGAGTCGGTAGTAGAAATTGCCGATGCGGTAGGTAGTACTTCTCAACTCATTAAAGCTGCACAGACTTTGCCAAATGAAAGACTCATTGTGGCAACTGACCGTGGTATTTTCTACAAAATGCAGCAAGCAGTACCAGATAAGATTTTAGTTGAAGCTCCAACAGCGGGTGAGGGAGCAACTTGTCGTTCATGTGCTCATTGTCCGTGGATGGCAATGAATGAACTCGAGGGAATTTTAGAAGTTTTACAAAAAGGCGATCAAGAAATACACGTTGATCCAGCGCTTGCTGAACGTGCCAAAATGCCTTTAGATCGAATGTTAGCCTTTAGTGCATCGTTAAAACGTTAAAAATCCTCAAAATGCTTGTTAAATATACATTTGATAAGGATTTTTAACTTTTTTTGACAATAGGTGTTGACGTCTGAGGGCGTCGCGCCTAGAATGCACACCGTACCGCACGATGTGCGATACAGCAAAAGCTGAGATAGATCGGAGCATAGCACAGCCTGGTAGTGCACCTGGTTTGGGACCAGGGGGTCGTAGGTTCGAATCCTACTGCTCCGACCACTTAAAAGAATATTTTAAGATCGGCGAAGTATCGCATGATAAGCATCATCGGTTAAGCGCCTGTAGCTCAGTTGGATAGAGCATCCGCCTTCTAAGCGGATGGTCACAGGTTCGAATCCTGTCAGGCGCGCCATTTGGTAGCTTGGTACATAGAACTTATTTGATGGTGGATGTAGCTCAGTTGGTAGAGCCCTGGATTGTGATTCCAGTTGTCGCGGGTTCGAATCCCGTCATTCACCCCAATTTCGGAGCATAGCACAGCCTGGTAGTGCACCTGGTTTGGGACCAGGGGGTCGTAGGTTCGAATCCTACTGCTCCGACCATATTTAAAAGCGTTCAAGCTTTCTAAAATATCCCAAATATTAAAAATAATTTCTTCTAGTCTTACAGATAGAAGGAATTTTTTTTTTTTTATATATTTAAATTTTAATTCATACACACTCCAATATTTGAACTTGTTTAAATAAGTTCTGTTCTCTGCTATTGATATTTCTGCCTTAACTCATCTTTTTCTTGTTCTGATAAAAATGCGATTTTAAGTCCATTTTCTTGAGCTGTATAAATTTGCTCAGGACTTAAACCTGCCAATGGGGCAGCAGTTAAATATTCATGCTGTATCTCAATGCCTTCAACAGCGGGGTCATCTGTATTAATGGTGGCAAGCACACCATGTTCTAAAAAAGTCTTTAATGGATGCTCTGCTAAAGAAGGCACTGTGTTGGTTTGAATATTTGAGGTGAGGCAAGATTCAATACCAATCTGGTGTTTAGCCAAATAATCTAGAAGTTTTAAATCTTGAACTGCTTTAACACCATGTCCAATCCGTTCGGCACCTAATTCTTCAATGGCTTGCCAAATACTTTCTGGGCCGGCAGCTTCGCCTGCATGTACGGTAATGTACCAACCTGTATCACGTGCTTTTTTAAAGTGCTCAATAAATAAATTGCCCGGAAAACCAAGCTCATCTCCAGCGAGATCCAGCGCTTTAATATCATTTTTATGGGCAAGTAGGGCGTTTAATTCTTTTTCACAGGCTTCTTGGCCAAAAGTACGGCTCATAATGCCAATTAAATTCGCTTTTACTCCGTAAGCTTGGCTGCCTTCTTTTACGCCAGCAATCACAGCTTCAACTACGCCTTCAAGTGGAAGTTGATGGGTCATACCCATGTAACCTGGTGAAAAACGTAGTTCTACATAGTCTAGGCCTTGCTGTGCTGCATCCTGCATGTTTTCAAAAGCAATACGTTTGCAGGCATCTAGACTCGCTAATACCTTTACGCCCCAATCGAGCTTCGATAAAAAACTTAATAAGTCTGGTTGGTTATCCATCACTTGTACGTGTGGTCGTAAAGATTCAATGTCGTAAGCAGGCAAATCTAAATTGTATTGTTGCCCCAATTCTAAAATGGTTTGAATGCGAATGTTGCCATCAAGGTGGCGATGTATATCTGTAAGCGGGAGCGTTTTTGTAATCATAGATTTCTTCTTATCTGTTCGTATCAGTTCATCATGCCTGTTTAGAGCCACTGATAAAAGTTTGGTTTTGCTATGTTTTTGTGAAAAGCGTTGAGTTGAGTTTTTTGCACTTACTATATTTGTATAAGTTTTAATTTTGATGACATTGTTCTGGCCTAAGAAGATAACGCAGTCTGTGTAAGATACAAGCACCAAGATTTTTATTGTTTTTAATTTCGCTGAGCCTGTTTTTTTGTTGACTCTTCAAGAGTAGATTGGCTGAAGAATGGTCATTGGTATTTTGGCTTTTACTTGTAAAGATGAATAAAGGCTTGCTAAAGACCAAACCGATAAAGCGATTAATTTATCTGTAGAAATCTATTTCTGGCAAGTAAATGAAAAAGAAGAAATAGGAAGCACTCAAATGAAGTCGGTACTTTGTCATCAAGCAACATTGCAAGTAGTGGACCAACCGAACTTAACACCTGCAAAAGGGCAGGTTTTGTTAGAAGTGGTGCGATGTGGGATCTGCGGTTCAGATTTACATATGCAGCACCACTGCGACCACATGCATGATTTGGCTGCACGTGTAGGGTTTAATGGTTTAGCGAAGTCTACAGACCCGTTTGTACTAGGACATGAGTTTTGCGGCAAGGTTTTGGACTACGGCCCAAAAACACGTCATAAATTTAAAGCGGATACACTCGTTTGTGCAATGCCGCTTTTGAATGTAGATCAGCATGGTTATTTGTCTACGGGACTTTCCCCAAATGCTTCGGGTGGCTATGCCGAGCAAGTATTGGCTCAATCGAGCTTGATGTTTGAAGTACCGAATGGTCTAGATGCAGATAGTGCTGCCATGACTGAACCTATGGCAGTTGCATTGCATGCTGTTCGCCGTAGCCGTGTAAAAACTGGTGAACCTGCGATTGTGATTGGCTGCGGTCCTGTTGGGCTAGGTGTCATATTAATGCTTAAGGCGGCTGGGGTTAAAACTGTAGTTGCCAGTGACTTTTCACCAAACCGCCGTAAGCTTGCCGAGCAATGCGGTGCCGATATTGTGGTAGACCCTAAAGAGACATCGCCATTTGCCAACTGGAAGGAGTTTGGTTTGCTTGGCAATGTATCAGATGCGATTAACATGGGCATGGGGGTGTTTGATAAGTTGCAAGCGACTCGCTTACCGTGGTGGCATGGATGGCGCATGATTGATAAATTGGGCGCTCTGCCAAAACGTCCTGTTATTTTTGAGTGCGTCGGCGTGCCGGGTGTTTTGCAGCAAATTATTGAAGGTGCACCTTTGTTTTCCCGAATTGTTGGGGTGGGTGTATGCATGCAAAGTGACAAAATAGAACCAGCACTTGCGATTAATAAAGAGTTAGAAATTCAGTTTGTGTTGGGCTATACACCGCTTGAGTTTCGAGATGCGCTGCATATGATTGCAGAAGGTAAAGTGAACTGTTCACGGCTCATTACCGGTGTTGTTGGCCTAGAAGGTGTTACGAGTGCATTTGAGGCATTACGTGACCCTGAACAGCATGCCAAGATTCTGATTGATCCGAAACGTAGTGGTTCAGATATTCAATTAATGAGTCATTAATTTCAAAGTTATTTACGCTTAACTAAAAAGATTGTGATTTGGTTAATCACAATCTTTTTTATGGTTATAGATCGCAATATTTGACATAAATCAGGGCTGCTCAGCTAATTCGTATTAGTCTTTAGTTGTTCTAGTTCTTGGTAAATCCATTCAACAAATTTTTGAATGGTTGGGGTTATGTCTTGGCTTGAATGGATGAGATAGTATTTTCGGCTACCTTTTAGTTTCTTATTGGAAACAATCACCAGTTCTTTTTTTTGTAGTTCAGACTCAATCAACATTTGCGGAATTAGAGCCATTCCCATGTCATGACTGGCAGCAACCGCAAGCATTGAAAATAACTCATGGCGTTGTCCATCAAAAGGTTTAGGGTGTTGCATCTGATGAGTGAGAAACCATTCTTGCCAAATGCTAGGTCGAGTGGTTTGTTGTAGTAAAGGGATTTTTAATAAATCTTCTGGGCTTAAATCATAGGTATTTTCATTAATCATCACAGCATCTGGAAAATACTTTTCGATAAGTCTGGGCGAGCATACAGGTACAATTTCTTCATCCATTAAATAATGCGCTTGTATGCCGGGCCAATGGTCAATTTGCTGCTGCGTACCTGCAAAAATAGCAGCGTCAAAAATATTGTCGTTAAATAAAAAGGGCTTGGTACTGGTCTCTAAGTGAACCGTAATTTCAGGGTGTTTTTGATTTAAAAGATGGAGCTTGGGTAATAACCATCGCGTTGCAAAGGTAGGAACCACACCTAATTTTAGTGTGCCACCTAAACCCTTATGAGAAATCACATCGGCTGTACATTTCTCTAAACCCAATAAATAGGGTTTAATGCTTTTAAAATATTGTTGTCCTGCAATGGTTAGCTCGACGCCATGCCGAGTACGTATAAAGAGTTCAACGCCCAAGAAATCTTCTAACTGCTGAATTTGGCGCGAAACTGCACTTTGGGTAATGCATAGCTCTTGCGCAGCATAGGTATAACTTAGATGTTTTGCTGCACTTTCAAAGCAAATTAGACCCTGAATGGACGGGATACTTCTTCGCATAAATAAATCCTTTTATTTGTCATCATATTTCAAAACAGCATATGACCTAAATGCAGATATCCGAGTTTAGTATAAAAATAAGCCATTTTTAATGAAATACAACGAATTAAATCGTTAAATTTAACGTAACTCATTTTAAATATGCGTAAGTCGCATATCTGCATGAACATTTATCGTTTGATTACTGCATTTTTCACGCATAACATCGAGTAAGAAGATCAAATCAAGCAGAGGATGCGATGAATCACATGGTGACAACAAAAAAAGCAAAAGTTCAATTTAATTGGCAAGACCCATTTTTAATTGAGCAACAGCTTAGCCCAGATGAGCGCATGATTCGTGATGCGGCTCATGCCTATTGTCAAGAACGTTTGCAACCACGTGTACTTGAACAATTTCGTCATGAAACAACAGATCCATCTATTTTCCGTGAAATGGGGGAGCTCGGTTTACTGGGGCCAACCATTCCTGAGCAATATGGCGGCGCGGGTTTGAACTATGTGAGTTATGGTTTGGTTGCGCGCGAAATTGAATATGTCGACTCGGGCTACCGCTCTATGGCGAGCGTGCAAAGCTCATTGGTGATGGTTCCAATTCATGAGTTTGGTACCGAAGAGCAAAAGCAGAAGTACTTACCTAAACTTGCTACTGGTGAATACATTGGTTGTTTTGGTTTGACCGAACCTGATCATGGTTCAGACCCAGGTAGTATGATTACCCGTGCTAAAAAAGTTGACGGTGGTTATCGTTTAAGTGGCGCCAAAATGTGGATTACCAATAGCCCGATTGCCGATGTATTTGTCGTCTGGGCAAAAGAAGTTTCTGCTGAAGGTAATGTGGGTGATATTCGCGGCTTCATTTTAGAAAAGGGCTGGGAAGGGCTATCTGCGCCAGCTATTCATGGCAAGGTCGGTTTACGTGCCTCGATTACGGGTGAAATCGTGATGGATAACGTTTTTGTACCTGAAGAAAATGCATTCCCTGAAATTCGAGGTTTAAAAGGTCCGTTTACCTGCCTAAATAGTGCCCGCTATGGCATTGCATGGGGGGCGATGGGTGCTGCGGAGTTCTGCTGGCATACTGCACATCAATACACCATGGACCGTAAACAATTTGGTCGTCCGTTGGCTGCAAATCAATTGATTCAAAAGAAGCTGGCAGACATGCAAACTGAAATTGCGTTGGGTTTACAGGCAGCTTTACGTTTTGGGCGTATGAAAGATGAAGGCATTGCATCAGTTGAGGGTACATCTCTAATTAAGCGTAACAACTGTGGAAAAGCACTTGATATTGCTCGTATGGCACGTGACATGATGGGCGGAAACGGCATTAGTGACGAGTTTGGGGTGGCACGTCATTTAGTTAACCTTGAAGTCGTGAACACCTATGAAGGTACACATGACGTTCATGCTTTGATTTTAGGTCGTGCACAAACAGGTATCGCAGCATTTAGTAACTAACTCATTAATTTTTAACAGATCGAGGTGTTCTTTCGGGAGCACCTTAGGGATTTTTACGCAAAAATTTATGGAAAATGACAAGATTCATCGTAAGGATACTCATGTGAAGATGTGCCTCTGTGTACTTAAAACTAAACGTAAAATGATGAAAATATAGAAGATTAAGTCATACAGAAAACATAAGTAAGCTATCGATGACTCATTTGGGAAAATGAGGAACTAAAGATGAACAATGACGTTCAAGTAATATCGAAAGAATTAAGAAATACATTTCCAAGTAACCTTGGAACATATGAAAAGATTGGACCAAATACATGGAAATGGGCGTTGTTATTTGCCTATTTTGCGATGGTGGTCGATGGCATAGATATTATGCTGCTGTCTTATAGCTTGACCAGCTTAAAGGCAGAGTTTGGTTTAAGTACCTTTCAGGCAGGTGCCTTAGGTAGTGCTTCTTTAGCAGGGATGGGTATTGGCGGTATTTTGGGTGGCTGGGCATGTGACAAGTTTGGTCGTGTACGAACCATTGCCAACTCGGTGACTTTCTTTTCAGTAGCGACTTGTTTATTGGGTTTTACGCAAAGCTTTGAGCAATTTATGGCATTACGTTTTATTGGTGCTTTAGGTATTGGGGCACTTTATATGGCTTGTAATACCTTAATGGCTGAATATGTGCCAACCACGTACCGTACAACGGTATTGGGCACGCTACAGACGGGCCAGACCGTAGGTTATATTGCTGCAACGTTATTAGCTGGCGCAATTATTCCAGATCATGGCTGGCGCGTTTTATTCTTCCTGACCGTGGTGCCTGCTTTTGTTAATATTTTCCTACAACGATTTGTGCCAGAGCCAAAATCTTGGCAGCTCACCAAAATTGAAAGCTTGCAAGGCAATAGACAACCTAAAGAAAGAGTGGTGGCTGAAAAGCCGAAAAGTGGCAGCATTTATAAGCAAATTTTTAATAATTTTAAGCACCGTAAAATGTTTTTGTTGTGGATGACCACAGCATTCTTCTTGCAGTTTGGTTATTACGGCATTAACAACTGGATGCCAAGTTATTTAGAAACAGAAGTGCATATGAACTTTAAAAATTTAACCAGTTATATGGTGGGTTCATATACAGCAATGATTCTAGGCAAAATTTTAGCGGGTTATCTTGCTGATAAATTTAACCGCCGTGCTGTTTTTGTGTTTGGAACAATTGCCAGCGCTGTGTTTTTGCCAATCATTATTTTCTTCAATACCCCTGACAATATTTTGTATTTATTAATCACCTTTGGCTTCTTATATGGCATTCCATACGGTGTAAATGCGACTTATATGGCTGAAAGTTTTTCAACCGATGTACGCGGAACAGCCATTGGCGGTGCTTATAACATTGGTCGTGTCGGGGCAGCGATTGCACCAGCCACCATTGGTTTCTTGGCATCGGGTGGAACTTTTGCCATGGCCTTTATTGTGATGGGTGCTGCGTATTTTGTTGCAGGGGTATTGCCAGGCTTATTCATTAAAGATCGTCAGTACGATCCACAAAGACAATCATAGACAATGACAGGGAGGTGCATTAGCACCTTCTAAAAAGATAAGGGTATCGTTATGGGTGCATTACAAGGAATTCGAGTTTTAGATTTAAGTCGTGTACTTGCAGGGCCTTGGTGTGGGCAAATCTTGGCAGACCTTGGCGCGGAAGTGATTAAAATTGAACGTCCTCGAGTCGGTGATGACACCCGTATGTGGGGACCGCCATGGATGCCTGATCAAGACGGAAACATGACCCGTGAATCTGGCTACTTTCAGTGTACTAACCGTAATAAATATTCGGTTGCGGTAGATATAACCACACCCGAAGGTCAGGCCTTAATTTATGAAATTGCCAAGACTGCCGACGTGGTAATTGAAAATTATAAGACAGGGTCTTTGGCTAAATATGGTTTGGACTATGCTTCCTTAAGTGAGCTCAACCCAAATATTGTGTATTGCTCGATTACTGGTTTTGGGCAAGATGGCCCACGTGCAGCAGAACCCGGTTATGATTTTATTATTCAGGGTATGTCTGGCTTAATGAGCATTACTGGTGAGCCTGATGATGTAGCAGGTGGTGGCGCACAAAAGGTTGGTGTGGCTGTGGTAGATATTCAAACGGGATTGTATTCAACCATAGCCATTCAAGCGGCACTGATTGCACGTTCGCACACAGGGCGTGGTCAATATATTGATATGTCACTCCTTGATGTACAGGTCGCGGCATTAGCAAATCAGGGAATGAATTATTTAGCTTCGGGTAAAGCGCCACAACGCATGGGTAATCAACACCCGAGTATTGTGCCGTATCAAACTTTTAAGGCTAAAGATAAAGAATTTATTATTGCTTGTGGTAATGACAAACAGTTTAAAGACTTGTGTGTTGCGATTGGTTATCCAGAACTACTTGAAAATGAAAAGTTTGTGCGTAACCAAGACCGCGTCAAATATCGAGATGAATTGATTCCTTTATTGTCGGAGCACTTTTTGCAGAAAACTGCCAAAGAGTGGGTCGACATGATTCATGCGCTTAAAGTACCCGTAGGTGTTATCAATTCTATTGAAGATGCTTTAGCTGAACCACAAATCGTCCATCGTAATTTGGTGGTGAATATTCCTCATCATTTAAATGAAAACTTCCAAACCATAGGCTCACCAATTAAGCTGTCTGATACTCCCGTTGAATATCATCATGCGCCGCCAGAGCTAGGTGAACATACTGCTCAAATCTTATCGAGATTTAAAACAGCAGAAGAACTTGCTGCATTAAAAGAGAAAGGCATTATTGATGGAAAAATTGCTTAATCAAAATCTGATCTATTCAATTGCAGCTCTAGGGCTGCAATTATAAATTTTGGTTAATATTAAATAATTGATTAATTGAATTTTTCATATTTATGGCAAGTGTTTCATCAAAGCCATCGACTAAAAAGCGGCTAATGAGTCCTTCAATCACCGTATAGATCAGCTCAGATAAAGCTTCACCATTTGGCATATTACAGTTTGCGGCGATGAGTTCTTTAATCCATTGTTTATGGGCTTTAGAAATAGAAATAATGTCTTGATCATCTTGGTTAGATTCAGCGACTGCTCTTACAAATAAACAGCCTTTAAAAAAATCTTGTCTAAACCAGTTGGTGTGCCAATCTAGAATTTTATTGATGGCCTCTAATCCTGTTGCATCTCCCACATAGCCCAAAAGGCTTTGCTTAAAGCGTTCATCACGTGCAACGAGCACAGACTTAACCAGTTGATTTTTATTTTTATAGTACGTGTACATCGTGGTTTTTGAGCAGCCAGATTCATCGCGAATCAGGTCGACACCCACACCAACAAAACTATTTTCATTAAATAACTTCTCGGCTGTATCTAATATTTTTAAGGCAGATTTAGACATAAAACTTTTCCAAAAAATAAAATAGTACAGATCTGTACTATTCGAAATTTTATCTATATGCTTTTTAAAAAGCAACTTCTGTTTAAGGAATAAAAATCATGTTCTCTATTTTCTATGGCAAAGAAAAACTTGCTCCATCGCCCAATAAAATTGACATTTTGCGAAGCCTTATTGGGGGTACAGTTAGTATTTTTATACTTCTTTGGTTGAGTAAGCTCACACACAATATCTTTATCATGGCACCGTTTGGTGCGACTTGTGTATTGCTCTATACCGTGTCGCAGTCACCTTTGGCACAGCCGAGAAATATCATATTTGGACATCTTATTTCGGCTTTTGTAGGTTTGTTTTTTCTAAAATTTGTCGGTGTTTCTATTTTTACAATTGCTTTATCAGTAGGTTGTGCCATTGCGCTCATGCAGATTTTTAAATGCGTTCATCCACCTGCTGGGGCCAATCCTTTGGTTATTTTACTCACTGCAAGCAGCATACATTACGAGTGGAGTTTCTTAATTTTCCCTGTTTTGGTGGGTGCAGTGTCTTTGGTTTTGGTTGCGATGCTGATTAATAATATTAAAGCGAGTACAAGGTGGCCGATGTATGGCTTAGGAATTTTAAATAGTAAAAAGTAGGTAAGCTATGAAGTATTTTGAGCTTAAAATAATAAAAGTATTCACTACGCTAAAATAGTGAATACTTTTGAGAGAAATTATGACTTCTTAGAAATACGTTCTTCGATGGCAAATTTGAGCAAAGACGCGCTGCGGTAAAAACCGTGTGCGAACTTTCCAAATGGCATGGTTATAAAGAAGGTCATGACCGTAGCTAAATGGAAAATCAGTAAAAGTGCCATGTATGGAGAATTACGAAGTGCCATGAGGGCTAACCCTGAAGCACTGACTAAAATTAAAAGGAAAATAAAGCCTCGATCTACAGGTTTTTGCTCGCGGTCACCATGTAATGGATGACGTTTAAGATTTAAATAGAGCAAGCCAGATGGTCCAATCACTAAGCTAAGTCCACCTAACGTACCTAAAATCACAGGTAAGCTAAAGATTGGGTAAGGGGCATGTAGGTCAAGGAAATAATGATATAAAGTTGCTACACCTGTGGCTGCAAAGCAGAGCATAAAGCCATAAAAGGTGAGGTGATGGAACACACGACTGATTTGTGTGTAACGGTCATCTTGCTCATTACAGCCTTTGCCATGTCCACCATCTAAATATTTAAGCGTTAATACATTTTGAGTGGCTTGAACTAGGTCGGGTTTCTCAACTTTGCCGTGAATAACTTTAGACGTCTGTCGCCAAAATTTACTAATCCCAATGCCGAGCAAAACAATCGCAACTGTAAAGGTCGCTCCAAACAGTAGAGCTAAAAAGTTATGCGGGAAAATTGCATAGAAATTACCTTGATAGCCTGCAAACAGGTCGGTGCCTTTGTACCACACCACAGCTAACATGCATAAAAAGAAAATAGCTGATAATGCTGAGACAAAAGGAATGCCAACAGACTTATAAAGTCGGCCTAGCGGTTTAGGCGTCGCAAACTCTTGGTAAGTTTCCAAACGTACTTGTGCCATCGCTTTTGGAATGTTTACACCAAACTCGTGCGGCGGGGCATATTGGCAAGCGTGTAAACAAGCACCACAGTTATGGCATAGGTTTGCGAGGTAATGAATATCGGCTTGGTTAAACTCAAGACGTTTGGTCATGGCCGCAAATACAGCACAAAATGACTCACAGTAACGACAAGCATTACAAATTTGTAGTGCTCTTTGAACTTCCTGCTCATGGTCAGAGAGCTGAACAACTGGAATTAAGGCTTTGGTACTAGCATTCATGTTCAACTCCTTGTGAAAGTGCATAGTGGGCTGCATTTTTTCCGGCAATGCGTCCAAAGGTTGTGCCGATCGACATACCAACGCCTGCGGTATAACCCTGACCGAGTACATTACCTGCCATCATTTCACCTGCGACAAATAGGTTGCGGCTTGGCTTATTGTTAAAACGTACAGCAGCATCGTCTTCGACTTTTAAACCTAAATAGGTAAAGGTAATGCCGGGTTTAAGGGCATAGGCATAGAATGGTGGGCGATCGAGAGGAACGGCCCAGTGGGTTTTGTTGGGAACAATATTTTCGGTGGTGCAGTCATCTAAAACTGTGTGGTTAAAGGTGCCTTGCACACAGGCTTGGTTAAATTCTTCTACGGTGTGGCATAAGGTTTTTGCATCTAGTCCGATTTTTTCGGCCAGTTCTTGAATGCTATTTGCTTTTACGCCCGCAAATACAGGGGGCATAAAGCGGCCAATGGCTTTTGAGTCGATAATCGAATAGGCAATTTGCTGTGGCTGTTTGGCAACAAGGCGGCCCCAAATCGCATAACGTTTTGGCCAGAAGTCTTCGCCTTCATCGTAAAAACGTTCGGCTTTGTTATTGACCACAATACCCAATGAAACGCAGTCGATACGGGTGCAGATACCGCCGTCATATAACGGTGCGCGTGCATCTACGGCTACACAGTGCGATTGCGATGGGTCACCAATAATATCGGCGCCTTGATCTATCATAAATTTGAGTAAGTTGCCTTGATTAAAGCGAGTTCCACGAATAATGAAATTATCGGCAGGCCATTCGCCGTTTTCATTTTGTCCCCATGCTTCTCTTAACCATTCTAAATTTGACTCAAAACCACCTGCAGCCAATACACAGCTTTTCGCCTTAAACACGCGGCCATCTTCAGCAATTGCAGCTTCAAAGTGTCTTTGGTTTAACTTTAGATCTTTAATTTTTGTGTTGTATAAAATCTCAATGCCAAGTTCTTGAGCACTACGGTAGTACGCATTAATAAGAGCTTTACCGCCCCCCATAAAAAAGGCATTGGTACGTGCAACATGCAAAGCCCCCGATAGTGGCGGCTGAAAATTCACGCCATGTTTACGCATCCAGTCGCGACAGGTCGCCGTGCTACGAATAACCAGACGAGCTAAGTGCTCATTGGTTTTTCCAGCAGTGACTTTAAGTAGGTCTTGCCAATATTCTTCTTCGGGATAGGCATCGACTAATACGTCTTGAGGAGCATCATGCATGCAACGGAGGTTACGAGTGTGTTGTGAGTTACCACCACGCCATTCTTTAGGTGCCGCTTCTATTACCAGCACAGAAGCGCCGCTTTCTTTTGCCGTGAGCGCGGCACACAGTGCGGCATTCCCACCACCAATCACAATTACATCATGCATGGATTTCTCCCTTTCTCAGCTAAGGCTAATTTAGCTTTAAAAGGGAAGGTGAAGTGAGAGGCTAAGCTTGAATGGGTGTTTAGTAAAAATAAACACTAATGGCTTAAGTGTTTATGATTTCAGCACCGGGCCAGCGCTTTTCATGAATGAGGTTGGTGACACAAGCACGAATCACTACTTTAGTGGCTAAAGTAGCAGGTGAGAGCTCTTCTTCAGACAAACTAATTAAATAGTTAATACGCTCAATGGCAGGTTCTACAACACGTAGCAAACATAGATCTTGCCGCGAGTTTAACGATGCACCTGCAGGCTGGATGGTTGCCATTTCGAGTTGGCTAATGCTTTCCATTAACAAATGCAGCCCATCAATTTCATAGGCCACTTTAAGCTGATGAATTTTCTGTTCGAGCAACAAGCGCAGTCCATGTCGTTGGCTCGGCAAAATCAGGGGAAGTTCTTTAAGCTGTGAGTGGTTAATAATTTGAGTGTCGATACAGCTTTCAAGATGGTACTGACTCAGCACTTCTTTAGGCGAGATTAAAAACATCTGTTCTTTGACTAAAGGCTGTATGGCCCACTGTGGGTCGACATCGTCACTAAAGATGATTGCAACATCGAGCTGCCTTGCATTAACTAAGGCTTTTAAGTCACCCGATAACCCTTCGATTAAACGGACTTTAATATCGGGATAACGGTTTCTCATGAGTTTTAAAAAATGCGTGCCTATAACGGCCGCAACACTCGGTGAAAAACCCACGGTGACATGACCACTTAAACGGGAAGAATGCGCAGAGTCTACCGCATGGTCTAAGTGTCTAAGTGCCAGTTGAACCTGTTGAAAAAAAGCTAAACCCGCAGGGGTAGGAACCGTACCCAAAGCAGTACGTTGTAAAAGGCGAATAGAAAGCTCGCTTTCTAATTTTGAGATTTGCTGACTTAATGCAGACGTTCCAATATCGAGATTTTTTGCAGCTTTACCTAAGCTTCCTGACTCGATCACTGCAATAAAGTACTTTAATTGTTTAAGTTCCACGGCAAATTCTACTTTGACCTTTGTTAATTATTCTACACTGGTTTATTGCTCTACATTTTGTTCTATTGCTTTGAGTAAACCGTTCAATAAAGGCAACATCTGCTCAAGACGTTGCCTTTTAGAGCTTTTATTGTTTAACCTGCTCAAGACCCTGTTCTTCAATAATTTGTGTCGCTTGAGGCGATTTCACAAATTGAATAAGTTCTTTTGCGACTTTTGCATGTTCCGAATTTTTACCAATACCAGCAGCAAACACGGTAACTTTTTGGTAAGGGGCAGGGATTGGACCAACTAACTCGACTTGACCATATTTGCCGGTGAAAGGTTTGATTTCACTAATTTGCTGGAAGCCAATATCAAACTGACCTTCAGCAATACGTTTTGCAACGCGGTCGCCTACTACTTTTTCTGCTTTACTCGAAATTACTTTGTATTCGACAGGTGGGAAGCTTGGGAAAACATCTTTTTCAAGATGCGTACCACTCGCACTTGCTGAATAGCCTATGTGCTTGGCATTTAATAAAACTTTTTCAAATTTTGCCGCAGAGCTAATATCTGGTTTTGGGGCACCTTTAGGCACAGCCATGCCAATGCTTGAATTCACCAAAGCGCTTTGTGATTTTGGGTCAACATAACCTTTTTCTGCGAGTTTGCTTAGTTCAGGAGCAGCCAACACAACAATGTCAAAACGTTCACCACGATTGAGTCGATTTGGAATTGCAGTCGGTGATTCACCCATAGACGAACCAGATGAGAGGTGAACCGTGTGACCAGTTTGCTTTTCAAATATTGGAATGAGTTTTTCCATAGATGAATAGAAACCGCCAGAGCTAATCACTTCTAACGTATCTGCGTTAGCAAGCGTTGAACCTAAGCCTGCACCAGCTAGGCAAATGGTCATGAAGATAGGGGACTTTTTCATAGTATCTCACTTTTAATGACAGGAGAGCACAGTACGGAGACTTAAGATCTGCCGTACTGTTCATTAAAATTTCAGGTTAAGTAGTTAGTTGTTTTAAGCGCTAACCTTTGCAGGTTCAGCAATCGCGTCAGATTTGTTCTGCTTAGAACCGCGACATAGATATAAACTTGAGATGAGACTACATACCGCAGCAAGCATGAGCCAGAACGCTGGTGTGCTTGCATTGCCAGTGTTTTCGACTAGGAAAGTACATGCCATTGGAGTCATACCACCAAAAATAGCGGCTGCAAGACTAAACGCTAAAGAGAAACCAACGGTACGAACACGTTTTGGCATTACTTCGGCAAGTGTTGCGACCATAGTCCCGTTGTACATACCAAAGAAGAACGAGAAGTAAGCAAGCGTGATCAGTAAGTTTGAAAAACTAATGTCGCTTACCAACCAGCTTAAAACTGGGTAGCTGGTAAAAATCGCAAGAGTCGTAATACCCACTAACACAGGACGACGACCAATTTTGTCTGAAAGTAAGCCACCCATTGGTAACCAGAAGAAATTCGATAAACCTACAAACACGGTTGCTAAAAGGCTGTCTGTGACCGACATTTCTAAAGTACGTTTTGCATACACTGTGGTGTAAACCGTAATGAAATAGAACGTGGTTGTGGTCATCGCACTCATCATCATACCTGCAAGTACAATGCGCCAGTTGCTCGCCAATGTGCTGAAAATTTCTTTGGTTGAAGGATGAGTTTTTTGTGCTTTAAATGCTTCAGTTTCTTCTAAGGTACGGCGGAATAAGAAGATTAAAGGAATGATCAAACAACCAATTAAGAACGGAATACGCCAGCCCCATTCACTCACTTGTGCATGAGTTAAAACGGTGTTGAGCCAATAACCAAATAACGCTGCAAACACGACCGCAATTTGTTGGCTACCAGACTGCCAGCTAGTAATAAAACCACGGTTTTTATCGGTTGCAATTTCTGCAAGGTAAATAGACACGCCGCCAGATTCAACACCTGCCGAGAAGCCCTGTAACAGACGGCCAATGACCACCAAAATAGGGGCCATAATACCGATGGTGTCATAACCCGGTACAAAGGTAATTAAAATCGTACCAATAGCCATCAAGCTTAAAGTCAAAATCAACCCTTTACGACGACCAATTCTGTCGACATAGGCACCCAAGAAAATAGCGCCAAGAGGACGCATAAGAAAGCCTGCAGCAAACACGGTAAATGTCATCATTAAAGAGACATATTCATTATCTGAGTGGAAAAATTTTGCTGCGATATAGGTGGCATAGAAACCAAAAAGAAAAAAATCGTACTGTTCTAAAAAGTTGCCACTCGTTACGTTTAATATTTTTTTAAAAGTAGCCCTACGGTTATTAACGACATCCATTGGAGACCTCCTTGGCCTGACAAAATGGAAACATTCACGATCTTCAAAGTTTGGACGTAAATTGATTCAATCAATAAACCTAAATAGGAAATGGGTTAGAGATGAGATTTAAAGGTGTCCTTGGTAGAAAATGTGATGCCTTGTTTCCAGTTAAAACTACACATCTATATTTCGATAAACAGAAAACCACTTATCATTCGTATAAAAATGTAATCTTAAAAAGCAGGGAGGAGTGAGAGGCGAAAATTAATTAGGTATTTAGAAAAATTAATGACCCTTTAAACAATAATTTCAGAACATGGCCAAATTTGGTTTTGAATTAACTCTTTCACACATGCCTTAATGGCTGACTTGGCAGCAAGTGCAGCAGGTGATAATTCTTCTTCGGCAAGGCTCACCAAATAGTTAATTCGTTCAACTTCTGGGTCGACGACCTTAAGCAATTGCAGCTTGTGTTTATACTCTTGCAGGCAGGCACTTCCGGGGCGAACACTGGCAAGGTCAAGGTGAATCAGGCTGTCCATAAGCAAATGCAAGCCATCAATTTCATATACGACATTGAGCTGCCCAATCTTGTGCTCAAGCAGTTTTCTTAAGCTATGACGCTGACGTGGCAACACTAAAGGAATATCACCAATTTGCTGCGACTGAATAATTCCACTTTTAATACATTCGCTAAGACCGTATTTGTCGAGCACTTCTTTGCGTGCCATCAAGTACATTTGTTCGCGTACCAAAGGCTGAATTGACCACTGTTTATCAATTTCATTGGTAAAAATAATGGCGATATCAAGCTGACGTGAATTAACCGACTGAATCAGATTTCCCGACAGGGTTTCCACAATCTCTAAACGAATATCTGGATAACGTTCAGACATTAGTTTCATTAAAGGGATGCCAATTAAAGCAGTAATGGTCGGTGGAAAACCAAGGCTGACATGACCAGATAGCCGTGCTGAATGGGCAGCGTCTATGGCAAAGTTCACTTGACGCAAAATCAGTTGCGAGTGTTTTAAAAAGGCAAGGCCAGCAGGCGTTGGGGTCACACCAAAAGCATTACGCTGTAATAAGCGAATGCTTAACTCTTGCTCGAGCTTACTAATTTGCTGACTAATCGCCGAAGCACCGACATCGAGTTTTTGGGCAGCTTTTCCAATACTGCCTGATTCAACGACCGTCAAAAAATACCTTATTTGCTTGATTTCCATAATAAATGTATTCGCTCATCATCCTTGATTTATAGAGATATGAAGGATTGGGAAATCTATCATGCGTTTTAATATTAACAGCAATATATAAAAAAGTTTCTTAAAAATTAACGAGCTCTACTGAAACTTGGTAAAAAGCAGAATCACACCTAATACACATAAAATAGAGCCAATCACCTTATTAATCCGTACTTGTTTGGCTAACATTTTTTGTCTCAGCAGCATGGATGAAAACAGTACAGCCACCAGTGAAAACCATACAAAATGCGCAAAAGACATAAAAAAACCATAAGCCAAAAGAATAGTTTTAGGCGTAGTTAAACTCACAATTTGCGTATAGGTACTAATCACAAATAGCGTGGTTTTAGGGTTTAGGGCATTGGTAAAAAAGCCGTATTTTATCGCTTGAAAAGTGTCTATAGCGCTTAAAGCAGCAGTGTCTAAAACTGGTTTTTGCGTAAAAGTTTTATAGCCAATATAGATCAGATAAAGCGCGCCAATATATTTAACAATATTCAAGATTTGCGGTGTATAAGTCATCACAAACGCAACGGCGACTAATGTATAGGTTACATGCACCAACACACCAAGCGATATTCCAAGTGAAGTGAACACACCTATTTTTCTGCCGTACAAGTAACTATTTTTGGTCACAATCGCGAAGTCAGCGCCGGGGCTTACTACTGCCAAAATCGTAATGAGAATAACTGCAATAAACTCTGCCATTATTTTACCCCTTCACTGAAAATGAAGGGATTGATCTGTACTTTTTGGAATGTATTCGAGAGGAGAACTGTTTTACTGAAAGCTGCTATTCTTTTGGTGAGAAAGACTGCGGTTTTACATTTATGAAGATAGATATAGATATTTAAAATATTTTTCATCATCTAAAATAGGGTTTAATAAAGATGATTTTTATTTTGAACAGAAACCTAAAAATAAAAATCGATAAAAACGACTACATATTTATGAGTTTTTGGAATGATCGAAAGAATATCGCTGAATTCATTAAAATTTTTCTATTTTGTGGCGAAGTATGGCAGCGTGACTTTAGCTGCAAAGAAATTATTTGTGACGCAAAGTGCGGTTAGTAAACAGATTTATAACTTAGAAGAAGCCTTAAATACGGTTTTGTTTGACCGAAAAAATAAAACACTTGTGATGACTGAGCAGGGCGAAATTTTATTGGGTTGTTGCCATCAAGTTTTTGGTCAACTCGATGAATGTTTAATAGAACTCAGCCAGCCTAAAGCCGAAAACAAACAACTGGTCTTGTCGTGTGAACCGACGCTTTCCATGAAATGGCTCATACCACGGTTATCAAAATTTAAAAAGCTTGCTCATGATTTTGAGGTTGTGCTACTTACAGCAGGCGGCGTGGTCGACTTTGAAAAAGATAATATTGATATCGCAATTCGCCGAAATGACTTTGATTGGGGAGAGCATATTTATAGTGAAAAAATTGCCGATGAATATATCGCTCTAGTTCAACCAACCAAGCCATCGGAAACCAACGACGTACTGATCTCGACTTCTAGACCAAATTTTTTCAAAAACATGAGTCGCATTGTTGAGTTAAAGCAAAGTTTAAAAGGCTACACCAAAGTCGAACTCGAACATTTTTATTTATGTTTAGAAGGTTGTTTGGCGGGACTTGGCGCGACAGTCATCTCAATTTATATGATTGAAAAAGAGCTTGAATGGAACTTACTGCAAAAAAATTCACCAGTCGTTCAAGATGGTTCAGCCTATTTTCTACTTTCTCATCGTGCTTTTGAGGAAGATCCACGCAAAACCCTATTTTTAGAATGGCTAAAAGCAGAGATGAATGAGAGTCAACATAAATTGCTTTAGGCTTATCTGTTTTATTCAAAGAAAAATGATTTAATTAATTGAAAATAATCATAAATTATAAAAATTACAGACATTAAAACGAGAGTACCGTATGTCTCGTTTGTGCCGTCTAAAATTCCCTAAGATGAAAAATATTTAACTTCATACTTATTTATAAAACCCTAAACATGAATTCCACTCAGTTTTGAATGAGACTAAATCATTTTTATTCATGTTGTGATTGCGGTATAAATCTATCCATGCTCTGAAGCGCTCCAGTTATTCACTTTTGATAAGACCAACAGGCACAAAACTGACAAGGCTGGAAAGTTCAAAAAGAGCAAAAAGATTTTTTAGGTTTATCTCAGAAATTAGGGTACTGATCACAATGAGTAAAGAATTTACATTTACGATTAAGAGTATTTGTTTCGATGAGAACTATCGTCCAGCAGACAATACGCGTATTACAACCAACTTTGCTAACTTGGCGAGAGGGATGAGCCGCGAAGAAAATTTGCGCAACACATTACGGATGATCGACAATCGCTTCAATGCCTTAGCTCATTGGGACAACCCTAAGGGCGACCGCTATGGCGTTGAACTTGAAATCATTTCGGTTGAAATGAATATTGATGCCGAAAACCGTACTAGCGGGCTTCCTCTTATCGAAATATTGAAAACCAATATTGTTGATAAGAAGACCAATGAACGCATCGACGGCATCGTGGGCAACAACTTCTCGTCTTATGTACGTGACTATGACTTTAGTGTGCTGTTGTTAGACCACAACAAAAACAAGTCTACGTTTAGCACGCCAGAAAAGTTTGGCGAATTACACGGTAACTTATTTAAGAGCTTTATTAACTCTGAGACTTATAAAGCCAACTTTAAAAAGGCACCAGTCATTTGCCTAAGCGTTTCAACAAGTAAGGTGTATCACCGTACTGAAAATGAACATCCGGTTTTAGGTGTTGAATACAAGCAAGAAGACTATTCACTCACTGATGAATATTTCCAGAAAATGGGCTTAAAAGTTCGCTACTTCATGCCGCCAAATAGCGTTGCGCCGTTAGCGTTCTACTTTACTGGCGATTTGTTGAGTGATTACACCAACCTTGAGTTGATTAGTACCATTAGTACCATGGAAACATTCCAAAAGATTTACCGTCCTGAAATTTACAATGCAAATTCAGTGGCTGGAAAGTCTTATCAACCAAGCTTGAAGCACCAAGATTATTCACTTACTCGAATTGTGTATGACCGTGAAGAACGTAGCCGTTTGGCTATAGAGCAGGGGAAGTTTGTTGAAGAGCAATTTATCAAACCATACCAAGCGATTCTTGAGCAGTGGTCTGCTAATTACGCTCCTAATTAATCAACATACGGGTCATTTATCATGAAAAAATTATTACCAACTTCAACTGCTGGCAGCTTACCAAAACCGTCTTGGCTTGCAGAACCTGAAAAACTTTGGTCGCCTTGGAAACTCGAAAACGAAGGCTTAATCGAAGGTAAAAAAGACGCGTTACGTTTAGCGTTGCACGAGCAAAAACTTGCAGGCATTGATATTGTCAGCGATGGCGAACAAACCCGCCAACACTTTGTGACCACGTTTATTGAACACTTAAATGGTGTAGATTTTGAGAAGCGCGAAACAGTTCGTATTCGTGACCGTTACGATGCAAGTGTACCGTCTGTGGTAGGTGCAGTGTCTCGTCAAAAGCCTGTATTTGTTGAAGATGCAAAGTTTTTACGTCAGCAAACTGATCAGCCAATTAAATGGGCGTTACCTGGCCCAATGACTATGATTGATACGCTTTATGATGGTCACTATAAGAGCCGTGAAAAGCTTGCTTGGGAATTTGCCAAAATCTTGAACCAAGAAGCGCGTGAGTTAGAAGCTGCTGGTGTAGATATTATCCAGTTTGACGAACCTGCATTTAACGTATTCTTTGACGAAGTAAATGACTGGGGTATTGCAACTTTAGAACGTGCAATTGAAGGTCTAAAATGTGAAACTGCGGTGCACATTTGCTATGGTTACGGTATTAAAGCCAATACTGACTGGAAAAAGACACTCGGTTCAGAATGGCGCCAGTACGAAGAAGCTTTCCCGAAACTTCAAACTTCTAACATTGATATCATCTCGTTAGAATGTCACAACTCGCGTGTGCCAATCGACTTACTCGAACTTATTCGTGGTAAAAAAGTGATGGTGGGTGCGATTGATGTTGCAACAAATCAGATTGAGACACCGGAAGAAGTTGCCAACACACTACGTAAAGCGCTTCAGTTTGTAGACTCAGATAAGCTTTACCCTTGCACAAACTGTGGTATGGCACCTCTTTCTCGTGAAGTGGCACGTGGCAAGTTAAATGCATTAACGGCAGGTGCAGAAATCGTTCGCCGAGAACTTACGGGTTTTGAACTTACTGCTTAATATTTACCAATAAGTGGTATAAAGGGTTACTTTTTTGATGGTAGTTGATAATCAAACAAGTAACCCTCATTTTACTTACTACATGTCGCTCTAATCAGATCGCATGTCGATAGTACCTTCCTGATGGAGTTGGGCGGTATAGCAAACACACCGGACAAGGTACGGTTCAATTTAGGAATAATGTCATGGTTCAAGCAACAGACTTTAGAAATGCAATGTCTTTACTCACAAGTGCAGTTAGCGTTGTGACCACGGCAGGCATGTCTGGCCGTTTTGGATTTACTGCCTCTGCTGTTTGTAGTGTGACTGACACACCGCCGACATTATTGGTCTGTATGAACCAAGCTGCAAGCTCACATGCACATTTCCTAGATAACAAAATCTTAACCGTGAATGTTTTAGGCGCGCACCACGAACATATTTCAAAAGCATTTTCATCTAAGCTCACGCCAGAAGAACGCTTTAAACATGGCGAATGGATTGAGTTAGAAACGGGTTCACCTGTGTTGGAAGATGCTTTGGTAAGTTTCGATTGTGAGATTGAGCAAATTCAACAAGTCGGCACACACACGATTTTTATATGTCCGATTGTGGCGATTAAACAAAGCCAGCATGACCAAAGTTTGGTTTATTTTAACCGTGCTTATCACCAAGTGGGGCAGACGGAAACTGTCTAATCCCACTTAGTGTTTCGTTGTTTCATAATAAAAGACTCATTAAGAAATCAATAAGCACGGATCGCTTCTGTTTAATTTTAAAAATACAATTAAATATAATATCTTAAATAATAATTAAGTTAATCTAATGAAAAATAATAATAAATTTAAATACTTGTCATAAAAGCTACATTGACACTTCTAAACTCTCAGATTATGCTTTGCGTGCTGGCCACATTGCCAGCCGGTTTTAGCAGACCGCATAGTAAGAGCATCAGATTATTCCTTCTGAGGAGTAGTCTTATGTGTATCAATCGTCCCTCGCTCGTTGCGGTAGGACGAGTGAGGGACACCTTCGGGTGTGCTGATTTCTTACTATCAGTCTGCTAACCCTTGCTCGTTCTGCCACCATAATTCCAAATAAATGCTCTGGTAGAACTCCATAAATCAGGAGTTGGCTATGCACATCCATCATTTTTTGGCCTTGAGCGCCAAAAGCTATAACGACACAGCTTAAAAATTAAAAGCAGCTTGAACGCCGTAGGGTTTTCAGGCTTTAAGTCATTTTTACTTAAAACTTAGCAACAACAAAACTTGAGATGTGCCAAGCACCGTCTTGCGGCTTTGCTGTGCCTTTTTTTCTCCCAAAAAGGGCACAGGCTTTTTATCTCATTTAGACACAACAAGAATTTAAAAAGGTAAAACTATGCCAACTTTAGAAATATCTTCCAGAAAATTACAGGTTATTCAAACCGCAATCCAACTCTTTACCACGTATGGGTTCCATAATGCAGGGGTAGACCTCATTGTTGAAAAGGCCCAAATAACCAAAACCACCTTTTATAAATATTTTGGCTCAAAAGAACGCCTAATTGAAATGTGCATCGCCTTTCAAAAAAGTCTACTCAAAGAAGAAGTGCTCTCGATTATTTACTCAAGCCGTTACTGCACCCAGCACGATAAACTCAAAGAAATTATTGTTTTACATACCAATTTAAACAGTCTGTATCATTTACTGCTTAAAGCAGTTTTTGAAATAAAACGGTTGTATCCGCAAGCCTACCGTATGGCAGTTGAATACCGAAAATGGCTACATCGGGAACTTTTTGACCTGATTTTTAGCTGTGAGACTCGTGCTTTCAAATTTGATGCAGACATGGTTTTAAACCTGATCGATGGTTTACTGCTACAGGTTTTAAGCTCAAATAGTTTGGATGAAAGAAATGTGGTGTTGGAGAAGTTTTGGGGGAGGACTTTTTGATAGCTTCTTTAATTAAAAACTAAATTTTATGTAGATACTTAAATTTATAAGTTATCTACATTATTTATACTTTAATAATTAACTATTAAAAATATAAACAGTCTAATAAGTTATCATTAAAACTGCTTAATATTTCAAATTAGAATGATAGTAAATGTGATTTATAATATGAAATTTACTCGTTAGTTCTAGATGTAAAAGGAACTTTGAATGGTAAGTTTATTTTTATAAACTTAGTGTCTTTAATTTGCTCCTCTTTATCAATAAATGTTTGATATCTATTAAACTCAGAATTTAAAAATTCTCTTATTAATTTCATTTTTCGATCAATACGTAGTTTTTGTATTACTTCTTCTTCTAGAGAGTTATGTTCGCTATCAGAAACATCCCGTGCAAGCATACTAATTTTTGATAAATTCAACTCTTGCTGTTGAATTTCAGTTAAATGACGAACCATTTTATATAAAAAGGCTAAGCACATTGAAGCCAACGTAATTATGAGTAATGTAAAAGGTAATCTTTGAATTAAGATAATCCATGCTTTTTCGAAAGTATCTACGGTTGATATTGCTGTAAAATCCTTTAAAGTCTCCCAAGAAAGATTCACAATAAATCCTAAAATAAGTAGAGGAATAAATGCTAAAAAACCATAAGTCCATTTAGTTTTAGTTGCTCTTGCTACAAAACCTTCCAGATTATCTGGAAATAGATTTACCGATTTTTCTAATTCTTTTCTTCTTTCTTCTAGGCGTTCATTACCTTCAGTTAAATATTTTGAGCGTTTCTGTAGCTCTAAAAAATCATCATTCAATTTTGATAGTTGGTTATCTTTTGCAGTTATTTGTGAACTAAGAGATTCAATTTCTGCATTATGCTGATTTATATTGTTTTGAAGATTTTTCTTTTGTTCTTTTAGACTATCAATATTCTCTAACAATTCAGTTTCATACGTATCCTGTTCTTCAAGATACTTATCATATTCTTCTTTTTTTGTTGTAAGTTTAGCTAACTGATCAGTTATATTATTTTTTAATTGGGATATTTTTTCTTCGTATTGATTTCTATCATCTATAACTTGTCGAAAATAATCTAGTTCAGATAAGACAGTGTCAAACTCATAACCAAAAACTCTGAGATCTTCTATAATAGTTTTTTTGTGAAAAGCTAAACGTTTTCTTTCATATTTTAGTTGGAATCTTTTTATAACATCATTAATTGAAAATACAATACGTTCATTATTACTTAAATTAGAATTAAAAATTTTTCTTTCTTGACCTAAAATATTAGTATAAATTAATTCAAAAGTTCCTTCTCTTTCAGGTTTAAAACCTAAAGTTCTAACAAAAATTGGATTTTTAAGGTCTACTTGCCCACCTGACGCTGTTAATTGGTATTCACCATCGGCATCCTGTAATAGTCTGGATAGCTTGGATGAGTTAACCGTTTCTTGCTGTGATAGCAGTATACTAGTTTCTAGAGTTAAAAATAGATCTTCTGGAATAGGCTCACTATTCATGTTTGTAACATCTGCCCCAATAGAAGCAAGATCAATATTTATCTCTTTATCCATAAAAAGTATCCAATTAAGTGATATATATTTTCTTAAAAAAACTAGTGAAATACAAATTAATAGTTGATTGTATCAGTTTTAGGAATAATGTATTTTTGGTTTAATCATTATTCAATTAATCTCAAAAAAATATATAAATTCTTTTAAGATTAATTATTTGTATTTAATCAAATATAGGCTAAATAAACTAGTGCTTTTCTCATAAAATTCTATAAATTTAAGTTAGATCTTATCAGTTTATTGACTTTTAATTATATTCAAATAAGTTGAACTATTATTAAAGTAGTACCTATAAAAGAATTTAGCTATATAAGTTTAGATTGTATAATCATTCTGAAAAGCTGAAAGAGTTCACAATCTTTATAAAGAACTTTCATATTCCACATACCCATCTTCAATTGCAGGAATAATCTCTACAAACTCAAAGTAGGGCACTGTACAAAACTCAGAGTCTCGTATCGCATCAATCACAAAATAATAATCTTGCAAAGATGTCGTCTCAAACACAGCAATATCACTCGCTTTAGTGCTAAACGCTTCAACGTCATACCAGCGAACTTTTACAGTAGAGTACTTTTCAAAAATCGGTTCAAGCTTCTGTGCACTAAACTCAGCCCGCTTTTCACGAGCTAAAGCCAACCAAGCAGGCAAAGCTCGTAAATGAATAAAAAAAGTATAGGTTCTAGACATAACCACTCCATGACTGAGCCGAGTTGTAGTTCAACTGAAAAGTCAGCATTTACTTGTCATATCAATATGACTCAGTCAGTATATGAGTGATTACTCACATTAAATACTCGCATTTCGGTCCATGTCAGAAACACTTCCAGATCCCCGCAAACGCCCGCGTCAAGCACGCTCTATGGCTACCTTTGAAGCTATTTTAGAGGCGGCTGCTCGCATTTTAGAGTCTTTAGGTTTTGTTGGATTTAACACAAATGCTGTGGCTGAACTTGCTGGTGTAAGCATTGGTAGCCTATATCAATACTTTCCATCTAAAGATGCTTTAATCGTTGAGTTAATTCGACGTGAGCGTGCAAAACTTTCAAATCGTATCGTTGAAGCCATACAGCAACATGAAGCCGCAAACTTAAAAGAAAAATTAAAACTCATCATACAAGCCGCTGTGCAACATCAATTGAGCCGTCCGCAGTTGGCACGAACACTAGAGTTTGCTTCCGAACTTATTGGAAAAGATGTTGGGGAAAGTGAGCTTCAACACGAGCTTGAAACCATAATTTCTGATCTGTTTATACACTCTGGTATTTCACAAGCGCAGATAGCCGCACAAGATGTAATTGCTTTAAGTAAAGGAATAATTAACGCAGCAGGTATAGCAGGGGAAAGTAATTTAAATCATTTACAGCAGCGAGTTGAAAAAGCTGTATTTGGCTATTTGGATTTGAGCTAGGGACATAAGCTATGGTTTCTGTTTGTCATATGACATATAAATTGTCATTTTCTATTTCAGCAATTCAAAAGTTTAGTAACTCTTACAACATCTGAAGGATTCAGATTAGATATTTATCTGCTTTAGAATTAATAGAGATTACATGAAATTGTTGAGAGTTGATCAAAAAGTAATCCTAAAAGGTGACAAATCATTAAAACAGCCCAAGTACTATGAATCAGGATTTTTTAAAATAAGACTATGATTTATATCAGAAAAAATAAATTTCGCATAAGGCGTATTATGTTAATTTTAGAAAAATTAAACTTAAAATCAATTATCCCTTCGTATCTGTAAGAGCTTAACAAATAAAGTATAATTAACATTCATATATTATTAATTTCAAAGAGTTGCTTGTGTCATTCCAAACCCCAATAAGTATATCTGAAGCTATTCTAAATATAGATCAAAACAAATATTTACTACCAGCAATACAACGTGAATTTGTTTGGTCACATCACAAAGTTGAATGGTTATTCGATTCAATAATGAGAAACTATCCAATTAGTTCTTTTTTATTTTGGGAAGTAAATGAACAAACAGCTAAAGGATATAAATTTTATAAATTTATATCTGAATATCGAGAAAGGTATAAAACGCATAATGATGAAATATCTACAAATGGTTTAACATCTTTTAATGCAATTTTAGATGGACAACAGCGACTAACATCTTTATATTTAGGCTTAAAAGGTAGTTTTGCATATAAAGAATATAGAAAAAAATGGGAAAATACTGAAGTATCGATACCAACAAGACAGCTTTACTTGAATATAGATCAAGAACTTAATAATGAAGAAGATGGTAGAGTATATGAGTTTAAATTTTTAAGAAATCAAGATACAAAGAACCAAATAATATATAAATCAAGTACCAATGTTAATTGGTTTAAAGTAGGTGAAATTCTCAATTTAACAAATGATGAAGATTTAGATAATTTTGTCGAAAACTTAAATGGAGCATTTGCAAGAAAAGCTATTCGCCAACTTAAGCGAACAATTAATGACTACAAACTAATTAATTTCTTTTTAGAAAAAGATCAAAATATTGATAAAGCTTTAAATATTTTTATACGTATAAACAGTGGTGGTGAACCTTTAAGTTTTTCAGACTTGATCATGTCTATTGCTGTTGCTAATTGGGAAAAAAAAGATGCTAGAAAAGAAATTCATCAATTAGTAGACAACATCAGAGATAAAGGCTTTAGTGTGAGTAAGGATTTAATTTTAAAGACTTTTCTTTATTTATATAGCACTGATATTAAATTCAAAGTTAATAATTTCTCGAAAGAAAATGCTCAATTATTTGAGAAAAAATGGGATGAGATAAGAGATGCTCTCTTAGAAACTTTCAACTTACTTAAAGGGTTTGGCTTTAATGACTACACATTAACATCTAAAAACTCTATTCTTCCAATAGTTTACTGGATATACCATAATAAAATTTATAAAGATTTTAGCACTAAAATTGAATATAAAAATCAACGACTTGAAATTAAAAAGTGGTTGCATATAAGTCTATTAAAACAACTTTTTAGTGGAACGTCTGACTCTGTACTTTCCCAAATAAGAAGAGCTTTTAGCCCTGAAAAATTAACCACATCTTCATACCCAATACAAGAAATTTTTTCATTTGTGAAAAAAGATATCAGTATTGGAAGTGAATTTATTGAAGAGTTATTAAATATTCAATACGAAGAAGCCCAATCCTTTTCTATATTGGCTTTATTATTCCCACATTTAGATTATAAAAATAATTCTTTCCATAAAGATCACTTACATCCTAAAGATGAGTTCAAAAACTTATCTAATGAAGATAAAACCAAATACAGTTGGAGAGAGTACAACTCTATAGTTAACTTACAAATGCTTGATTCAAATGAAAATATGTCAAAAAATAATTTACCTTTAGATAAATGGATTGAGAATGAAACTATTGATAAAGAGTCTCTTAAAGACAATTTCTTAGTAAATCATTTACTACCATTAGAATGTGATTTTGCAATTACTGAGTTTGATAAATTCTTTATTGCAAGAAAAAATATCTTATTTAATAAACTCTATGAAATTTTAAAATAAGTACTAGAAATGGAATAAAAATCTAAGCTCACTCAAAGTTCCTATAACCATTAAGTTGATGGTGAACATTGAGTGAGTTCATTTAGTACTACCTACTCTAAAGTTTTCAAGAAATTCCTTTTTCAAAGAATTGAAGGAATCCTTATTTGAAATTATAGGAGATATATAACTCCATTTAACATAATGGGCGATCTGAGACCATATTTAAAAAGATTTTAAAATCATAGTGTTAAAAATTTTTATCTACTATAAAAAAGCAAAATTCCGATTTTGATACAAATCGGCTTTTTTATGAGCAGATTTGATAGTTCTCGCCAATCATTTTGAATAAAATCACTCTGTATAACTTGAGTGAGATATAACTCGGTTTAACATAAAATTCTTTTTAAATTCAAAATTAGAGTAAAAGCTAATGTTTATCACAACAGATATTCTTGAAGTTCTTTTTCAATTGTTTCACTAATCAACGTTGAATAGTCACTATCTTTAGTATCTAAATGACGCATTAACCACACATCTTGTTTTAAAGTTTGCATAGGTAGTATAGGTACTAAACCCAAAGCCTTTGCAACAAAACAAGGCAGGGCTGTAACTCCTTGTCCTTCAATGACTGCTCGTAGTTGTGAGTGCATGTTATCAAAAGATAAAGCAGTGGCTGCATCTTGGGTGAGTTCACGCATCCATTGTGCCAAAAACGTATATTGAAGGCTTCTGTCCCAACCGATTATACGATGATTCAGTAAATCATCAGCCGTTTCAGCATGCTCTGTGAAACTGGCAAGATAATCCTTACTACCATAAAGTCCATACTCCAGTTGGCCAAGGCGTCGAATAATGTAACGCCCGCTTTCTGGACGAACAAGTCGAAGAATAAGGTCAGCTTCCCGTCGGGAAAAATCAACTGGAACGACACTCGTTGAAATTTCTAATTGTAAATCTGGATGCTTCAGTTGCAATGCTGTTAGCTTTGATTGAAGCAACTGTTGCCCGATTAACTCAGGTAAAGCAATGCGGAACAATGATTGTTGCCCTTGATCATTGTAACGTTCCATCGCTATTAAATGCTCTTCAGCTTTTTCAGCCAAAGAAAAAAAATGTTTTCCAACGTGGGTGAGTGTATAGCCATCACTGTCTCGGGAAAAAAGAACCGCATTGAGGCTTTTCTCCAGTTCAACGGCTCTGCGATGTACGGTAGAAACACTAATACCAAGCAATTTTGCACTGCGGCTCACCCCGCCAGTTCGCCCAATAGCTAACAAAATTTTAGTATCGTCCCAGTTCATACCTTTCCATATTTAGAAAATGCGTTTGCAATAAAAACTATAGTATCGCCGATGTTTAGATTTATACAATTCAAACAACCACTACAGGGACTCAAAACTCATTATTTGAGACAACTAACCTTTTAGAGTTAAGGCATGTGTCGTTGCAATTAAATAAGATTTTCTGGTTATGGCAGGAGCTATTTCTGAGATCACAATATTAACAACAGAGGAGTTCTGCCATGACGACCATTTATGTAGTTGATGCATTTACCACCCAACCAAATACAGGAAATCGAGCAGGGGTTGTGCTAGATGCTGACCAATTTACAACGCAAGAAATGCAAGATATTGCTGCATTCGCAGGGTATTCAGAAACTGCCTTTGTTTTATCACCTCAAGATCAAAGCCATGACATACATGTTCGATATTTTACCCCTACAGATGAAGTCCCGATCTGTGGACATGCGACGATCGCTACTCATTTTTTACGTGCAACTACAGGCCACCAATCAGACTACCCATTAATCGCAAAAACGGGGGCAGGTCATTTACCCGTTTCAATATTCGGAAGTCTAGAAGAGTTATTGGTGAAAATGACTCAAGGTCGCGTAGAGTTTTTACCACCTTTTAATGCGAATCAAAGGGCTGAACTCGCAAGCGCATTGGGTGTGAGTGTGAATGATTTTACTGACTTACCAATACAAGTTGTCACGACAGGGCATTCCAAGGTGATGGTGCCAATGCTGAGCAGAAATAAGCTCGATGAATTAATTCCAAATAATGAAAAATTGAAAGCTATTAGTGCTGAAATAGGTTGCAATGGTTTTTTCCCCTTTGTGTTGGAAGGGAGTAGGCAAGAACCTATTACTTATGGCCGAATGTTTGCACCTGCAATCGGTATTAATGAAGATCCTGTAACTGGTAATGCAAATGGTCCAGCAGGAGCGTACCTTGTTCACCACGATTTAATTGAATGTGACCAGAAAGTAAGTTATTGGGGATATCAAGGTGTAGCCATACAAAGACCGGGACGAGTTCTAGTGACAGTTGAGAAAATAGATTCAATATTACACGTCAGTATTGCAGGTCAAGCGGTTCTAGTTGGCTCAGTACTTTACTCAGGAAAAGATTGATGATCTTTGAGAAATTATGATTTCTTGCATGTTCTAAAGAACTTCTTCTCTTTACAACAGCGAGTTGAAAAGGCCGTATTTGGTTATTTAGATCTGGATTAATGGTCTATACGCATGAGCGTATCTGTCAAAAGCTCTTTAATGAAAAACACCTTCCAAACTCAAGATTTGAAAGGTGCTTTATAGGGTTTATATCTTTACCAATAAATTAGACAGTCGGTAAAGCATGTAAAAGTTGGTCAGTTAACTGATTTAGTGTGGTAAGTGAAATCGTATGAATCAAACTACCACCCGTTGGGTCAGGTTCACCCACCGCAATACCTTGATTTGAACCGACCGAGCCGAGAATATTGCCTAAAATACCGCTTACATCAACTTGCTGACTATTGTCTGCACCACCATAGCTAATATTAATTAAATCATTAAGGCCACCTAGGAAACCGTCATTTCCATTATCAATACCTCCGATAATATTGGTAATCGGACCGAACAGATCGCCATGCTGAGCCACAAAATCATCACTTATAATATGCTGAATAATATTTGAAGCTGAAGAACCGTTGGCAATTAGGGTATTAAGTACACCACTGATTGAGTTCTGCGCACCATTTAGATCGGCTCCAGCAAGGTCTGAAATTGCTTCAAGCGTACCGTTGACGCTATCACGAGAAGTTTCAAAAAGCAGTTTGCCTAGGTCTGCAAAATCACCGACAGGGTGTTCTGCCTGAGGGAATGCGCCAATAATCGTTCCTGCAATGGTATCAATACCACCATTGATCAGACTGGTTTTTAAGCTTTCAGCACCTTGTAAAACATCTATGCCGCTTTGAATAATTCCTGTCAGCGGGTTATCGCCCAGATCGCCACCGATGCCGCCAATACCTCCAATGACGTTGGTAATAGGGCTTAAAATATCGCCTGTACCTTCACCACCAACCAATGAAGAGGAATTTCCTAATATATTTATTGGTGTGGTAATAGGTGCAGTAATATCAGCACCATCGCCATTACCGTTACCAATGCCATAATTGTGTTCACCGTTGCCAGATGAAATGCCATTTAATAGGCCATCACCAGAGCCGTTGCCTGAACCACCAGAGCCAATCACACCACCTGATGCATTACCGTTATGGGTAATGTCGTTATCATTGACTGTATTTGAAGCGTTGGTTGGTGAGATATTTATAGACTGAGCTGAAGTCCCACCTATACCAGACCAAGCATTACCCAAAATATTTAAACCACCAGTAAATGGAAGTGTGAAGTTTGTACCTTCGCCGTTACCGTTACCAATGCCGTAGTTGTGTTCGCCATTGCCCGACGCTGTGCCATTTAATAGACCATCGCCAGAGCCATTACCAGAACTACCCAGTCCACCAGAGTTACTATTAACAATGGTGTCATTATCATTGACTGTATTGGTTGTGGTGGTTGGAGCAATATTTAAGGAGTGGCTTGTTGAACTACCGAAACCTGAAAGCGCATTTCCAGAAAAGTTAAGTACGCCAGTGAAGGGAAACGTAAAGTTGGTATCGTTACCGTTTCCGTTACCAATGCCGTAATTGTGCTCACCATTACCAGATGCTGCACCGTTGAGTAAGCCATCACCAGTTCCGTTTCCAGAACCTCCAACAGTACCTAATGTGTTTCCAGTATTGCCATTATTGGTCACGTCATTGTCATTAACTGTGTTAGTCGTTGTGGTTGGAGCAATGTTAATTGAACTAGAAGAAGAGTTGCCAATCAGTGAAAAAGCATTACCTGAAAAGTTTAGTGCACCTGTCAGTGGGGCAGTAATATTTACATCGTTACCATTCCCGTTGCCAATACCATAGTTATGTTCACCATTGCCAGAAGCTAAGCCGTTGCCAATGCCATCACCTGAACCATTGCCAGAGCCACCAAGTGCATTTACACCACTTGCACCATTTCCATTATTCTTCACGTCATTGTCGTTTACAGTATTTGAAGTTGTTGTTGGTGCAGTATTGATTGAGCTAGAAGAAGAGTTACCAATTAAAGTAAAAGAGTTTCCAGAGAGGTTTAAAACTCCGGTAATTGGGGAGGTAATGTTAGCGCCATTACCAATACCATTTCCGATACCGTAATTTTGCTCGCCATTTCCAGAACCAATTCCATTTAACAAGCCGTCACCTGAGCCATTGCCAGAACTGCCAAGCGTGCCTACACCACTTGTAACCGTGCCATTGCCATTATTGGTTGTGTCATTGTCGTGAACGGTATTAGAAGTAGTTGTTGGTGATGTGTTAACTGAACTAGCAGATGAGTTACCAATTAATGTAATTGAATTGCCAGACAGGTTCAGGGGAAGAGTGATTGGGGCTGTAACATGTGAACCTTGGGCAATACCATTTCCGATACCGTAATTTTGCTCACCATTTCCAGAGCCAATTCCATTTAACAAGCCATCGCCTGAACCATTACCTGCCCCCGAGCCATTACCGTTATATGTGGTGTCGTTACTATTAACAGTATTTGAGGTATTGGTTGAAGAGTTGTTGACTGAGTTAGAGGATGAATTACCGATTAAGGTAATGGAATTACCCGCTAGGTTAAGAGGAATGGAGAGTGGCGCAGTAATACTTGCACCGTTGGCAATGCCATTACCAATACCATAATTATGTTCACCATTTCCTGAAGCTGCACCGTTTAAAAGCCCATCGCCAGAGCCGTTTCCTGTACCGGCACCTAAAGTGGAACCATTACCATTATTTGTTACGTCGTTGTCATGAACTGTATTCGAAGTGGTCGTTGGTGACGTGTTAACTGAACTTGAAGATGAATTACCTATGAGTGTAATTGAATTGCCTGAAAGGTTAAGAGGTATGGTAATTGGGGCAGTAATACTGGCGTCATGAGCAATACCATTTCCTATACCATAGTTGTGTTCACCATTTCCCGAAGATATTCCGTTCAGTAGGCCGTCACCAGAGCCGTTACCTAAACTACTGCTTGTGTTAGTATTTTCAGGAAGTGGGATAATCTTAGTAATCGAAGATAAAATACTTTTAATTAACATAATCTATTTCCATGTGATTTGTTTGAGATATTTTTATTACTATTTGTTGATTATGTGCTTCTGTGCACATAATTGGTAAAGAGTATTTAATTTTTTACTATTTGGTGTCAAGATGTGTAATCTGTCACTGGTCATGTGAAGCATATCTAAATATATTTAAAATCAATAAAATAAAAAATAGAGTTATTTTTAATAACATTTTTAAACACAAAATATGAGATAACTTAATAGGATTTTATGAATATTAAATAATATATTTTTATTTAAATTATAAAATAAAACATAATCTATATTATTGAAATAAAAATAACTTTACTTCTTTATGGTGGTTTTAATTTGATAAATCATTGTTTTTGTTTTAATTCTTTAATTCGGTTTTTAGTGGTTTGTTATTCTTTAAATAAAACAATTAATTAAATTGGATATATTTGTTTTTTGAATTTTTTAAATTAATATTCTATTTTTATTTGTAAAATAATAGTATTGATATTGGTTTTTAGTGAAATAATTTGGTATATCTAGCTCGTCGGCTGAGTTTATATTCGTTTAAAAGCAAAAGCGGGTCAGCCGACGCCTAGTTTTAATTATAAAAACTTTTTAAAAACAAGAGTTTTTTATATATTTATATTATTAGTTTTTATCTATAAAATATTTTGGTATCAGTATTATTGTTTTTAAATTAAAAGGCTATTATTTATTTGTTCCTAATGTGAAGAAAGTTCTATTTAAGTGAAAATAACATATTTATATAGTGAATAATTCAATATTGTTTAAAATCAAATTTAAAAATACTCGCGATAAAAAAGCCACTCAAGAGGAGTGGCTTTCTTATTGCAAATGCTAAATTAAACTTACCAGCTTAACGCACCACCAGTTTGGTAGTCAGTTACGCGAGTTTCAAAGAAGTTCTTCTCTTTACGTAAGTCCATCATCTCAGACATCCACGCAAATGGGTTAGTTACACCAGCAAATTGCTCTGGTAAACCTAACTGAGATAAACGGCGGTTACAGATGAATTTCAAATATTCTTCCATCATGCTTGCATTCATACCCAATACGCCACGTGGCATTGTGTCACGAGCATATTCGATTTCAAGCATAGTACCTTCAAGAATCATTTGAATGACTTCTTGTTGGAACTCGGCAGTCCATAGGTGAGGGTTCTCAATCTTGATTTGGTTAATCATGTCGATACCAAAGTTCAAGTGCATAGACTCATCACGCAAGATGTATTGGAACTGCTCAGCAACACCGTTCATCTTGTTACGACGACCCATACTCAAAATTTGAGTAAAGCCACAGTAGAAGAAGATCCCTTCAAGTACACAGTAGAACGCGATCAAGTTACGAAGTAAACGTTGGTCGTTTTCAGGCGTACCTGTGTGGAAAGTAGGGTCACTTAATGATTGAGTATATTTCAAGCCCCAAGCTGCTTTACGTGCAACTGATGGAATCTCGCGGTACATGTTGAAGACTTCGCCTTCATCCATACCTAAAGATTCGATACAGTATTGGTAAGCGTGAGTGTGAATTGCTTCTTCAAACGCTTGACGCAAAATGTACTGACGGCATTCAGGGTTAGTAATGTGACGGTAAATCGCCAATACCAAGTTGTTCGCAACCAAAGAGTCTGCAGTCGAGAAGAAACCTAAAGAACGCATAACAATAGTTCGCTCATCTTCGGTTAAGCCATTTTCAGACTTCCAAAGTGCGATGTCATGGTTCATGTTCACTTCTTGCGGCATCCAGTGGTTTGCACACCCGTCAAGATACTTCTGCCAAGCCCATTCATATTTAAACGGCACAAGCTGGTTCAAATCAGCGCGACAGTTAATCATGGCTTTGTCGTCAACTTGAACGCGTTGCGCGCCCATTTCTAACTCTTCCAGGCCAGGAGCAACATCCAAATGTTCTAAGGCTTCAGATGCTCGAGCCATTGAATCGGTTGGATTTGTTGATCGCACGGAATGGGTTCCAGCGGATTGTGGAGCTGCCAAGCTCTGCGATGATGGCTGCGCAGCAGATACATTCTGCGAATCAGACGTTTTTTCCGGTTGGATGGGCGCAGACTTGTGTTCAGGTGCAGCCGGTTTTTGCGAATCATCTTCAAAATCGTCCCAACTTAAAATGGACATGGGATTCTCCTACTTAGTAAGTAATGAACCCCTGAAATAAAGAGAAGATTATAATCTTCTCTTTATTTCAAAACCATTTATTATCGCTAATGAATGGTAGGGGTATTTACTCCTTTAAAACGTTTAACAAATTTTGGTCGATTGGAAAAACCGCAAGACGGTCACTCTGATCAACACAATGCCTAAAATCATTTGTAATTTCATCAACCGATTTCGTTGTGCGAAGTAACCAAATCGATTGTTGTAATCTCTCGCAATCATATTTTCTAAGTGATTGATATATTTTAGAATAATGTGAGCGAGTCTTATTTTTTAAATCGTAACTTAAACACCATAGCGGCATACAATACTCCTTCAAATTGGGTCGAGATGTTACTTTTTTCTAATCGCATTTTTAATGCTCCTTAAAACAAAGTGTTAGTTAATTGATGAAAATTAACAGTTGACTCATAGCCCAAAGTGAACGAATATTCGTTTTACTTTCTAGCAAGAAAGCTATCAGTCAACCAAGTTCTTGGTTATCTGAGAAACATGGCGGGGATATTGCAGTATCCCCAACATTTTCTCAGAACCTTCTAAATTTTAAATTGCTCTAAATATCTACAATCTTCAAATTTAGATTTGATTATGTATTTCTACATAATCAAAATAAGTAATTCTTTTTTGAAAACTTACTTATTTTGATTACGTCGTTGTTTACGAATTGCTAAAAAAGCGTACATCATTGGCAGATAAAAAAAGATAAATGAAAAGACTAAAACCATGAGTCCTAATTTATAATTTTCGGTCAAATGATACATAGTCTTTCCTTTATCTATTCAAATATTTCTATTACAACATAAAGTTATTTGAATAAGCCGTTACCAATATATCGGTAAAAATTTTACAAATGCTTGGTAGGAAAATATAAACAGCAAATTGTTTAATCAATCCTAAAGCAATTTTATAAAGTTTTTGCTTGGTTTGTTTATTTGGGAGTATAAGCGCTCCCAAATAAATAAAATATCTATAAAGAATTACACATTTCCTTTCAACTTGAACCCAATAAAGCAGAACTACTTCTATTTGACTCATGCGACGGTTTAGCGTGTTTTTTTCTTTAGCGGTCAACTTTAGCTTTTTGCTAAAGGAATCTTTTTTCTTAAACATAATTACCTTGTTAGATACTTATGCTACATGTAGCCCATGTTTAAAGAATTATCAGTGGGCTACAAATGTAGCCGTTATTCTGATATAGAGACCTTTAGAAGCTAATTATTGGCAAGCTTCGCAATCTGGGTTGTCGATTGAACAAGCCATAGGAACCGGAGCTGCTTGAGTAAAGCCGTCTTCTTCAACTGCTTCAGGTTTTTTCGCTTCTACTACTGGCGCTGCTGCAGGTGCTGCCGCTTCTACAGTTGCAGGTTTAACCGCGTTTAACGCACCTGTGTTAATTGTAGATTTTTCAGCAGAAGTTGCACCTAAAGCTCGGAGGTAATAAGTCGTCTTAAGACCACGTAACCATGCCATCTTATAAGTGATGTCAAGTTTCTTACCGTTTGCACCAGAGATGTAAAGGTTAAGAGACTGTGCTTGATCAATCCATTTTTGACGGCGTGATGCAGCATCAACAATCCAGCGTGGCTCAACTTCAAACGCAGTAGCAAAGATTGCTTTTAATTCTTCAGGAATACGAGCAATTTTTTGTACTGAACCTTCAAAGTGTTTAAGGTCGTTAACCATTACTGTGTCCCAAAGACCACGGTCTTTTAATGCACGAACAAGGTAAGGGTTAATAACAGTGAACTCACCAGACAAGTTAGATTTCACATATAAGTTTTGGAATGTTGGCTCAATAGACTGAGAAACACCACAAATGTTTGAAATGGTTGCAGTTGGAGCAATCGCCATTACGTTTGAGTTACGCATACCGTCTTTTTGAACTTTGGCACGTAAAGTGTCCCAGTCTAAACGTTGAGTACGGTCAACTTCGAACATACGTTCTGGACGAGATTTAGCAACAATTTCTAAAGAGTCGATTGGAAGGATACCTTGATCCCACAATGAACCTTTAAATGTTGAGTAAGCACCACGTTCAACAGCCAAGTCACTTGAAGTTTGGATTGCATAGTAGCTAATCACTTCCATTGACTCGTCAGCAAAGTTCACAGCTTCATCAGAACCGTAAGCCATACCCATTTCGTAAAGCGCATCTTGGAAGCCCATGATACCCATACCAACAGGACGGTGTTTCAAGTTAGAGTTTTTCGCTTGTGGTACAGCGTAGTAGTTAATGTCGATAACGTTATCGAGCATACGAACTGCTGTTTTAACCGTACGCGCTAACTTTTCACGGTCTAATACGCCGCCTTTAACGTGTTGAACAAGGTTGATCGAACCTAAGTTACATACTGCAATTTCGTCTTGGTTTGTGTTTAACGTAATTTCAGTACATAGGTTAGATGAGTGAACTACGCCAACGTGTTGTTGTGGTGAACGTAAGTTACATACATCTTTAAACGTGATCCAAGGATGCCCAGTTTCGAACAACATAGAAAGCATTTTGCGCCATAAGTCTTTCGCACGTACTTTCTTGTGCAACATGTTCTGTTCTTTCGCAACAGACTCATAGTATGCATAGCGTTCAGCAAACTCAGCACCAGTTAAATCGTGGAGGTCTGGAGTTTCAGATGGAGTAAATAGTGTCCATTCGCCATCTTCAAACACACGTTGCATAAATAGGTCAGGAACCCAGTTTGCAGTGTTCATGTCATGAGTACGACGACGGTCATCACCTGTGTTTTTACGAAGTTCTAAAAATTCTTCGATGTCTAAGTGCCAAGTTTCTAAGTACGCACATACCGCACCTTTACGCTTACCACCTTGGTTTACCGCAACAGCAGTATCGTTCGCAACTTTAAGGAATGGAACAACACCCTGAGATTTACCGTTTGTACCTTTAATATAAGAGTTCAAGGCACGTACTGGTGTCCAGTCATTACCTAAACCACCCGCCCATTTAGAGAGCATCGCGTTGTCACGCATTGCACCATAAATGTCATAAAGGTCGTCACCAATCGTTGTTAAGTAACAACTTGAAAGCTGTGGACGTAATGTACCTGAGTTAAACAGGGTAGGCGTAGAAGCCATATAGTCGAAGCTAGACAACAAGTTATAAAATTCGATTGCACGCTCTTCTTTATCTTGCTCATTCAGTGCAAGACCCATAGACACACGCATGAAGAATAATTGTGGTAATTCGAAGCGAACGCCGTTTGAGTGAATGAAGTAACGGTCAAATAGAGTCTGTAAACCTAAGTAGGTAAACTGGTTAGAACGTTCAGGCTGAATCGCTGCTGCTAGTTTTTCTAAATCGAACTTAAGCAAGTCTGGTGAAAGCAAATCAAGCTCTACACCTTTTTTCAAGAATGCTTCAAGTGCATTATTTTCAGCTGTATCTGCCGGTAAACCTAAGAATGCTAAACCAGTGCTGACCAACTCATCACGGAGCAAACGCGCAGTTACGTATGTATAGTTAGGTTCTTGTTCGATACGTGTACGTGTTGCCATCATCATAGTTGTTGCAATATCGCTTTCTTTTACGCCGTTATATAAGTTTTTAACGGTTTCATCGATAATTGCTTCAACCTCAATACCTTCTAAGCCTTCAGCAGCTCTATTTACAGTTGCTTTCAGTGCACTTAAATCAAGTGGTTGAAGCTGACCGTTTGCATCAGTAACTTGCAAGGTAGGGTGGTGGTTTGAATTTGTTTGCTGACGAGCGCTAGCACGTTGTTCGCGGTAAATTACATAAGCGCGGGCAACTTTTTGTTCCCCAGTACGCATTAAAGCAAGTTCTACTTGATCTTGAATTTCTTCAATATGGATCGTACCGCCCGATGGTAAACGGCGTTTAAAAGTATTTAATACCATTTCCGTCAACTGGGTAATACGGTCATGAATACGGCTTGAATCCGAACTCTGTTGACCTTCCACAGCAAGAAAAGCTTTACCAATCGCAACAGAAATTTTCTCTGCATCAAATGCAGCAACATCTCCAGTACGCTTAATCACCTGAATTTGACCAGGAGTCGAAGTAATTACGCTCATGCCAGCATAGCTCCATTGTCACTTTTGTTATGTTCATAGACCGTTTGAACCGAGCAAAAAACATGCCACGATATTTGAGGGATAAACACAAGACTTAGTAGTTAAAGTTTATTTTCAACACAAGATACGGGATTTTTTAAGCTAGATCAATCTTGACTTTTTAGTAATTTTTTATCTGTATGATTTGTCGGGAGATAGCATACCAAAGCTATGAAAAAACACTTATAGATAACTTTGTGGATAACTCAAAAAACAAACACTTGAGTGAATTTAAATTCATCTAAGAAATAATTTGTTTAATATTCATACATAGGAAATATGAATAGATTATGACATATAAGAATAATAAACAGATATCAAAAATACTTGAAAATTCAAAGGTTAATAAAATGCAACAAAACATGGTTGTCATGTATCAGTTTGGTGAACGCCTACTTGTTTACAATGTAAACGTGTGTATATTGCAAATGATAAACGAATGTATCTGCAAGATTTTTAAGATGCATGTAATGAGATTTATAGGGGCAATGATATGAGCCAAGAAGAAAAGTTACCAAAGATTCTGATCGTTGAAGACGACGAGCGTTTAGCGCGATTAACTCAAGAATATTTAATCCGCAACGGTTTGGAAGTTGGTGTAGAAACTGACGGTAACCGTGCAATTCGTCGTATTATTAGTGAACAACCAGATCTTGTGGTCTTGGATGTCATGTTGCCGGGTGCAGATGGTTTAACCGTTTGTCGTGAAGTTCGCCCACACTACCATCAACCTATTTTGATGTTGACTGCGCGTACTGAAGACATGGACCAAGTACTTGGTCTAGAAATGGGTGCAGACGATTATGTCGCTAAACCAGTTCAACCACGTGTATTATTAGCGCGTATTCGTGCACTATTACGTCGCACAGATAAAACTGTTGAAGATGAAGTTGCTCAACGTATCGAGTTTGACGACCTAGTCATCGACAATGGCGGCCGCTCTGTAACGTTAAACGGTGAACTTGTTGACTTTACAAGTGCTGAATATGACTTGTTATGGTTGCTTGCTTCAAACGCTGGTCGTATTTTATCGCGTGAAGATATCTTCGAGCGTTTACGTGGTATCGAATACGACGGTCAAGACCGTTCAATCGACGTACGTATTTCGCGTATTCGTCCAAAAATTGGCGATGATCCTGAAAATCCAAAACGTATTAAAACTGTACGTAGTAAAGGTTACTTGTTTGTTAAAGAAACCAATGGATTGTAAAATCTGATTAAACTTCCTATAAGGTTGGTCGAGTGTTTAAACACAGTATATTCCTGCGAATATATGCGGGGCTGGTAATTCTTGTTGTTTTGGTGGCTGTTTTTGGGTATTTACTGGTACAAATTATCAACTACCAACGCGCACAAGAATACCGAGAATCTTTAACTGATGGTATTTCTTATGTCATTAGTGAAGGGGTCGCTCGACAACCTGGGAAGCAGCAAAAGATAGATTGGATTTCTGATGCATCTGATTTGCTCGAACTTCCAATTTACTATACTGATGCAAGTAAGGTTGAATTGTCTCGAACCGAGAAAAAGCGGATTGAAGCACAAAAATCTGTTGTTCGTTACGATGCCAGTAATAGCATTGCGTATGTCATTATTGGTTTGCGTGACGACCCACAACATTACTTATCTATAAAAGTCGACAAAATTAGTGAACGCCAAATGAAGGCTCTTCCTATTTTTGTACTCGACTACTTAATGTTTTATCCGGGGCAGGAACAAGAGTACCTTGCCAAGATTCAAAAACACTTTTCATATCCAATCAATATTCAAAACATTCAAGATGTAAATCTGGACTCTGAACAGATTGGGCGTTTACGCCAAGACCAAAGTGTCATGTTGTACAAAGATAGTGCAACAGTACGTGGTACGACCATTTCGATTGTCTCTCCAATCCCGAATCATCCGGCACAAGTGTTAGTGTTGGGCCCTGTTCCAATGTTTAACTGGATGCCTTTACAGCTTTCGGCGGGGATTACCTTATTTAGCCTGTTCTTATTAAGTTTGGGTGTTTACGGTTTGATTTTGCCGTTAGAGCGCAAAATTCGCCAAGTGCGTTACGCATTAAACCGTATGAAATCGGGTGATTTGTCATTGCGTGTTCCGATTGAAGGAAGTGACGAAATGGCAAACTTGGCTTCAAGTTATAACAATATGTCTGATCATATTCAGCGTTTAATTGAAGCTCAACGTGAGTTAATGAGAGCGGTATCTCATGAGCTGAGAACACCTGTTGCACGTATTCGCTTTGGTACAGAAATGTTAGCCGAAGAAGATGACTACAATCACCGTATGCATCAGGTCGACATGATTGATAAAGATATTGAAGCACTCAATACCTTAATTGATGAAATCATGACTTATGCAAAACTAGAGCAGGGTACACCTTCGCTAGATTTTGCAGAAATTGTGCTCTTTGAAGTGTTAGATCAGGTTGCTGTTGAAACCGAAGCGTTAAAAACACAGAAAGAAATTGAGCTTATTCCACCACCTTTATATGTGAAAGTAGATGCAGAGCGTCGTTACCTTCACCGTGTTGTACAAAACCTAGTAGGTAATGCTGTTCGTTATTGTGATAACAAAGTGCGTATTACTGGCGGTATTCACAGCGATGGCATGGCTTTTGTCTGTGTTGAAGATGATGGTCCCGGTATTCCTGAACAAGATCGTAAACGTGTATTTGAAGCCTTTGCACGTTTAGATGATAGCCGTACACGTGCATCTGGTGGGTATGGTTTAGGACTTTCGATTGTAAGCCGTATTGCTTATTGGTTTGGTGGTGAAATTAAAGTAGATGAAAGCCCAAGCTTGGGAGGCGCACGTTTTGTCATGACGTGGCCAGCACATCGCTTTAAACAGCCGCCATTAAAGGCAAATAAAAAAGCACCTGCATAAGGTGCTTTTTTATTGGTTTATTTATAATTGAGTGGCATCAGGTTCTAAAATTGGTTTCCCGCTTCTTAAACTGTTTAGCGCATCTGTATTAAAGTCAATTAACAGCGAATTGTTTTTAGCATCGATTTGATATTTTTGAATAAGAGGCTGGTCTCCATTCAAAGTTTCAACTCTATATGAATCCGCAATATGTAAAATGCCTTCTAGATTTGTTGTGGTTGACGCGAAATCTTGTCTAAAAATTTCATAGACATCTCGCAAGTCAAAAATGGCATTATCTGCATCTGGGTGTTTTTGAATATAGCTTTCTATATGTCGCACGAGTAATTGTGCAAACAAGTAATAGTCTGGTTTATGCGTATATTCTAGATTCATACATTTTTCTCCTTATTATCTGTTATTAGCATACATGGCAAAACAGAAGTTATTGTATAAAATTCATTACACTAGATAATGACTTTAAAATATTACAAAGAAATAAAAACTCGGTTACGACCTTGGCGCTTTGCTTGATAGAGTGCGTCATCTGCTTCTTTAAACAAGCTTTCAATAGATCGGTGGTAGTTTGGAGAATATAAGCTAATGCCAATACTGACCTGTACAAAAATAGGTAATTTGCCATAAACATATATTGGTTGCTGACTAATTTTAATGCGTATTCTTTCTGCAAGTTCAAAAGCAGCTTCTTTAGTCGTGTCAGGAATAAAAATTGCGAATTCCTCACCTCCAAAACGACCCAGTAAGTCATGAGGGTGCAGAATATTTTGTATGGTGGTTACACAGGTTTGTAAGGCTCTATCACCAATCAAGTGACCATAACTGTCATTCACCTTTTTAAAATGATCGACATCCAACATAAAAAATGCAGAGGTTTTATGTTCTTTTTGTACTTTTTCTTGGAGTAAACGAACCGATTGTAAAAACTGACGTCGAGTTAAACTCGATGTGAGTTCATCATGGGCAATAGCATGTTGTAATTTTTGAATTAATTCAGAATGAAGTGCACTAATACTGGAAACAGTAAGTGGTGCAATGGTCATCATGATTAGCCCTATACGGATAGAAATAGTATTGCTTAAATAATCTTGTGGATACAGTAATAAATAATGACCAGAGACATGATAAATAATATACGCACTCGTAAAAGAAGTAATGAGAGCCACAATAATGGGTTTATAGCGTATAGCGCACCAGATTAATGCGGCAATTGGATAGAGTAGGGAACCTGGACCTGAGTCATAATAACTGACAGTTATTGAAATGAGGACAGCCAATAAAGGCAGAAAATCAACAGCCTTTACATATACTTGATTACCTTTAATGTAGTTTTTTATTTTAAGATAAGGAGGGAAGTTTAAAATGATTGGCAATAACAGTAAGGCATTTTGAAGTTCTGATGTAACCCAATAACCAAACTCAGCCCAAAAGCTGCCAATCATAAATTTGGTATTAAACATCGGTACAAAAGTTGCTGCAAAAAAAGCACCGGTTATGCTACCAATACCGCACAGAGCAAATAAAACCAAGTAAGAATAGCCTCGATACGCAGCTTTTATATAACGGCCAAATAACATTGCAAGTGCTAATGTCATGACGACATATAGATAATTTGAGGCAGTTAAAATAAGGGTGAGAAAAAGAGGAGTGCCCTTAACTAAATCGGCAATCATGTAACCGATAAAAGCTCCTGCAAAACTACCCACTTGTCGTGTTTGCGGAAATCGAATGAGTAGACCTAAAAATACGGAGTTAGCAGGCCAGAAAAATGCAAGAAAACTAAGGGGGCGAGATGCAATTCCAATAAAGCAGCATATTGAAATAATGAGAGTAAATAGGAAAAAAAACTTCAGGGAAGAAGAAAATGAAAATTCACGAAGTGAGTATGGCATCAGCTGCCCTTAATGATAAACACTCTTATCCAAGAGTAATAAAATATTAATGCATGATTAAACATTCATCATAATTCAGAGGGGAAGATGAATACAATAAAAAACCGTCTAATATTATAAAAAAGTAAGGTGTTTATTTTGACCGATTGAGCAATTGTGCAAATAATATTAAAAATCAAAAAATGAAAAAAATCATTACAACTAAGAAAACTATCAAATAAACCGATTATAAGCGGTGAAACCCCCTCTACAAGACATAGAACAATACTTTTGATTGGAAAATCATCCAAAAGACTAAGACGCTTCAACTAGCATGCGAAATTAGAAATCAGGTACAATTGGCGGGATTAATTTTGTGTTTGGTGTATTCAAAGGCCAATACATACATTCTTTGTTAAATAATAGGCCTGCCAGGAGTTATCCCCGCATGAGTGCCATTACTCCATACGACTGGGCGATTATCGCCTTCGTGATCGGCGTTACATTTCTTTGCGTCTTTATGCTCACAGTTCCCTTACTCCTCGGGGGAAAATCGTGGGGACGTGCTAAGCAAGAGCAGTTTGAATCAGGTGTCGTGAGTGCTGGTGGCGCTCGCATTCGCCTGTCTGCAAAGTTCTATCTAGTTGCAATTTTCTTCGTGGTTTTCGACTTAGAGGCCCTTTACCTCTATGCATGGTCTACTTCTGTGCGTGAAGTAGGGTGGTTGGGATATACCACTGTTGTAATCTTTGTCGTTGATCTATTAATTGCGCTTGTTTATGCCTTCTCTGTAGGTGCTTTAAGTTGGGCACCGGCAGATCGCCGTAAATTAGCTGGTGAGAAGATTAAAGTCGGTTCACCAACAATGGACATTGCTGAAATTACACGCTTTAACTCTATTGAAGAGCTCGTAACTGACCCTACTGGCCAGATTCCAGCCCAATCATCAGGTCGTGTTAAGTCAAAAACTACACCTGCATTGTCATCTGAAAAGGAGTAAGTCGGGATGAAATATACTCTGACCCGCGCGAATCCGGATGCTGATCAATACCCATTGCAAGAACGCCAAATTGTGACTGATCCGCTTGAAGAGGAAGTGAATAAAAACGTATTCATGACTCGTTTAGAGGATGTCTTGCATACAGCAGTAAACTGGGGACGTAAAAACTCTTTGTGGCCATTTAACTTTGGTACCTCATGTTGTTACGTTGAATATGCAACGACTTTAACAGGCGTGCATGACTTGTCCCGTTTCGGTGCAGAGGTTATTCGTGCTTCACCTCGTCAGGCTGACTTGATGATTGTTGCAGGTACCTGCTTTGTAAAAATGGCTCCGGTTATTCAACGTTTGTATGAACAAATGTTAGAACCTAAATGGGTTATTTCAATGGGTGCTTGTGCAAACTCTGGAGGTATGTACGACATCTATTCAGTAGTACAAGGTGTAGACAAAATTATTCCTGTTGACGTGTACGTCCCAGGTTGTCCGCCTCGTCCTGAAGCATTAATTCAAGCGTTAATGCTTTTGCAAGACCAGATTCAATTAGAGCGACGCCCGCTTTCTGCCGTGATTGGTGATGATCTTCAGCCAGTGTATAAGCCAAAGATGATGCCAGAACGTGATCGTAAGAATGCGCAGCGTATTGCCGTTAAAAACTTACGCTCTATGGATGAGATTAAATAATTTTTTGACGGTGTTTTGACATATCTGACCGATATGTTCATCGAGAAAATTGACAGAATTTGTATTAAATAGGAAGCCAAGCCAATGGCTGAAACTGACATTGCTATGCCAGAATCAACACCAGTTGATTCACGCCCAGCATTTGCAATCGTAGAAGAGCTCAAAACCAAGTTTGGTGAGAACTTCTATGTGCAGGCGACTTTTGAAGAGTTTCCAACAGTCTGGGTTGAGCGCGCACGCGTGCAAGAAGTCCTCATGTTCCTGCGTAAAGTGGAACGTCCTTATGTAATGCTGTTTGACTTATCAGCGATGGATGAGCGTTTACGTCAACATCGTGATGGTTTACCAGCATCTGACTTCACTGTGTTCTATCATTTATTATCGCTTGAGCGTAATAGTGACATTCGTATCAAGGTTGCCTTGAACGAAAATGATCTTAGCCTCCCGACAGCGACAAATATCTGGCCAAATGCCAACTGGTATGAACGTGAAGCTTACGATATGTTCGGTATCAATTTCGAAGGGCATCCAATGCTCCGTCGTATCTTGTTGCCAACTTATTGGGAAGGTCACCCGCTTCGTAAAGAATATTCAGCACGTGCGACAGAATATACGCCGTATATGCAAGACAAAGCGAAGCAAGATTTCGAACAGGAACATTTACGCTTTGTACCTGAAGACTGGGGTCTTAAGCGTGGTAACGCTGATGAAGACTTCATGTTCTTGAACTTGGGTCCTAACCATCCATCTGCACACGGTGCGTTCCGTATTGTATTGCAGTTAGATGGCGAAGAAGTGAAAGACTGTGTTCCTGATATCGGTTATCACCACCGCGGTGTGGAAAAGATGGCTGAGCGTCAAACATGGCACTCTTTCATTCCTTATACTGACCGTGTTGACTACTTGGGCGGTTGTGCGCAAAACATGCCATATGTAATGGCAGTTGAACAGCTTGCAGGAATTAAAGTTCCTGAGCGTGCACAAGTGATTCGTGTCATGTTGAACGAATTGTTCCGTATTAATAACCACTTACTTTACTGTGGTACGGCAATTCAGGATGCCGGTGGTATGACACCAGTATTCTATATGTTCGCAGACCGTCAAAAAGTATACGACATTGTTGAAGCAATTACGGGTTACCGTATGCACCCAGCATGGTTCCGTATTGGTGGTACAGCACACGACCTTCCAAATAACTGGCAAAAACTTGTTAAAGAATTGCTAGAGTGGATGCCAAAACGTCTCAACGAATACTACACAGCTGCGCTTAAAAACTCTGTGTTTATTGGTCGTACACGTAATGTTGCTCAATACGATGCAAAATCTGCGCTTGCATGGGGTGTAACTGGTACTGGTTTACGTGCAACAGGTATTGATTTCGACGTTCGTAAATATCGTCCATACAGTGGCTATGAAAACTTTGATTTTGATGTGCCAGTTGAGTATGAAGGCGATGCTTACGCTCGTGTTCTTGTTCACTTCCGTGAAATTACTGAGTCACTCAAAATTATCAAACAGTGTTTGGATAACATGCCTTCTGGTCCATATAAAGCGGATCACCCATTGGCTGTTCCACCACCAAAAGATAAGACGTTACAAGATATTGAAACTTTGATTACGCACTTCTTGAGCGTGTCATGGGGTCCTGTCATGCCTGCTGGTGAAGCGTCATTCATGACTGAAGTTGTGAAAGGTGCAAGTACTTATTACTTGACTTCGGATAAGGCAACGATGAGTTATCGTACTCGTATCCGTACACCGACGTTTACTCACTTACAGCAAATTCCTTCAGTGATTAACGGCAGTTTAGTGTCTGACTTAATCATTTATCTGGCGACCATTGACGTGGTTATGGCTGACGTGGATCGCTAAGAGGTAACGCAAAATGATGATTCTGACTGATAAAAAACCACGTGTGAATGTTGAAGGGATTTTGACTGCTGAAGAAATCCATGAAATTGAACATCACATTGGTCACTATCCATACCCACGTGCAGCTTCTTTAGATGCATTAAAGTGCGTACAGCGCCGTAACGGTTGGGTAGATGATGCTCAAATGAACGCCATCGCACAATTATTGACGATTAGTGTGGCAGATTTAGAAGGTGTAGCAACGTTCTACAACCGGATCTATCGCCAGCCTGTAGGTCGTCACGTAATTTTGCTTTGTGACTCGATTGCTTGCTTCTTAATGGGTGCTGAAACATTAGCTGAAGCATTCCAGCGTGAATTAGGTATTCAGTTTGGTCAAACGACACAAGATGGTCGTTTTACACTGCTCCCAATTTGCTGCCTAGGCAACTGTGACAAAGGCCCAACGTTAATGATTGATGAAGATACTCACGGTTTAGTTGAAGTGACATCAGTCAAACAGTTATTGGAGAAGTATGTATGAATACTGAACCAAAACCAATTTATGGCGACGGTAATCCGGAAACTCATCCACTGACTTGGCGTTTAAGCAAACAAGATGCCGTACATAGCGCTGACGACTATGAAGCACTTGAAGGTTATGCTGGCTTTAAAAAAGCATTAGGCATGAAACCTGCTGAAGTGCTTGAAGTCATTAAAGCTGCAACTGTAAAAGGTCGTGGTGGTGCAGGCTTCCCAGCAGGGATCAAATGGTCTCTTATGGCGCCAAACGATGGTGGCCCACGTTACTTGATCTGTAACGCTGATGAGATGGAACCAGGTACCTTTAAAGACCGTTTGTTGATGGAAAAACTTCCTCACCAATTGATCGAAGGTATGTTAATTGCAGGTTATACCTTAGAAGCAACTCAAGGCTATATCTTCATCCGTGGCGAATATATCGAAGCTGCTCAATACCTAAATGAAGCGCTTGAGCAAATTCGCGCTAAAGGTTACTTAGGTGACAACATTTTAGGTTCTGGCTGGAACTTCGAGTTACACGTGCATACTGGTGCAGGTCGTTATATCTGCGGTGAAGAAACTGCATTGATTAACTCACTTGAAGGTCGTCGTGCTAACCCACGTACTAAACCGCCATTCCCGCAAGTTGCTGGTGCATGGGGTCGTCCTACGATTGTGAACAACGTTGAAACTTATAACAACTTGCCAGCAATCATGCTTCGTGGTCCAGAGTGGTATATCGGTTTATCAGCTGGTAAATCAAAAGACCCAGGCACTAAGATTTATGGTGCGTCAGGTAAAGTTAAATTCCCTGGTCTTTGGGAACTACCATTTGGTACGACTGCACGTGAAGTAATCGAAGATCATGCCGGTGGTATGCGTGAAGGCTTAAAGCTTAAAGCATGGTTACCAGGTGGTGCGTCAACTGACTTTTTACCTGCAGATACCATTGATTTACCAATGGATGCTGAAACCATTATGAAAGCAGGTTCTCGTTTAGGAACATGTTTATTGATGGTGGTAGACGAGACTCAATGTATGGTGTCGTTGACCCGTAATCTTGAAGAATTCTTTGCGCGTGAATCATGCGGTTTCTGTACACCGTGCCGTGATGGTTTGCCATGGGCTGTTAAAGCGCTTAAAGCACTTGAAACAGGTGAAGGTAAGAAAGAAGATATCGATCATTTACAAGAACTTACTCGTAAATTATGGATTGGTAAAACTTTCTGTGCCCACGCACCAGGTGCGATGGAGCCGCTTATGGGCGCACTCAAACATTTCCGTAGCGAGTTTGAAGCGAAAGTGACGAATCGTCCTGTCGTGCAAACTAGCAACGTAGAACAAGCTTAAGGGATTCGACTATGGCTACAATTCATGTCGATGGAAAATCGTACGAAGTCAATGGATCAGAAAACTTGCTACAAGCATGTTTATCCCTTGGCATTGATATTCCGTATTTTTGTTGGCACCCATCCTTAGGTTCTGTTGGTTCATGTCGTCAATGTGCCGTAACTCAGTATGCAAATCCTGAAGATACGCGCGGACGTCTTGTGATGTCATGTATGACACCAGCATCTGACAATACCTATATCTCGATTGAAGACAAAGAAGCAACGGATTTTCGTGAATCTATCGTTGAGTTCTTAATGACCAACCACCCACATGACTGTCCGGTGTGTGAAGAGGGTGGTCACTGTCATTTACAAGATATGACTGTAATGACTGGTCATGACCGTCGTCGCTATCGTTTTACTAAGCGTACACATTACAACCAAGAACTAGGCTCATTCATTGCGCATGAAATGAACCGTTGTATTGCTTGTTACCGTTGTGTTCGTTACTACAAAGACTATGCGGGCGGTACAGACTTTGGTGTGTTTGCCAATGCATCGCGTGTTTACTTTGGTCGTCCAGAATCAGGCACTTTAGAATCTGAATTCTCTGGTAACTTGACTGAAGTATGTCCAACAGGTGTATTTACCGACAAAACTCATTCAGAGCGCTATAACCGTAAATGGGATATGCAATATGCACCAAGCGTGTGTCATGGCTGTTCTTCAGGTTGTAACATCTCTCCGGGTGAGCGTTATGGCGAAATCCGTCGTGTAGAAAACCGTTTCAATGGTTCGGTTAACCAATACTTCCTTTGTGACAAAGGCCGTTTTGGCACAGGTTATGTAAACCGTGCAGATCGTCCACGTCAACCTCAGTTCCGTAATGGCGAAACAGTAGCAACTGTTTCTGTTGACCAAGCTTTAGATCAAGCAATTGCGAAACTTGAAGGTAAAAAAGTTTTAGGTATCGGTTCACCACGTGCAAGCTTAGAATCAAACTATGCATTACGTGAACTTGTAGGCCAGGCAAACTACTCAACAGGTGTTGCACAAAAAGAGCAAAAACTTGTTGAACTTGCTGCTTCAATCATGCAAACAGAAGGTATTTACAACCCGAACATGCGTGAAATTGAAAGCTATGATGCAGTATTAATTTTGGGTGAAGATTTAACCCAAACTGCACCACGTATGGCTTTGTCAGTTCGTCAAGCTGCGAAAAACAAAGCTCGCGAAATGGCTGCAAAAACACGTACGCCAGATTGGTTGGCTGAACCAGTACAACGTATTGGTCAGGAAGCGAAATCTCCGATCTATATTTTGGCTGCAACTCAAACTCGTCTTGCTGATGTTGCAACTGGTGAAGTTGTTGCCTCTCCAAATGACATTGCGCGTTTAGGTTTTGCAGTTGCTGCGGCAGTTAAAGGTGAAACAGTTAATGGTTTAGATGACGATGCAAAAGCATTTGCTCAAACTATTGCAGACACTTTAAAAGCAGCAAACAAACCGTTAATTATTGCGGGTACGAGCTTGCAAGATGCTTCAATTATGGAAGCTGCAGCAGAGTTAACGCAAAACCTTGGCTCAAAAGCTGGTTTAAGCCTTGTAGTTCCTGAAGTGAACTCTATGGGCTTGGCATTGTTTGGTGGCTTAAGCCTTGAACAAGCATTTGCTCAAGACTACGACACACTTGTTATTGTTGAAAATGACTTGTTCCGTCGTTTACCAGCTGCTCAAGTTAAAGCAGCACTTGATAAAGCTGAAACAGTAATCGTGCTTGATCACAGCGAAACAGAAACTGTGAAACAGGCGGATATTGTGCTTTCAGCAGCAAGCTTTGCCGAAGGTGATGGTACTGTTGTAAGCCAAGAAGGTCGTGCTCAGCGCTTCTATCAAGTTTACGATCCAAGCTACTACAAACCTGAATACGCGATTAAAGAATCTTGGCGTTGGTTGCATGCCATTGAAACTGGTCTTAAAGGTAAGCCAGTTGATTGGACATTGCTTGATGACGTCATTGAAAGTATCGTTAAAAATGTTCCGGTACTTGAAGCAATTCAAGATGTTGCACCAGATGCAGGCTATCGTGTACATGGTTTGAAAATTGCTCGTGAACCACGTCGCTATTCTGGTCGTACAGCAATTCGTGCACCTTTATCTGTTCATGAACCTAAGCAACCGACAGACCCAGACTCAGCATTAACATTCTCTATGGAAGGTTATGTAGGTCCGCAAAAAGCTTCTTCGCTTGTACCATTTGCGTGGGCGCCAGGTTGGAACTCTCCACAATCTTGGAACAAATACCAAGATGAAGTGGGGGGGCACTTAAAAGGTGGTGATTCAGGCGTTCGTTTATTTGACCGTTTAGCAAAACGTCCAGCACGTAGCTATGTTGCTCCAACTGCAGTAGTTGCAAACCCTGAAAGCTTCCGTCTTGTACCAATGCACCATATTTTTGGTTCTGGTGAATTCACGATTAAAACACCTGCAATGGAAACTCGTATTCCTGAAGCTGTATTTGCTGTAGGCGAACAAGACGCAACGCGTTTGAACCTACAAGAAGGTCAACGTATTACAGTTAAAGCAGGCGAAACTACAGTGAGCTTACCTGTACAAGTAATTGAATATTTACCTACAGGTTATATCGGTTACCCAGTTGGTTTAGCACCGACAGTATCCTTAGCTGAGCCTGTTTCAGTGGCATTAGGAGTGTAATTCATGAATCAAGAAATTATACGTCAAACGCCACTTTGGGCTGAGAACTGGCCAATTGCTTATGCAGTGGTTCAAGCAGTTGTGATTTTGCTTGTCGTTGTACTTGTTGCTGCATTGATGTCTTTTATTGAGCGTCGTTTACTTGCTTGGTGGCAAGACCGTTATGGTCCAAACCGTGTTGGTCCTGGTGGTATGTTCCAGATCGTTGCCGACATGCTTAAGATCATGTTCAAAGAAGACTGGACACCAAAATTTGCCGATAAATTAACTTTCCGTTTAGCTCCGGCAGTTGCGATGGCAACTGCGGTGCTTTCGTTCATGGTTATTCCTGTAAGCCCTGCATTGGGTGTTGCAGACATGAGCATCGGTCTGTTGTTCTTTATGGCTATGGCTGGTATTGCGGTTTATGCAGTGTTATTCGGTGGTTGGTCATCAAATAACAAATATTCATTACTCGGTGGTTTGCGTTCAGCTGCTCAAACAATTTCTTATGAAGTGTTCTTGGGCATCTCGTTAATGGGCGTAGTTGCAATCGCTGGTTCATTTAACCTTCGTGAAATTGTTGAAGCTCAACGTGACGTTTGGTTCATCATTCCACAATTCTTAGGTTTCTTGATTTTCGTGGTTGCTGGTGTTGCGGTAACTCACCGTCACCCATTTGACCAACCTGAAGCAGAACAAGAATTGGCTGAAGGTTACCATGTTGAATATGGCGGTATGAAATGGGGTATGTTCTTCGTTGCTGAATATGTAAACGTTGTACTTATCTCTGCATTGATCGTGACTTTATTCTTTGGTGGCTGGTTAGCGCCATTCAATTTAGAAATTCCATTTATTCCACCAGTGTTCTGGTTTGTGATTAAAACAGCATTCTTCGTAATGATGTTTGTATTGGCACGTGGTTCTTTAATGCGTCCACGTTACGACCAAGTCATGAACTTCGGTTGGAAAATTTGTTTGCCGCTGGCGTTGGTTAACCTATTGGTAACTGGTGCTGTGATTCTGATGAATCAGGCCTAAGACAGCAGGGAGTACAAAATGTATAAAATTCTAGCTGGAGTTGGGTCAATCGTTCGGACGTTATTCATGGTATTTACCCATGGTTTCCGTAAACGTGACACAATTCTTTATCCAGAAGTACCAGCAGAGGAAATTGTACCACCTCGCTATCGTGGTCGTATTATCTTGACACGTGACCCAGATGGGGAAGAGCGTTGTGTGGCATGTAATCTTTGTGCGGTTGCATGTCCAGTTGGCTGTATTTCACTGCAAAAAGCTGAAAAAGAAGACGGTCGTTGGTATCCGGAGTTTTTCCGTATCAACTTCTCTCGTTGTATCTTCTGCGGTATGTGTGAAGAAGCATGTCCAACGACAGCGATTCAGTTAACTCCAGATTTCGAGTTGGGCGAATACGTACGTCAAGACCTCGTATATGAGAAAGAAAACTTACTCATTTCAGGTCCAGGTAAATACCCAGACTACAACTTCTACCGTGTAACTGGTATGGCAATTAACGGTAAAGAGAAAGGTCAAGCACAAAAAGAAAGTGCACCAATCGATGTACGGAGTCTATTACCATGATGTGGCCGTTTTATTTGATGGCGCTCGTGGCCATCGTTTCTACGGTTCGTGTAGTGACTAACACGAACCCTGTACATGCATTGCTTAGTCTGATTGTTTCATTACTAGCTGTTGCTGGTATTTTCATGATCGTAGGTGCGCCGTTTGCTGGCGCCCTCGAAATCATTGTTTATGCTGGTGCGATTATGGTCTTGTTCGTATTCGTTGTGATGATGCTTAACTTAGGGCAACACACTGTGGAACAAGAGCGTAAATGGCTTTCTTCAGATGCTTGGGCATATCCAGCACTCATGAGCTTTTTACTTGGCTTGCTTTTAGTTTGGATGCTTGGTGGTGAATATACAACCATCTCTGCACCACTTGGAGCACAAGTAATTGGACCAAAAGTTGTTGGTCAAGCGCTCTTTACTCACTACTTATTATTGGTTGAAGTTGCCGCGATGTTATTGCTAGCAGCCCTTGTTGCAGCATACCACTTAGGTAAACGTGAACCAGGTGCAGAAGAGGAAAAAGAATAATGGGCCAGATCCCTTTAGAACATGGTTTGATTGTTGCAACCATTCTTTTTGCACTCGGTTTTTACGGTGTAATGGTGCGACGCAACCTACTATTTATGTTAATGAGCCTTGAAATCATGATGAATGCTGCTGCGTTAGCATTCGTTCTTGCAGGTAGTGTATGGGCACAACCAGATGGACAAGTCATGTTCATTCTGATTTTAACCCTTGCTGCGGCAGAGGCGTGTATCGGTCTTGCGATTGTCCTTCAGTTCTATCATCGCTTCCATCATTTGGATGTGGATGCTGCTAGTGAGATGCGCGGATGAGTTATTTATATCTAACAGTATTATTTCCGCTAATCGGTTTTATTTTATTGGCGGCAGGGCGTGATAAGCTCTCTGAAAATGTTGCAGCAATTATCGGTGTGGGTTCTGTAGGTTTATCTGCATTATTTGCATTGATTGCTGGTATGGCATTTACCAACAGCGGCCAACAGGTTTTTGTTCAAAACCTTTGGACATGGTTCAATGTTGGTGGTTTCGCTCCTGGCATTAGCTTACATTTAGATGGCTTATCTTTACTCATGATGGGCATGATCACAGGTGTTGGTTTTCTAATCCACATCTTTGCATCATGGTACATGCGTGGTGAAGAAGGTTATGCGCGCTTCTTCTCTTATTTCAACCTATTCGTTGCAAGCATGCTTGTGCTTGTATTGGGTGACAACTTAGCGTTGTTATTCTTAGGTTGGGAAGGCGTAGGTCTATGCTCTTACTTGCTGATTGGTTTCTATTATGCAAACCCTGCAAATGGTTGGGCAGCGATCAAAGCATTTACAGTTACCCGTGTAGGTGATGTATTCCTACTTATCGCTTTATTCTTGCTTTACCAACAATTTGGTACGCTTAATACTCAGTACATCGTTGAACACGCAGCAGAAGTCATGACGAAGAGTTCGTCACTTACTATCTGGACTGCATTAATGTTGTTCTTAGGTGCTGCTGGTAAATCTGCTCAAATTCCATTGCAAACATGGTTGGCAGATGCGATGGCAGGTCCAACACCTGTTTCTGCATTAATCCACGCAGCAACAATGGTAACGGCTGGGGTGTACTTATGCTGCCGTCTATTTAGCGTATTTGAGCTTGCACCTGAAGTGATGCAGTTCATTTCGGTAACAGGCGCTGTAACTTTATTAGTTGCAGGTTTTGCTGCTCTCGTGCAAACAGATATCAAACGTATTTTGGCTTACTCAACAATGAGTCAGCTTGGTTATATGTTTATGGCTGTAGGTGCAGAAGCGTATCAAGCTGGCCTGTTCCACATGTTAGCTCACGCATTCTTCAAAGCATTATTATTCTTGTCTTCTGGTGCAGTTATTCTTGCTTACCATCACGAACAGAACATTTTCAAAATGGGCGGTTTGTTCTACAAAAACAAATTCCTATTTGCATGTTTCGCGATTGGTGGTGGTGCATTAGCAGCGATTCCATTCTTAACAATCGGCTTCTTCTCAAAAGATGCAATTCTTGGTGAAGTTTGGGTACAAGGTCAATCAATTGCTCTATACCACACTTTATATTGGGCTGGTGTAGCAGGTGCATTCCTGACTTCAATTTATACCTTCCGTTTAATCTGGGTTGTATTCTTCGGTAAAGAAAATACGCATTATCATGAGATTAAAGGTGCAACTTACTGGGCGCCATTAGGTATCTTGGCAGTATTGTCTACTTTTGTGGGTGCTGCATTAAAAGGTCCAGTAGCTGGTATTTTAAATACAGCAAAAATTCCTGAATTCCATGTTGCTGAACAATTTGTAGAAGGCATGCATGGGGCAGAGCATTTAGCTGTAGGCATTGCGCTTGTTGGTTTAGCTGTTGGTATTGGTCTATTTGCATTTGCTTACGGTGCAGTGAAATCGTTTGCTCAAACAAGTCTTGGTGCTGGCTTAGCTCATATTTGTCGTACTGCATTTGGTTTCGATGCGTTGTATGACATCGTTTTTGTTAAACCTTATTTATTCTTCGCCAAACTATTTGGTCGTGATCCGATTGACAGCTTATGGCTTGTTTTTCCTGCGCTTGTTAAAGGCGGAAACAGTTTCACAAGCTCACGTCAAACAGGTTCATTGCGTGAATACGCATCAAGCATGTCACTCGGTGTAGTGGTGTTATTGATGATCTTGATCGTTATTCAGGTAGTGGGGAAATAAAATGGAAAACAATTTAATTTTACCCGCGCTGATCCTTGTTCCGTTCATTGCAGGTTTTACTTGTTGGTTAGTCGATAAACTCGACAAAACTTTGCCACGCTGGATTGCCTTAATTGGTATGCTCATTACATTGGGCTTAGGTCTTGCACTTTGGCAAAATGGTACTTATAGCTACGAGTTGGGCTCGAAAGTCCCAACTTGGTCAGCCGAGTTCTACTTACCGTGGATTAAGTCTCTCGGTATTGGCATTCACTTAGCCGTGGATGGTTTGTCTTTACTCATGGTGTTGTTAACAGCTTTACTGGGTGTACTTGCTGTTGGATGTTCATGGGGCGAGATTCAAAAGAATGTTGGTTTCTTCCACTTAAACTTATTATGGAGTTTAGGTGGCGTTATTGGCGTGTTCTTGGCAATTGATTTGTTCCTATTCTTCTTCTTCTGGGAGATGATGCTTGTACCAATCTACTTCTTGATTGCGTTATGGGGGCATAAGGGTTCAAACGGTCGTTCACGTGTTTACGCTGCAACAAAGTTCTTCTTATATACACAAATCGCTGGTTTAGTGATGTTAATCGGTATCCTTGGCCTTGTGGTCTATGGCTACATGATGACTGGTATGATCGGTTTTGATTACAACTATTTATTAGCTGTAGCGAATCGTTTACCTGCTGGCTTCGCGTATGGTTTCATGATCTGCTTCTTTATCGGTTTTGCAGTGAAGTTACCAGTTTTCCCATTGCATGGCTGGTTACCAGATGCGCATGCTCAAGCTCCTACAGCGGGTTCTGTAGACTTGGCTGGTATCTTGATTAAGACTGCAGCGTACGGTTTGCTCCGTTTTGTAATTCCATTCTTCCCGGCAGCTTCTGCACAGTTTGCAGATATCGCGATTATTTTCGGTTTGATTGGTATTTTCTACGGCGCTTGGTGTGCTTACCAGCAAACTGACATGAAGCGTTTACTTGCGTATACGTCGATTTCACACATGGGCTTCATTTTACTTGCGATCTATGCAGGTAATATTTTGACCTTCCAAGGTTTAATGATCATGATGTTGGCACATGGTTTGTCATCTGCTGCATTGTTCATTATGTCTGGTCAAATCTACGAGCGCTTGCATACACGTGATTTGCGTTTGATGGGTGGTCTTCGTGGTCAACTCCAATACTTACCATTCTTCTTAATGTTCTTCGTAGCTGCTCTTGTTGGTGTGCCAGGTTTAGGTAACTTTATTGGTGAATTCCTGATTTTGATGGGTTCATTTAATAAATATCCTGCCTTCACGATTCTTGCTTCTATCAGCCTTGTATTTGCAGGTTTATATGGCTTGATCTTGATTCACCGTGCTTTATTTGGTGAGCCAAACCCTGAACAAAAGCAACACTACACTAGTCCATTAAAAGACTTATCTGCTCGTGAAGTTGTTATTTTGATGATTTGTGCGATTGGTCTCGTTTGGCTTGGTATCTTCCCGCAAACATTCTTGGATGTATCTCATTCAAGTATGCAGTGGTTGGTCAATAGTTATGTGCCAGTACAAGAAGTCGTTGAAACTGTTCAGCAAACAGCTACTCAACTTGACCATGTGGAGATCCAATAATCATGAACTTCACAGTATCATTCTCTACGCTTATGCCTTTAGCACCGGTGATGATTGTTGCTTTGACAACAGTCGTCGTCATGTTGTTAATTTCAATTAAACGTAACCATAATTTAATCGCAACAACTTCTGTTGTCGGTTTAAACCTTGCTGCACTTTATATCTTGCTAGAACTATTTGGCGGTAAATTTGTACCGGCAAATGTGATGGGCATGTTTATGGTTGATCCATTTACTTTGTTCTATCAGTTCATGATTCTAGTTGCATCATTGGCTTGTTGTACTTTGTCTCATGCTTATATCGAGACTTATAAAGACAACCGCGAAGAACTCTATCTTCTGTTACTTGCTTCTGTAGCTGGTGCAATGTTGATGGTTGCAAGTTCTCACTATGCATCTTTCTTCATTAGCCTTGAGTTAATGTCGATTCCTGTATATGGCTTACTTGCTTATACATATCAACGTAGTCAATCGCTTGAAGCGGGCATTAAGTACCTTGTGCTTTCTGCAACAGCTTCTGCAATGTTGTTGATGGGTATGGCGTATATCTACGCTTATACTGGTTCGCTTTCATTCTATGATTCTGTTCAAGCTTTATTTGGTGCAATCAAACAGCCAATGGTGTTATTAGGTTTAGCACTCATTATCTTTGCTGTTGCATTCAAATTATCGCTTGCACCGTTCCATAAATGGACACCAGATGTATATGCAGGCGCTCCAGCTCCAATGGCAACTTTCTTAGCGACTGCTGCTAAAGTTGCAACAATTGGTTTGTTCGTACGTTATTTGCTTGCTTCTGGCGCAATCATGGTGAACTCGCTAGTGACTGTTTTGACAATTATTGCTGTATTGTCAATTTTAGTCGGTAACTTGCTCGCTGTTCGTCAAGTGAACTTAAAACGTATTTTGGGTTATTCATCTATTGCTCATTTTGGTTATTTATTAATTGCTTTAATTAGCATGACATATGCGAGCTTAGGTAGCGTAACTGTGTATGTGGTGACTTATGTATTAACAACTATTGGTGCCTTTGGTGCAGTAGCGTTAATGTCTAGCCCATATAACAATGTAGATGAAGCACAAAGCCTTGCAGACTACCGTGGTTTGTTCTGGCGTCGTCCAGTACTTACAGCAACATTAACAGTCATGATGTTATCTTTGGCTGGTATTCCATTAACAGCGGGCTTCATTGGTAAGTTCTTGGTTGTTATGGCTGCTGTAACGACTCAACACTGGTTCTTAGCTGCAATGATTATTGTAGGTAGTGGTATTGGTTTGTATTACTACTTACGTGTGATGGTTGTTATGTATATGACTCCACCTGAAACTCCTCGTATTGATGCTGATGCACATTGGGGACAAAAAGTGGGTGGTTTAATGGTGTTGGCTGCTGCTGCATTAGTAATTATTTTGGGTGTATATCCAGATCCAATGATTAATTTGGCGTTAAAAGCAGAAATTTTATCTCCATTACATTTCATGCTTTCACAACAGCAATAATTCTTGTGTACAAAAAAGCCTCCAAATATGGAGGCTTTTTTTTATTGATAGTTAAAAAAAGATTATAATAAATACGTTTTTATATTTTTAGGTAACATCTGTGGCCATTCAAGAAATTCGTCACCCACTTATTCGTCATAAATTAGGTTTATTACGTCGTGCTGACATCAGTACTAAGAATTTCCGTGAGCTTGCTCAAGAAGTGACTATGTTATTGACATATGAAGCAACCAAAGATTTACCAGTTGTGGATTGTGAGATTGAAGGTTGGGCTGGCAATGTTACTACTCAGCGTATTGCTGGTAAAAAAATAACGATTGTACCAATTCTACGTGCAGGTATTGGTATGCTTGATGGCGTACTTAACCTGATTCCAAGTGCCAAAGTTAGTGTGTTAGGTCTTGAACGTGATGAGGCTACTTTAGAAGTACGTACTTACTATAAGAAGTTAGTTCCAGATGTGGCGAACCGTATTGCGATGATTATTGACCCAATGTTAGCAACGGGTAATTCTTTAGTTGCTGCCATTGATGTGCTAAAGGCAAGTGGTTGTAAAGATATTCGTGTTATGGTGTTAGTTGCAGCTCCTGAAGGAATTGCAAAAGTAGAAGCAGCACATCCCGATATTCAGCTTTATACTGCATCTATTGATGATGGCTTAAATGAACATGGTTATATTGTTCCTGGTTTAGGCGATGCTGGTGACAAGATTTTTGGTAGTGTTCAAAAAGATTAATTTTTGACATAGCAATAAAAAGAGACTTCATCAAACCGTATATTTTTTTAAGAGCGGAATTGAAAGTCTCTTTTTATTTACCGCAACGATTGGATGGGAAAAAATAGGGGAAAGATCATGAAGCAAGAGTTTTATGTTGGAAGAGTAAAACAATATAACGCCGATAAGGGATTTGGTTTTATTTCAACCACTGAAGGAGATATTTTCTTTCATATTTCTGATTTCCCTGCATCAGAAGGTGAGCCGAAAAGAAATGAAAAAGTAAGATTTCTTGCAGCGGATAATCAGGGGAAATTTAAAGCGATCAAAATTGAGCGTGTTGACCCAAACCCTGCAAAAACTAAAAAAAATAAAATTTCGGAACACAATAAAGCGATCACCAGTGAGTTATTGTCAAATTTCCGACGCTAGGTGAACTAAGTCTTATGCATTAAAATTACTTAAATAATGTATTAAGCAATTACTTTGGTTGGTGTTTAAAAAAATTAAGAGATTTAGAATTAAGGGAGATATAAGTTTCCCTTAATTTTCTTAAAACGAATAATAAAATTAAAAAAAAGGGGAAATATGAATCAACGGGGAAAAGCCAAACGCAGCAAATTCAAGCTGAGTCCAAGTGAATACATCAGTATATTTACCGTTATTGTCTTAGTCATTGTTGCGTGTGTGAGTTTTATGGTATTGCACTATCGTCAGGAGGCTCAACAACGTGCATCACATGAAAAAGTGCAATTATTAATACAGCAACAGAAGAAGATTATCGAAGCACAGCGCGCAGCTTTGGGTAAATTGCCGGATATTCAACTTACTGAAAAAACGAAAAAGGCTTTAGCATTTACACCTGAAAGACCAACAGAACGGGTAAATGATGAAACATCAGTTTTTCAGTGTGATGGGCGTGAGTATTGTTCGCAAATGCATTCTTTAGAAGAAGCACGTTGGTTTGTAAGAAATTGTCCCAACACTAAAATGGATGGTGATCATGACGGTGAGCTGTGTGAAAATGACTCACGATGGCATTAGAAAATCAGGCTTTAAGCCTGATCTTCATCGCAGAATTTTAAAAATGCTTTAAGGCCCGGACCTTGATATTTTTGGCGATGCACCAGCATATAAAGCGGACGGGTCAGTTGCCAAAATGGTGTATCTAAAATGACGAGCTGACCTTTTTCACTTAAAGGTTCAATTGCTAATCTAGAAATACAAGACATTCCTAACCCACCTGCCACTATTTTTAAGATTGCTTCATTGTGACCAAGCGTTAAGCGAATGTTGGCATCGGGTAGATCTTGCAAAATAGCATTATCAAAGACTTCTCGAGTACCAGAACCTTCCTCACGTAATATCCATTCTATGTCATGAAAATCTTGAGGCGTAAGTGGGCGATTTAAACGTGTTAAAGGATGATCTGGTGAACAGCACACTGCTAATTCATCATCGCGCCAATGAATACATTGGAGTTGAGGTAAGTGACAAGAACCTTCAATTAAAGCTAAATCTAATTGGAACTGATTCACAGCTTCAATCATTTGGCGTGTGTTACCTACTTGAAGTTGTAAATGTGCTTGCGGATGACGCTGTAAAAAGTTAGCCATTAAATCAGGCATTAAATAGTCACTGATAGTTAAGGTCGCCCCAATACGAAGGTCAATGCTTTGTAACTCACCTTTTGCAGCTTGTTCAAAAGCTTCACAGCGCCCTAATATCTCTAATGCTTGTGGAAGTAAAAAACGTCCAAGATCATTTAGTTGTAAGCGCTTCCCTAAACGATCAAACAAAGGAGCACCTAAGCCGTCTTCTAAATCAGCTAAAGCCATACTTGCTGCACTTTGCGTCAGTCTGACCGCATCACTGGCTTTAGTAACGGTTCCTTCTTGGGCGACTGCTACAAAAACAGCCAACTGGCGTAATGTCATCCGCATGTTTAAAAGCCTTAACGTTTAAAAGTATTCATTATTTCGGCTGTCATGCTAACATGAGCGCACTATTTCATGCCACGTTGAAATCATGTCAATTGAAAAATTTAGCGTAGAAAAAGTTTTATCTGTTCATCGTTGGACCCCAACACTTTTCAGCTTTACCATGACTCGCCCTTCACATTTTAAATTTACCGCAGGTCAGTTTGCGCGTATAGGTTTAAAGGTGGGGGAGGAACTGGTTGTTCGTGCTTATTCGGTGGTGTCTTCTCCATTTGATGAAACGCTAGAGTTCTTCTCAATTGTTGTACCAGACGGTGCCTTCACCTCGAATCTGCAGCATTTGAAAGTCGGTGATGAGCTATATTTAGAAAAAATTCCATATGGCTATCTGACTTTGGCGCGTTATCAGCAACCTTTACCGCATGATTTATGGTTATTGGCAACAGGTACTGGTTTGGCTCCATTTTTGTCGATGCTACAAGACTTTGAAACTTGGTCTAATTATCAAAAGATCAATTTGGTCTACAGTGTACGTACAGCAGATGAATTGGCTTATGTTGACCGTATTCAAGAGATTGCCGAAACTTTTGGCGAAGGGCATGTAGGTTTTAAATTTATTCCAATTATTACCCGAGATCCATCTGCGCCG
>NZ_JFXL01000016.1:0-101333 GCF_000588255.1 Acinetobacter sp. 1424608
TGATGTGTGCTGAAAAAACAGGAGGTTTTAACTTGGTAAACTAAACACACTCATCAGGAGTTTACCATGAGCAAGAAACACAAGACTTACACCACAGAATTTAAAGCTGAAGCCATCAAATTAATTGAAGCCAATCAAGGCAATGTCTCGGAAACAGCTAGACAACTTAGCATTTCAATGCAAACTCTTTCAAATTGGAATACCAAAGCAAAGGCTGGAACTTTAGCAGGTACAAAACAGTATTCACCTGATCTAAACGCTCTACTCGAAGAAAATAAAAAACTCAAACAACAGCTCAAAATAGCTGAAATGGAACGTGAATTTTTAAAAAAGGCAGCAGCGTACTTTGCCAAAGAAAGTCAGTAAGGTACGCCTATATGAAACAAAAAAGATATTCTTTTCCAATTACCTTAATGGCTCGATTACTTCATGTTTCAGTTTCATGTTTTTATGATTGGCTCAAGAGAGGCGTGAGCAAAAGAACGATTCAACGAAATCAACAGACGATATTGGTGAAAATAGCCCATGAGGAGACAAGGCAGAGCTATGGTTATATTCGATTAACCAAATACTTACAAGCTCAGGGTATAAAAATGAGTATGTACGCTGTACGTCAGATAAAAGCGCTGAACCACCTGTATTGTAAGCGACACAAGCGTTTTAAAAGGACTACGAATAGTGACCATAATCGAGCGATCTATGAAAACCTGCTGGAGCAACAATTCTCAATGACTAGACCAAATCAAGCATGGTCAAGTGATATTACGTACATATGGACTGTTGAAGGATGGCTGTACTTAGCAGCGGTAAAAGACCTTTACACGAAGCAAGTGGTTGGCTATAGCTTAAATGAGCGCATGACAACACAGCTTGTTTGTAATGCGCTAAATATGGCTATTCACAATCAAAAACCAACCAAAGAACTGATTGTGCATTCAGACAGAGGAAGTCAATATTGCAGCCATGAATATCGAAATATACTTGAGCAATATGGTTTTCAAGGTTCAATGAGCAAGCGCGGAGACTGTTACGATAATGCACCGATTGAAAGCTTTTGGGGAATACTGAAAAATGAGTTAGTGCATCATTACAACTATCAAACCAGAGAAGAAGCCAAAGCAGATATTATAAAATACATTGAATTATTTTATAATCATCGAAGAATTCAAAAGGGTTTGGGTTTTAAGACACCAAATCAAATGGCCGAAGACTTTTATAAGTTGGCTGCCTAGAATCTCCCAAGGGAAAGTCTCCTGATAATTCAGCGTATATCATTAAGTGTGATAAGTGTTCTAAAGGAGAGGTGCGATTTCAGGGAGAACCTCGTGCTGAATGTAATATATGTAAACACTCTTTTAATGAGGATGATCTTAAAGAAAAGTTTGTAGATGATAGTGCTGCATATATGGCAATTAGAGATGGGGTAAGTAATTACTTTCCTATTAATTGTGGGGCTTGCTCAGGATATGAAACAGTTATAGAAATAAATAAAAATGATTTGTTATGTGTAGAATGTTTTGATGTCTCGCGTTCATATGGTACTTGTGAATGGTGTAATGAACAATCTACAAACTTAAGGGAAGAGTCTTACGTAACAGGTTGTGAGTTTTGTGAAGGGCGCATGGGATGGGAAAGAGATGATTAGTAGAAACAAAAGGTATTAATTTTTTAACTTTACTCAAAGAATTGTTTTAGCTTAAACAAACAATACAGCCTAAAATTGAGACATAATGTTTTGTTGAAGATATAAAAAAGCCCGACATCCTGTCGGGCTTTTTCGTATTTGGTTGCTAGATATGACTCCTGTCGTATCTCACGATCCTGATGCATGAACCTATTATTGTTGTTTTATGTTCCGGAACATCCTGTTCCTGTATGAGTTCATATTAGAAAAAAAGTAGGGGACAGCCAATCCGCTAAATCCCTAAATCTGTGTAAGATAAATCGTACAAATAACATTTTTTGCATTTATGCCATCATCATCGGGCGAAATGGACAATTGACAATCACTCTAACTGGGTTATATTCCTGTTTAATATATATACGATTATAGGAATGTAATCATGGTAACAGCTGGCGAAAAACCCGGAACAGGCTTCTATTTCTGTGCTCAGTGCGGTCATAGAGTGTTTTTAGAAATTAATACCGACCCTTTACCACCTTGTACGAAATGCTACTGCACACAATTTAAACGTTAAGAATGAAATAATATTTGCGTTCGCATTTAACAAAAAGCCCTGTCACCCGATGGGGCTTTTTTGTTAATTTAAAAATAAGACTTACATAATAAGACCCGTGATGGGCATAAAGAAGGAAACCGTTATGGAAACGATATTGGGTTTATGTATTGGTGTGGGCCTGAGCGCTGCCTGCGGTTTTCGCGTGTTTGTGCCGCTACTGGTCATGAGCATTGCCACCATGATGGGCTGGTTTGAGCCATCGAAAGGCTTTGAATGGTTAGCTCTGCCATCGGTGTGTTTGGCTTTAGGTGTGGCAACGGTGTGTGAAGTTGCGGCTTACTATATTCCGTGGGTCGATAATGCCTTAGACACAGTCGCAACCCCTGCGGCTATGATTGCGGGTACATTAGCGACAATGGCGGTGAGTAGTGGAGAAATGTCTCAGTTTGCCAGTTGGGCAGCAGCCATTATTGTCGGTGGTGGTACGGCAGGTGTGGTGCAAATGAGTACCGTTGCTGCACGTGGTGTTTCAACTGCAACCACAGGTGGCTTGGGTAACTTTGTCGTTGCAACAGGTGAGTGGATTGGCGCAATCTTACTTTCGGTTTCAGCAATGCTGGTGCCTGCACTTGTGGCAATAGTGGTGCTGATTGCAGTTATTTGGGTGGTGCGTTGGATTCGCCATAAAAAGCAAGAACAGGCGCATACCCCGCTATAGGTGTGTGCAAATATCAATTTTTAATAAGCATAAAAAAAGCCCGACATCCTGTCGGGCTTTCTTGTATTTGGTGATTAGATATGACTCCTGTCGTATCTCACGCTCCTGGTGCTTGAACGTATTATTGTTGTTTTATGTTCCGGAACATCCTGTTCCTGTATGACTTCATATTAGGAAAAAAGCAGAGTGTCGCCAATCCGCAAAAGCCTTAAAAGCTTGTAAGAAAAATCTTACATTAGAGAATGGCTTGGGAAATGTTGTACTAGAGACATGCAAACGGATAGCTAGGGCCTATTTTAAGAGTAATCCTTTAGGGCTAAGAGAAGAAAAAGAGTTGTTATTGATAATATTATGTTATTTTTAAATTCTGCTTATAAAAAGAACAACTTCTTGGGAGTAATAAATGACCGTTATTTTGGTAAAACCTCATTTGAGATTTAAAGACAGCTATAACGACTATATCAATGAATTAGCAGATGAAGGTCGCCACCCTTTGACAACAGAGTTTGACCATAGAGATTTTGAAAGTTTTTTGAATAAACTAAGAGATTATGAAAAAGGGGAGTCCCTAGAAGAAGGGCATGTTCCTAACATTACATATTGGTTAGTAGAAGGTAATGAAATTATTGGCGCATCTAACTTGCGCCTTAAACTCAATGAACAGATTGAATATTGTGGTGGGCATATTGGTTTAGGTATTCGTCCCTCTAAACGTGGGCAGAATTTTGGCTCGAAATTGTTGGAACTTACAATTCAGGAAGCATGGAAATTAGGCTTAACAGAGTTACATATACATTGCTATAAATCTAATTTAGCTTCTGCAAAAACCATTCAAGCAAACAATGGCCGCCTTCATTCTGAAATTACTCTCGATCAAGTGGTTCAAAGATATATAGTGAATAAAACAATATGAAAATTTTCTTTCAGAGCATTTTTAAACAGCAATAAAAAAAGCCCAACATCCTGTTGGGCTTTTTCGTATTTGGGTACTAGATATGACTCCTGTCGTATCTCACGCTCCTGGTGCTTGAACGTATTATTGTTGTTTTATGTTCCGGAACATCCTGTTCCTGTATGAGTTCATAATAGGAAAAAAGCAGGATGTCGACAATCCGCAAAAACCTTAAAAGTTTGTAGGATAAAACGTACAAGAACGCTTTTTATTTATCTTATTTTGAATTCAACTTAGGCCCCTATGCCACAACAGACTTTAATTTTTTGCGCTGATTTAAAGTAAAACACCATTGTGACATAGAGATAAAGAGCTAAGCCAACGCTTAGCCCAGACTACTTTTGTCACACCGCTGTATAGTGCTTAAAAAAGTAGGGGCAAAGTCCCGTGGGAGAACAGGACTTTGCAAACTGACATGTTCTAGGCGCTGCATCATTTTTGGGGAATAAGCTTTTTCAAGTTGCTGGTAAATACATTCGCAACTGGTCTTGCTATGCCCACCCGATAGGCAAATTTTTTCAAACTCCTGTTGAGCATGAAGGCTGCAACCTGCAACACCTAAGCTACCGACTATGAAATTTAAAGCCAAAAAGGGTTTATAAATTTTCATATTATTCTCATGAGTATTTATATCTATGACTAAAATAAAAAATATAATTTCTTGGGGGATTAAAATAATTTTTAAATAAAAGTTAATCCTCCTATAAATACAGGAAAATAAAATAATTAAAATTTTAAAATAAAATTAGTTTATAAATTTAAAAAAAATAAGGTGTAAAAACCCAAATTTTAAATCAATAAAATAGTTAAAAAACAGAGAAAATAAGATTAAAAAATGTCATGGCCAACTCCTTAAAAAATGGAGTTCTACCACCAGATTACCGCGAATTAATTAGGGTGGTAGAACGAAAGGGGGTTAGCAGACTGGCCTCGTAGAACCAGCACGCGCGGGGCGTCCCCCTCCCGTCCTACCGCAAAGAAAAGGGGACGCAAGGGTCTAACGATTTATAGATTGTACTATAAACCGCTACGAGGTTACGGTCTGCTAAAACCGTCTGGCAATGTAGGCCAGCAACGAGATAATAATCGGTGATTTTAATTACGTCAATTTAATATTTAAAATATTTTTGATTTAATAATAAAACTAAATATATTTTTAAAATAACAGAATTATTATTAAATTTTTATTTATATTCGATGAGAAAAAATAATAAATATAGAAATATTTTGCCAGTTCCAAAAAAGAACTTGATTGTTAAGATCTATTTTTGTCGTTTTTATAGAGATAAGAATGGAACGAGTTGTCATCACAGGTATGGGAATTAATTCCTGTATTGGAAATACATTAGAGAAAGTAACCGAGTCCTTAAAAGCAGGCTGCTCAGGCATTCGCTATAACGAAGTCTATGCAAAACTGAACTTTCGAAGTCATGTGAGCGCCACAGCCGAAATGAATTTTGAAAACATCGATCCAGAATTAAAAAAACACATGGGCGTTTGCGCCATGTATGCATACAACTCGGCACTCGATGCACTACAACACGCCAAGCTTGATGTAAATGACATTGCCAACAACTCAAAATATGGCGTGATTGGGGGAACAGGCGGCACCTCAACAGCGTCTATCATCGACATGTTGCATACCCTAAAAGAAAAAGGCGTCAGCGAAGTATCACCCGATTTAGCACCACGCTACCTCACCAGCACCATTAGCTCTAACTTATCACGTGCTTTCAACCTAAAAGGCGTATCTCAATCAGTCGCGAGTGCCTGTGCGACTTCAGCCGATGCAATCGGTTATGCATATCACCTTATTGCCGCTGGCAAACAAGATCTGATGCTGGCGGGTGGCGGTGAAGAAGACCATTGGTCGCAAACGGCAATATTCGATGCAATGGGCGCATTATGCTCTAAATACAACGATGCACCTGAAACGGCTTCACGCCCATATTCAAAAGATAATGACGGCTTTGTAATCGCTGGCGGCGGTGGCATGGTGGTTTTGGAGTCTTTAAGCCATGCCCAAAAACGCGGAGCAAAAATTTTGGCTGAAGTGGTTGGGTACGCTGCCAATAGTGACGGTGTCGATATGGTGGCCCCGAGCGGTGAAGGCGCGACACGTTGCATTAAACTGGCACTCGCAGAAGCCAAGCAAAATGGCTCTGAAACGATTGACTATATCAATACGCATGGCACTTCAACGCCAGCAGGCGACATTCCCGAACTATTGGCCATAGAGCGAGCTTTTGGCAGTGAAAAAGTCCCGCCGCTCAGTTCGACAAAGTCCATGACTGGGCATAGTTTGGGGGCAGCAGGCGTACATGAAGCTATTTATTCTATTTTAATGCTGCAAAATAACTTTATTGCGCCGAGTATTAATATTACCGAACTGCGCGAAGAAGCTAAAAAGTTCGATATTGTTCAAACGAGCCGAGAAACCGAACTCAAAACAGTCATGAGTAATAGCTTTGGTTTTGGTGGGGTAAATACCTGTCTGGTTTTTAGAAAATGGGAAGGGTAATTTAAATATGAAATATATATGGGCGTGAGAAAAAGAATAAAATAGGTCATATATATGGTTTTATAAGTGGTGGGAATTAATTAGTTGATGAATGACATTCACCCAAAAAGAAAAATATAGATAAGAGCTTTACTTTAAAATTTATAAAAATATGCAATTTATTGGTTTTTATAAATATTTTTTAGCTTAAATACGTTTCCACTAAGTTGTGCTGGGAATTAATTATCTCTTGCTTAGCTATATCATTTAAGTATCTATAAATAATTTAAAATGCATTAAAATGATCGAAGTTTACCTTTGACATACCTATTGAATAAGAAATTAACGTAAAAATGCATATTTTGACTAGTTACATTTTGAAAATGAGTATAGATAGACAGATTAGTCTTTTTTTAATTAAAATAGAGCTTAAATATAAGTTTGATTGATAATAAAAATGCAGATGAGTGTGTCGAGTATATTGGAACGTTTAGGCCTTGTTTCACAAAATCGTGCTGTACATATCCAATTCTCAAATCAGTCTTTAAATCAGCAAGTCTTCTTACAACGTATTGAGGGCGAACATACGCTTAATCAGGGCAGCGTTGCTGAACTACTGTGTCTGTCGACCAACGCGCATATTGCATTAAAACAATTTATTGGTTGTCAGGTTGCCGTCGATCAGGTTACCGATACAGGCCAGTTTTTTAGAACGACAGGTATTATTACCGAAGCGAGCCAAGGTCAAAGTGACGGCTCACTCACCATTTATAATTTAACTTTAAAAGACCCAACTGCACTCTGGCATAAACGCCGCAATAGCCGCGTATTTATGAATAAAAGCGTGCGCGATATTAGCGAAATTTTGTTTAAAGAATGGCAAGGCAAAAGTCCGTTATTTGCTTCAAGCTTAACCCTTGATACATCTGGCTTAACCAAAGACTACGATATGCGTCCATTTGTGATGCAGTCAAACGAAAGCGATTATGACTTTTTAACCCGTTTGTGGCGTAGTGAAGGCATTAATTGGCTGGTCGATGAGTCACAGCTTTTAGTCGCGGACCCGAATGCTTCTATTCAGCCACAAGTCTTACGTTTAATTGACGATAACCAAAATTATCAGGCGCTTGAACGCCGTAGTATCCGCTATCAACGCAGCAGTGCAACAGAACAGTTCGATACCATTACCCAAGTCAAAGCTGAGCGTCGTTTACAACCAACCTCGGTTCATATCCAACGCTGGCAAGCTGATGCCCTTCAACAAGAAGAAGGCAGTGGCAGCGTACAAGGCACCCAAAAGCACAGCGAACACTATGACAATGCTAGCCTGAACCTTGAAGATGCATGGCATGTTAGCCCTGCTTGGATGCAGGACTTAAAAGGCGAAGACCAAGCTACCGCTTCAGGCAACAGTCAAATTGAACAGCTTAACCAACACATTAACGCTTACCATCACCTGAGTTCTAAACAGTTTACCGTTGCAGGTAACATCCGTGATGCGCAGGTGGGTTACTGGTTTGAACTCAATGAACACCCAGAACTCGACCAGCATGACAGTGCTGATAAAGAGTTTTTAATCTTAAGCAAGCACTACTACAACCAGAATAATTTACCTAAAGAATTACAACAGCAACTTGAACGCCTATTACCACAAGACAAACTCAAGGCAACTGAACTCGACACGCAAAATCCTGAGCAGCGCCACTTTGCTGAACTCAATGTCGTTCGACGCAACGTTAAAGCTGTACCTGAATATAACCCGCTAGAACACCGACCGGTAGCTTACCCGCAGCGCGCTAAAGTTGTGGGGCTAGAGGGTGAAAGCATTCATGTTGACCAGTGGGGGCGTATTAAAGTCCGATTCCTGTTTACCCGAGCTGATGACCATAGCCATGACGGTGGAGCAGGCAGTAACGACAATGACACCGACTCAGCTTGGGTTGATGTACTGACCCCATGGGCAGGTGCAGGTTATGGAGCACGCTTCTTACCACGTGTCGGCGAGATCGTGGTGATTGACTTCTTTGATGGCAACATTGACCGACCATTTGTGGTGGGACGTATTCACGAAGCGGAACGCCACCCAACCCAGTTCGACCAGAAAGGCCAATTACCTGATACCAAAAAGCTCAGTGGTATTCGCTCTGAAGAAGTCGACGGCAAAGGCTTTAACCAACTCCGTTTTGATGACACCACAGGTCAAATCAGTGCTCAGTTACAAAGCAGCCATGCAGCTAGCCAACTCAACCTCGGTAACTTAAGCCATCCAAAAGACAAGGCGGAAAGCGATGGTCGTGGGGAAGGTTTTGAACTCAGAACTGACCAGTGGGGCGCGGTACGTGCAGGCAGTGGCTTACTCATTAGTACTCATAAACAAGACCAAGCCCAAGGCGTACACTTAGACTCAGCTGAGGCCAAACAACAAATTGAAGGTGGTCTTAGCAATGCCAAGGCACTCAGTGAAGTTGCTAAAAATCAGCAAACTGACCCCTTAGAACATTTAGAAAACCTAAAATCGTTTATTGAAAAACTTGAACAGCAAGACAACGCAAAAGCCAAAACTTTCAAAGATGCGATCATGCTACTGGCAAGCCCAAATAGTATTGCGGTCGCGAGTAATGAAGACATTCACTTAAGTGCAGATGGGCAGCTCAACCAAACTGCGGGCGACAGTATTAACCTATCTACTCAAAAGAACCTGATCGCACACGCCCAAAATAAAATTAGCCTTTTTGCAGCGCAAGAAGGGGCAAGACTCTATGCAGGCAAAGGTAAAGTCGAGATACAGGCGCAAGGTGATGGAGCAGATTTAATTGCCCGTAAAGCTGTTCAGGTGATTTCGACTGAAGACAAAATCGAAGCGACGGCATCCAAGGAAATTGTGCTCACCGCAGGCGGCTCTCAAGTCAGAATTACTGGTTCGGGTATTTTTATGACTACAGGCGGCAAGTTTGAGGTGAAGGCTGGACAGCATAAATTTATGGGGGGAGCTGAGGTAGGTATGAACCTTCAAGGGTTACCCGCTTACGAAGCCTATAATGAAAGGTTCAAGATGCTATTACCTTCAGGTGAGCCACTTTCATTTATTGATTACAAGATATCTTCTGAAGGTAAAGAAATTTTTGCTAACTCAGATAAGAAAGGTCAAACCAAAGAAATACATAGTCCCAAAGAACAGGAGCTTAAGCTCGATTTATTATGGTTGGATTTAGAAACAGTAGATGAGACCGAAGTTTGGGTAGATCCAGCGCAAGGAAGTAAATAAAAATGTCTAACAGTTTAGATTGGAACAGTAAAACGAACATAAGTGAACATAGTTGTAAGGATGCTCACTGTGACTGTTTGACATTTTGGGAAATATATCAGCAAGAAGCCATCAAGAGATTATCTAACTTACAAAAAGCGAATAGCTATAAACTTGAGCCAGGATATGAGGCAAGAGCAAGAAGAATTGCCTCCGTATATGCCAAAATATTTTTAGAAATAGAGCTCGGTGGAAATAAGAACCTTTTGGGGCGATATTATTGGATGGGCTTAGGAGCTTTTGCCTCAAAAACAGTTGCAACTATATTTAAGCATTGGGGGAGTCTGCTTGGCTATAATGTCGGTGTACAAGAGGCTATAAATCTTTTTGCTCGTGGCAATTTGTGGTTGTTTATGGATATTGCTCCTTGGCATTTAGCTTGGAGTGCATCTTCAGAATCTTTTAAGAGTTGTAAAGGTACGCGAGATACTAGTACTTTCAAATTTGTTAAGCCAGCATTAATGAATTTGCCATGGTCATCGTGTTTACCTAGTATTAAAAATTTAAAGGTGACGAAAGAAATTAATGATGCTTTTACTTTATTACCTGCCATTGAGAAAGCTTTTTTGAATGGAGGTGATGAGAAAAGTAAATATAGAAAAGCGAGTCAAAATCTATTCGATCATTTGATGGCTATTGCGGTACAGGAACAACATAATATTCTTCAAGTCGTTGTTTGGGAAAATTGCTCAGTTAAATTTGGTGCGTGGATGCAACGTTGGTTTATAGGTATGCCAGATGCCACACTTGTTCTATCAAGTGATTATAGTGTAAACGCGGTAAAAAAGAATTGGTTTGGTAATTATACAGGTAGTAAAGCTGATCAATTAGTAGAATTAAAAGAGGACGTTTACATTGCTCCTCTCAAGGGTACGATTGCTGAAGATTATGATAGTCGTATGAAATGGATTGGTAAAGCAGCTGAAAAATATCACCGTTTAATGCTTGATGAAAAAGGTAGGCCATTTTTACAACAAGAATTGAAAACTATTTCTAAATGGGGAAATAGTAAAGCCGATTTTAAAATACATTCAAGTAGTAATGAAGGGAAGGTGTGATGCTAGACAAAGCTGGAAACCTATTATGAAAAACTTTTTATATTTATTTATCTGCATTATTACATGCATCTTTTTAACCTCTTGTAAGCCCGCAAATAATACTACCCAAGGAAATAAGTCAATGAACCAAAATCAAGATGTAATAGCCCTTCATTTTGGTGAACAAGGCATGCAAGATTTTAGTAAAAATAGTACTACACCAGTTGATCGTCAACCTGCAGGGATGAATTTTTTATCATTAGATTGGACTCCACCAAAACTAGGTCGAGTACGTGTATTTAGTGAAAAGAGTAATTTAGAAATTGAAAATGTAATCAGTGTGCTAGGTACACAAGTAGCTCGACGAAGCAATGATGGTATTCAAATCATGGACATTAATGCTAGCTTGCATCCAAATGAATATACTACGAGCCAAGAGGCTTATACTGCTTATACTAAATTAGTACATCAGATTAATGACAAACAATGGAAGCAGTATTTTTTACCTTTTAGTGCTCGAATTGATAAACAAGATAATCTAAAGCATATGACTGAGACTATGGGAGAGGTTATAGATCCAACTTATATCTTAAGTTTTAAAGAATGGCAGGATGTGCTTTCGAAAACAAATAGGTTGGTATTTAATTTGTATAATGGGGATGTGGAGCTGGGTATTAGTCTTCGACGGACCTATAAAGATGATAAAAAAGAACAGTATATGGTGAGGTACAGCTTTGAAAACTTTAAATATGCAGGGCGAAATGCTATCTCTGATTCAGATAAGATGAATTCAGAGCAGTTAAAGCAAGCATTTGAAACTGAAGTTGCTAATAATAAAAAAGCCCGTAAAACTGAAGAAAATAATATGAAAAAAGAGGGTTATCATATAGATGAAAGCTATATAGACCCAGACATTTGGCCTTATGTAAAATAAACTGTAAGAAGCGTAATTGGTTACGCTTCTTCTCTCATAAAAAATAATTTAAGCAGTTTGAATGGCTCTCCACAAAGAGAAACAGTTTCTTGTTTATGTTGATGTAAGTACCAGAACTGCTCCGCAACCGTTTCTGGATGGATCGTATAAGTTTTATCTTTAGCTTCAGGTGTTTCATCTGCAAAACCATTTACAATCCTTAGCCCACATAAATATTTGAGTCAGCAAGACTATGAGCCAGTAAGTTAGTGGTTTTGTATTGAGCAGCAGCGGTAGTTGCTAAGGATGAATATTCTTTGGTAACAAAGTCGATGCCAATTGCATCGAAAGCAAAAATCCCGTTTGTCGATAAAATACTGCCATAATTCTTTTCTAAATCACCAGAGCAAATATTGCAAGCCGAATTAAAAAAGGTTCAAGTAAAATGAAATTTTTATCATGTATATGGATATTTTTATTATTTGGTTGTACTTCTAAAAACATAAATTCTCAATCTACCGATATTAATTTTGGAAAATTTAAATATTTCCAATCTATGTATAGTGGAGAAAAAACATACCAAGGTTTTGTTACAAGCTCTTCTTCTTTAAAAGAAATTTCTGAAAAAAATCTATTTCCTATTTCTAAGCTAAATTGTTTGGAAAATCAGCTTATGGTAAGAGGTGGGGTAGACTTAGATTCAGAAGAAATTAATAATCAATTATATAAATATATGGCACATGTCGAAATATGTAAAAATGATGATTGTTCAGTCGATATTAAAAAAGCAAAAATTGATACTGAATGCAGAATTGAATTAAGAAAAAATTACTCAAATGATGCTTATCAATCAAATAAAGCAAAGTTGACGAATGCTAATTTTGAATAAAATGGATGTATAAATATTTTTTAATTGTGCTCAGCCTTTATGGATGTACAGGAAAATATACACCATCTGGGTACTTCAAAGTTTCCGAAGATGAATCCATGAATGTATGTATTGATAGGAACCAGTTAGAAAAATTGTTAACTAGCAATATGTCTTGTAGAGTAGTTTTTGGTGGGTTATTACAAAGCAGTAAAGTTATGGTAGATAATATTCTGATATCAAAAGAAGCTATAAGAAAATCCAATTTCCAATAGAGTTTTAAATGAAAAAATTTCTTTACCTATTAGGGCTAATTCTTTTAAGTGGATGTAGTGAAAAAATTTCAAATTTCACAATAGAACATTCTAGGAAAAGTAATGAAAAGTTAAATTTTTCTATTAATTTTAAGAACAATGAAGTTCTGGATAAAGTAAAAGAATCATCATCGAAAAAAATAGTTTGCAAAAATACTGCTAATAACAACCAAATGTTGGATGCTTATATAGATAAGATTGAAAATAACAAAATTGATGTATCTGTAGAATTCTGCTCAAATAATAATAGAAGCTGTGAACCTATAGATATCAGTTCAGTTAAAAAAATTAATTTAGAATGCCAAGCCATTTTCTCTGCAATGATTGGTAATGTCTCTAAATCAGAAAAATTTCCAATTGTATGGGAAGAAAAATAATTTGTTTAAAAATCTGAAGCTTAAATTAGTAACTTTGGGTGTGCCATTGTTAGTTATGACAGGGTGTGGTCACGAATATACAATTGAGCCTGAAAGGCTTCCAGTAGCCTATGTAGGTAAGGCATATAATCAGCAATTAAACATATCAGGTGGTAGAGTGATACCATATTCTTTTGAAGTTGAAACCAATTTCCCTAGTGATATGAATATCTCTATTAGCCCAATAGATGAAAATGAAGCGGATGCTTATAACAATTTAAAAATTTCTGGAGTTCCAAAATATAAGGGAACTTTTACGATTCATATATATGCGGGTTTTTATGCTAGTGGTGATGGGAATTTAGATAAGACCTATGAATTTGTAGTTAAAGAATAAAAGATATTTTAATAAGAAGTAGATATGAAAAAGAATTTATTAATTACCGTGCTAATTTTACTTTTCATCATACAGTCTTTATTAAATTATTACTTCTGGAACCGTACAAAGACACCAGAAATTCATGTTCTAGAGAAACCTCTACGAATAGCATCAAATTTCGATAACTATTCATCATATACAATTCTTCCAGCAGGCACAGTTCTATATGATGATAGTGATTCTTTAAATAGAAGAGTTATGGTTTATTTCAATTTACAAGGCGTAGACTTTAAATTTGAAGAGCAAGATCCAGAAATATCTAAACAGCCAAGTGAAGTACGCTCTATCAGAAGTATGGAGCTAAATGATATTTTAAAAACTATTCCTTTGACGAAAAAAGATATTTATCTCATTATTAAATATGACGATAGTATAAATGATTCAGTACGCTCAATTTTATTTAAAAAATACAAAATTGATCCTGCAGAATATGAAAAATAATTAAAGAATTCGGATGCATACAGACATCAATTTAAAAACGAGAAGAAGCCTAATTGATTACACTTCTTCTCTCATCAGAAATAGTTTAAGCAGCTTGAATGGCTTCTCCACAAAGAGAAACCGTTTCTTGTTTATGTTGGTGTAGGTACCAGAACTGATCTGCAACTGTTTCTGGATGTACCGCGTAGGTTTTATCCTTCGCTTCTGGGGTTCCATCTACAAAACCATTCACAATGACTTGGCTCACATAAACATTTGAGTCAGCAAGACTATGAGCAAGTAAGTTGGTGGCCTTGTATTGAGCGGCAGCGGTGGTTGCTAACGATGAATATTCTTTGGCAACCAAGTCGATACCCACTGCATCGAAAGCAAAAATTCCGTTTGTCGATAAAATGCTACCGTGGTTCTTCTCTAAATCACCTAAGCAAGCTTGTACCGTCGCAATATAGCTCGAAACACGAATATGAAAGCTTTTAGTAAGCTCTAGTGGAGGGGTTTTTAAGATATTGCTTTCAATATCATGGAAAGCATTCCAATGAATATTTTTAATCTCTCCTAATTGATCTTTAATGCGTTTAATTAGGTTTGGTATATCTTCAAGAACCGCTAAATCACATGTAAAAGCATAAGCTTCAATACCTTGTGCCTTAAGTTCTAAGATGGCTTTTTCAAGTTTTTCAGCATTACGCGCCACTAAACCGATTTTATAGCCTTCTTTACCAAACTTATGTGCCACGGCTTTGGAAATACCTGTTCCATAACCAAAAATTATAATATTGTTGTTCATTATAAAGTTCCAAAAAACCAATTATTTGGTTAGAAATAATTTATAATATGTTTTTATAATGTATTCAAGCGAAAAAATTAAATCTAAAAATAATGCAGAAAGAACAAGACAAAAATATGAAAAACAGAAAGAAGTTAGTTGGGTTTGAATACTTCGGATGATGTAGCTTTTATTAAAATTTCAAATTTATAAAAAACCTAGAGTAGTGTTTTCCGAATTGAAGAAATGTTTACTATCTATTTTCTAATAGGATCATAGAGTGATTTAATTGGTAAAATAAACCGAAAAATAGAAGTAAAGTGGAATTTAAATATAACTAGTTATTAGTAAATGGGAATAAATTCTTTTAAATTTGTCTAATGGCGTAAAAATTCCCAAAAATATTAAAAATTCGCTTTTCTTAGAAAAACAATCCCGCAGGGTGCTGGCTAAACTATATCTCAAGGGTGTGATAGGGATCGAAAAGAGTAGCATGCACCAAAACGTATAACGTTAGTGTGTACTCACCCAAAAGGTCTCGATTCGGCTTAGGACGCTATAGATCAAAAGTTTATAGGCACAAGGTTATAACTTACAAAGTTATGATTGTTGAAGTAAACCATAGATGTTTTCCCTTGACACCCTAAAAAATTCTCTATAATAAAAACTATACTTTACAAGAATATAATTTATGAATAAGCCTTATCTTTCTGCTTTACCTAGCGACAGTCAAATCTCATCTCAATTGAACAATGCCTACTTCCACGACTCGTGGAGTATTGTGCTTGGTCAGCCTGACCTGAATGTATTTGGGCAACTTATTAAACTGTTCCATCACACTCCAGAGTGGGTAGAGTGGAGCATGAATGTGCGTAATAAAATTACTTCAAAGATTGGGCTTAAAGACTTAGGAAGTTTTAAGCAAATTGATTCGAATAAAAAAGAAAATGAATATGTCACAGGCGACCGAATTGGAATTTTCACCTTACGGCAACGTACCGAAAATGAATTAGTGATTGGAGATGATGACAAGCATTTAAATGTAAATTTATCTATTTATAAGAATGAAAAGACTCAAGTCCTGACGGTAACCACAGTGGTGCATATTAAAAATTGGCTTGGAAGACTCTACATGGTTCCGGTGATTCCTGCACATCGAAAAATAGTGCCAGCAACTTTACAAATATTGGGTTAAAGCATTATTTTTATTTACGATGTTGCCGTCTTAAATCATTTATATAATATCCTTATTATTATAATTGCGAGCTGAATAAGATGGAGAATAAAAACCAGTGTCGCCAATGCGCCGTATGCGGAAAGAATTTCCCGTTAAAAGATCTGGTTTCGGGTGAAGTCATTCGGAATGTGATTAGCGATGAAATTATCCAAGATCATCCAGATTGGAATTACTCAAGCTTTATTTGTCGGGCCGATCTGGCAGATTATCGAATTAAATATGTGCAGTCGCTATTACGCTCGGAAAAGGGCGAACTCTCTAATTTAGAAAATGAAGTGATTGGCAGTATGCAACGCCATGAATTAATTAGCCGAAATACCGAATCCGACTTTGATCAAAAATGGACGTTTGGGGAAAAACTGGCAGATAAGATCGCGACATTTGGTGGAAGTTGGTCTTTCCTGATTTGTTTTGCGATCTTTTTAACAGGTTGGATAGTATTAAATACAGTCGTGATGGTAGTCCGTCCTGTCGACCCTTATCCTTTTATTTTACTGAATTTAGTGCTGTCATGTTTAGCCGCAATTCAGGCACCTATTATTATGATGAGTCAAAATCGTCAAGAAGCCAAAGACCGTTTGCGCTCTCAACATGACTATCAAATTAATTTAAAAGCGGAACTTGAGATTCGCCATTTGCATGAAAAAATGGATCATCTTTTATCGCATCAGTGGGAAAGGCTTGCACATATTCAAGAAATTCAGCTAGATCTTTTGGCGGAAATGAATAAAAAACGATAAAGCTTTTCTTAGTTTCACGTGGAACATGATGAGAGCTTATAGATTGCTTTGCGGTAGGTCTGAAATTTCTTTATGATTTGCCGCCATGCTCCCTTGCTGTTTCTACGACCATGCCTTTAAACGACAACTTTGTTTACGCTCCACCACAAGATCCGCTTTCAATTTTATTTGAAGATGATGATTTAATTGTGGTCGATAAACCTGCGGGATTGTTGTCTGTGATGGGCCGTTTACCTGAGCATCATGACAGTGCTTATTTAAGGGTACTAGAAAAGTTCCCTTTGGCTAAAGTGACGCATCGTTTAGATATGGCAACGTCGGGCTTACTTATGTTTGCCAAGCACCGTGATGCAGAAGTCGCGGTAAGTAAAATGTTTCAGGCCAGAACAGTCAAAAAACATTATATTGCTTTGGTGCAAGGCCAAGTCGCACAAGAGGGTAGTGTTGAAGTTCCACTCATTACCGACTGGGAAAATCGCCCAAGACAAATTGTACATTTTGAATTAGGCAAACATGCTAAAACCTTGTTTCAACCGCTCGTTTATGATGAAAAAACAGATCAAACGCGAGTGTTACTTGAACCAGTCACAGGACGTTCACATCAGCTACGTGTGCACATGATGCACATTGGCCATCCGATTATGGGCGACAAGCTGTATCACCCTGAACCTAAACGTTTTCATTTAAGCCGTATGGCCTTACATGCTGCGTATTTGGCTTTTCAACATCCACTGAAAGGAACCGATGTCGTGATTGAGTCGCAAGTGCCTTTTTAAAAAATTAAAATTTGATGCAATTCGCAACTGAATACATATCCAAACTGCAATAAAAGTCGGTTATTCTTGATGTCGAATAATACAAATTAGAGCAACAACAAGGACAATCTAATGAATCGCGACTACGAACAATTTCCCGATGACGATAACGGCAATGTACTTTGGCAAATGGTTGAAGATGGGGATGACTTAACAGAGCTGCATGAAATTGAATTTTCAATTGCTTTTCATGATCAAAAAAATGCAGAGCAATGTGCACTTTATTTACTTTACCAAGAACAAAAAGTTTCTCTTTTCCAAGATGACTCTGTTGAGCCGAATGAATGGGTAATTACCATCTTTGTTAATATGGAACCTGAGTATTCAGATATTGTTGACTTGGAACAATGGTTTGCCAGCATCGCTGAAAAATTTCAGGGTGAATATGATGGTTGGGGCTGCATGGCCTATGTCTTCGAAGAAGAGAGTGAAGAAGATGACCTGTTACAGTAAGGTCTAAAAATAGTAGGAGATAATCATGAGCTTATCTCAAAAACAAATTGCGGTACGGTTTCTAGAACTTGCCGCAGCAGGCGAAGTCGATGAAGCCTATAGCAATTACACTGCGCCTAATTTCAAGCATCACAATCCTTATTATGCGGGTGATGCGACTTCTTTGAAGGAAGGGATGCGTGAAAGCGCGGCTGAAAATCCCAATAAAGTCTTTAATGTTCAACATGTCATTGAAGATGGGACTTTGGTCGCCGTGCATTCGAAACTTGAAATGCAAATGAATGACAAAGCCACCATTTTGGCTGTGGTTCATATTTGCCGTTTTGAAAATGGAAAAATTGCTGAGCTTTGGGATATCGGACAAATACAGCCCGAACAGCTTGTAAATGAAAATGGCATGTTCTAATAAAAAAGCCCGAAAATAATTCGGGCTTTTTTATTTTATAGATAAATTAAAACTTCCACTGTGCCGAAATTGAAGCATTCAATGGTTCACCCGGCTGAACCCATAAATCGCTATAGCTTGAGACATAGTAGGTTTTATCAAATAGGTTGTTTACGTTCAGTTGATAGCGTAAGCGGTCAGATGGAGCATAGTAAGCATTTAGGTTTACGAGGGTATAGCTTGGTAAATTAAAGCCATTATCAAGGTTATGTCCGCTACGCTCGCCTACATAGGTAAGGTTGGCACCTACACCTGCTTTTGTTGAGCCGTCTTGTAGAAACTCATAATTGGTACTTACAGCACCTTGGTGTTTTGGAACATTACTTAGACGTGCACCTTTTGCCAAGTCTTGGTCTTTTTCAATTTGAGCATCAGTATAACTGTAGTTGGCATTGACGAACCAGCGGTCAGTGATTTGGCTATTTAAGTCAAACTCAATTCCTTTACTGCTCACTTCGCCTGCTGCGGTTTGAAAGTTACTGTCGATTGGGTCGGTTGTGAGTACATTTCGCTTTTTCATTTTAAACAGGGCGAGACTCAGCACACTTTGGTCATTCACTTTATATTTGGTGCCGACCTCATAACTTTCACCTTTTTCAGGAGCAAAAGTCTGGCCATTGCGGTTCATACCACTATTCATGGCAAATGAGCGACCATAGTTGGTATAAAACGCCCATTGGTCAGAGGCTTTAAAATTTATTCCGAAACGCGGACTATTTTGGTGAAGCGTCTGGTTGCTTTCAGTCTGACTCAGGTGATTTTTAAAGTCTTGTTCGACCTGATCAAAACGGTTGCCAAATAGCACACTCCACTGGTCATTAAAAAAGATCTGATCTTGTACATTAAGCGCAAAGTAACGCTGCTGTTCTTTTGTATTGGTAAATGGTGCAAGGTTTGGTAAATATTTGCCATATTCAGGTTGGTAAATATCAATTGTGTTTGGTGAGCTTGTGCTGTGGTTGCGACGAAGCTGGTTTTGTTTGTAGTCGAGTTGACCAAGTTCGGTTGAAAGTAAAATTTCATGACGTGCCCAAGACGTATCAAGCTTGCCCAGTAACTCGGTCTGAGCCAGCACATCTTCACTTGTATAATCACGATAGCGACGTTGACGCTCTAAAGTACGTCCATCGGCTTGCATACGACGAGGTTCGGTTGCAAAACCCACCATTTTGGCATCTTTATAACTGACTGCACTATTTAGCTTCCAGTCAGGGTTAAACTCGTGGCTCAGACGTAATTGGTAAAAGTAATCTTTTATTTTCAAATCGCCATCGTCAGGTTCACCTGTAAAGGTTTTCGGGTCCATCACAAACTGGTGATTGACTGTGCTGACACCACGGTCAAAGGTTCCTTTATGCTCTGTAAATTCACTGTCAAAGTCGAGTTGCGTTTGGTCTGAAATTTTCCATGTGAGCTGTGGAGAAAAGAACCAGCGTTCACTGCTGACATGATCACGAAAGCTTTGATTATCTTCATGAGCCACTGCTACACGATAGGCCAGTTCATCGTTTATAGGCGCCGTGTGTTCCAGACTAATTCGATATTGTTCTTGGGTATTGGCACGTAGGTTAACTTCACTTTCGCTTTCCCACTGTGGTTTTTTACTATTGAGGTTAAGCAAACCACCTGTTTCACCGCGTCCATATAAAGCCGCCATAGGCCCTTTTAAAAACTCTAAAGATTCAATATTTACGACATCTTTGGGAGCGCTAATCCCTCGGTTGACACTCAAGCCGTTTCGAATCATGGATGCACCTAAATTGGGGTCGGTACTAAAACCACGGAAAGAGTAGTTTTCCCAAAAGCCGCCACCAAAACTGTTTTGATGAAAAACCCCACTCACCAAGCTTAATGCGTCATCAATCCGTTGAACGTCTTGTTGTTCCATCATTTGTTTTGAAACATAAGCACGGTTAAAAGGGACATCTAAAACATCGTGAGCAAATTTAGTCGCCGAGCTATTTTGGCTCACACCTTCTTGGGTACTTTCAGCCTGAACGCGTATGGTCTCAAGTACCGTTGACGTTTCTTCTGCCCAAGTGAATGTCGATATAAATGATAGACCCAACGAAGACAACAATCCTAATTTGTGTTGCATAAATAATCAGCCATAAAAGACAAAAGAACTATAATGTAATAGTATAACGTTACATTATTTTATTGATTACCGCTATGCCTATAGAAAAAAATATTGAACGTTTACAGTCGATTGATGCATTGCGTGGTTTGGTTATCCTCATTATGTTGCTCGACCATGTAAGAGAAACTTTCTATTTACATAAACAGTTTACCGATCCAATGGACGTAACAGTAACAGAACCAGCATTATTTGGCAGTCGTTTATTGGCCCATATTTGTGCTCCGGTTTTTGTACTTTTAACCGGTATTTCTGCATTTTTATTTCAATCAAAAAAACAGGACTTACAACAAACGCGTGCCTTTCTATTAAAACGCGGCTTATTTTTAATTGTATTAGAGCTTACCCTTGTGAATTTTGCATGGACAGCGACTTTTCCACCCGAAGTCATTTATTTACAGGTGATTTGGGCCATTGGTATTAGCATGGGGGTCTTGGCTTGCTGTGTCGGTTTGCCTTTGCCAGTCCTTGCTGGTGTAGCGTTGGTGATTATTTTTGGACACAACTTATTAGATTCTGTGCACTTCTCACAAGACATCCTACAAAATATATGGTTCGTTTTACACGAACGTGGCTGGCTTGAGTTTGCGGGCATTAAGCTTCGTACAAGCTATCCGGTTTTACCTTGGATTGGGGTAATTTTATTGGGCTATGTATTAGGCCAGTTGTTTAGTTCAAAATATACAGCAAAGCAAAGAGGCCTCGCTTTACTTAGTCTAGGTTTCGCAAGTATTGGGTTGTTTGTTTTACTACGTTTGATCAATGTTTATGGTGACCAGCCGTGGCAGCATTTTGAGTCATTACAACTAAGCCTCATGAGCTTTTTTAACCTCACCAAGTATCCGCCGTCTTTATTGTTTATTTTGCTAAATGTTGGGATCGGACTAATTGTACTGACCGCTTTTGAACGTATGCAGCAATACTCATTTCTAAAACCATTGGTCGTGTTTGGCTCGGTGCCGATGTTCTTTTATTTACTGCATTTATATGTGCTGAAACTGATGTATGTGTTTGCGCTAAGTATGTGGGGAGCAAACTATGGGAGTTATTTGTCGGTCGGCCATGTATGGATGCTGTGGCTAATCACGATTGTACTGTCTTTTGCACTCTATCCAGCGGTTAAGTGGTTCTCGAAGTTCAAGCATCAAAACAAGCATATTTCGATTTTAAAATATTTCTAATTTTCAAAAGGTAAGTAAAGCGAGTTCAAGAATGCTCGCTTTACTTACTTACATCTAAATATAGGGTTTCTTTCACTTCTTCCATGACCACATAACTGTGTGAAGATGCAGAAGCGGGGAGTTTCTTTAATAGATCTCCTAATAAGCGGCGGTATGCACTCATTTCTTTTAAACGCGCTTTTACAAGGTAGTCAAATTCACCTGAAATGAGGTGGCATTCAAGCACTTCAGGAATCTCAACTAAATCTCTAGCCACCTGATCAAAAACGTCACCAGATTTGGCAGATAACTTAATTTCTAAAAAGACCAGCAGATTGCGGTCTACGTAGGCGGGGTTTAGCCGGGCGTAATAACCCATGATAATGCCATCGCGTTCAAGGCGTTTTACACGCTCTGAACAGGGGGTGGTAGAGAGGTTGACTCTCGATGCCAATTCACTAATCGCAATTCGTCCTTCACGCTGCAAAATGTCCAGAATCATGCGATCTATACGATCTAACGGGCGCATAGATATTTCCTCTTTTTTTAAAATTCTCGCGAGAAAAACATAAAATTACCTAGATTATAGCCTGAAAAACAGTGAAATAAACTATTGAAGCAGAAATATACTAGTGAAATAAACTGGTGTGCGTGAGGGAATGGAAATGCGCGTAATTGTACTAGGTAGCGGCGTTATTGGAGTGGCAAGTGCCTATTATCTGGCTCGACAAGGAGCCGAGGTTACTGTTCTCGATCGCCAGTCAGGTCCTGCTGAAGAAACAAGTTTTGGTAATGCAGGTCAAATTTCGCCTGGGTATTCGACCCCTTGGGCAGCACCAGGAATTCCTTTTAAAGCTGTGAAATGGATGTTCCAACACCATGCACCGCTTGCGATTAATTTAGATGGCAGCATGTGGCAATTACAGTGGATGGCGCAAATGCTGAAAAACTGTAATCCACAAAGTTATGCTGTGAACAAAGAACGTATGATGCGTGTGGCTGAATACAGCCGTGACTGTTTACGTGAACTCAGAAAAGATACGGGTATTCACTACGAAAACCGCGCTAAAGGTACTTTGCAGCTATTCCGTAAAGAAGCACAAATGGAAGCGGTTCAACGCGACATTAGCGTGCTTGAAGAATGCGGCGTAAGCTACGAATTATTAAATGCTAATGAACTCGGTCGTGTAGAGCCTGCTTTGGCAAATGCACAAGATAAACTCGTGGGTGGTTTACACTTACCAAATGATGAAACAGGCGACTGCTATTTATTTACCAATGCTTTAGCTCAAATTGCTAAAGAGCTAGGCGTTAATTTCCAGTTTAACCAGAACGTAGAAAAATTGATTGTCGAAGGCGATCAAATTAAAGGCGTACAGGTAAATGGCAAGGTTTTAACCGCAGATCTTTATGTTCTAGCGTTTGGTAGCTATTCACGTGATTTCTTGAAACCGCTTGATCTCCAGTTACCTGTATATCCTGTAAAAGGTTACTCGTTGACGATTCCTATTGTTGATCCTGCTTTTGCTCCGCAATCTACAGTGCTGGATGAAACTTACAAAATCGCGATTACTCGTTTTGACCAACGTATCCGTGTAGGTGGAATGGCTGAGCTAAGTGGCTTTAACTTAGGTCTTAACGAAGACCGCCGTGCAACCTTACAAATGGTGACTCAAGACCTGTTCCCGGGTGGTGATATGGCACAGGCGTCTTTCTGGACAGGTTTACGTCCAATGACGCCAGACAGTACTCCAATTATTGGTGCGACTCGCTTTAAAAATCTGTTCTTGAATACAGGTCATGGCACTTTAGGTTGGACAATGGCATGTGGTTCAGGAAAATTAATCAGTGACATCGTATTGAATCATAAGACTGATATCAGTACCGATGGCCTTTCAATTCAGCGTTATTCACACGCACACGCGGCTTAACGGACGTTAGGAAAGTAATCATGCCTCGTCCTATTACCGCAGTGATTCACCGTCAAGCCTTACAAAATAACTTGGCGGTGGTGCGCAAGGCTATGCCAAACAGTAAGGTCTTTGCTGTTGTAAAAGCCAATGCTTATGGACACGGAATTGAACGCGTCTATGAGGCATTTAAAGCAGCAGATGGCTTTGCCTTACTTGATCTTGATGAAGCAAAACGTATTCGCGCTTTAGGTTGGACAGGTCCAATTTTATTGCTCGAAGGAGTTTTTTCTCCTCAAGATTTATTTGATTGTGTGCAGTATCAACTCAGTTTCACCGTTCATAGTGAAGCGCAAATCGAGTGGGTAGAACAGCATCCTTATCCAGCTCAATTTGATGTTTTCTTGAAAATGAACAGTGGTATGAACCGTCTTGGTTTTAAACCACAGCATTATGTGCAGGCTTGGGAACGTTTAAATAACTTGGCAAATGTGTCCAAGATTACGCACATGACGCATTTTTCAGATGCAGATGGCGAGCGTTTCGGTCAGCAAGGTATTGATTATCAAATTACTGCTTTTGAAGAAATTGTGAAGGATTTACCGGGTGAAAGATCGGTAAGCAATAGTGCAGCAATTTTGCGTTATCAAGACCAGCTCAAATCAGATTATGCCCGCAGTGGCATCATGCTCTATGGCAGCTCGCCAGATTACCCAACGCATAGTATTGCAGATTGGGGCTTGCAGCCGACCATGAGCTTACGCAGTGAAATTATTTCCGTTCAGCATTTAGAGCCGAATGAAAGCGTAGGTTATGGCTCAAACTTTGTCGCAGAGCAACCCATGACGATTGGGATTGTGGCTTGCGGCTATGCCGATGGTTATCAACGTATTTCGCCAACAGGTACTCCAGTTTTAGTGGACTCAGTACGCACGCGTACAGTTGGCCGCGTCAGTATGGATATGTTGGCAGTCGATTTAACGGGTATTGAGAGTGCCCAAGTCGGCAGTGAAGTGGTGCTCTGGGGGCAATCAAGTACAGGCGTCATTTTACCTATAGATGATGTCACAGTTTCATCGGGTACGGTGGGTTATGAACTGATGTGTGCTGTCACCGCCCGTGTTCAATTTATTAATCAGGTATAAGGAAATCCGAATGTCTAATTCAGATATACAAAAGATCAACACCAACGAAGTCATGAGCGCCGTGACTGTTTTTAACAAAGTGGTTTATCTGTCAGGTCAGGTGCCTAAAAATACCGAGCAAGACGTGGCAGGCCAAACTCGTGAAATTCTTGCCACGATTGATGAACTTTTGGAATTAGCCAATACCGATAAATCTCGCTTGCTTTCTGCGCAGCTCTATTTGAAAAATCTTTCTGACTTTTCAACCGTAAATGCAATTTGGGTTGACTGGTTAAAAGGGTGTGTTGCTCCATCGCGTGCCACAATTCAGGCCGATTTGGTCAATCCGGATTGGCTCATTGAAATTGCCGTGACGGCAGCACAAAAGTAATTCGGCTTTACTCCAAAAACGATGATGTATCTAACAGAAGGAAGATAGATACGGTTTAACCAGTCGTTTTTTGGTGAACAGATTCAGTGACCTATGGCATACGGTTCAATTTTCGCCATAGGTTGCTGATCTTAACAAAGGAATTCAAAAAGGAATTTTAATATGACAACGGCTCGTCATTCAGATACGGAAAATTCTCCCGATCATCTGCAACGAAAACTGTCTAACCGTCATTTACAACTGATTGCAATTGGCGGTGCAATTGGAACTGGCCTATTTATGGGCTCAGGTAAAACCATCTCCCTCGCAGGTCCTTCAATTCTCTTTATTTATATGATTATTGGAGGAATGTTCTTTTTCTTAATGCGTGCAATGGGTGAACTACTCCTTGCAAATCTGCATTACAAATCTTTTGTTGATATGGCTCATGACCTGATTGGTCCTTGGGCTGGCTACTATTTGGGCTGGACTTATTGGTTAGGCTGGGTGCTGGTGGGTATTGCGGACCTTTCAGCAGTCATTAACTATTTGAGCTTCTGGCTGCCAGATGGTGCAAGTTTCTCTCCAATACAGCAGGCCATGATTAGTGCTGGCTGTGTGTTGTTTGTGATGGGTCTTAACCTCTTAACAGTACGTCTATTTGGTGAAATTGAGTTTTGGTTTGCCCTTATTAAGATTCTGGCAATTATTGGCCTGATCGGGGTGGGTGGCTACATGATTTTCAGCCATTTTCAAGCTCCGCAAGGCGCTATTGCCAGCATTAGTAATGTCTGGTCACATGGTGGTTTATTTCCGAAAGGTACAGAAGGCTTTTTGGCAGGATTCCAAATTGCCGTTTTTGCTTTTGTCGGTGTTGAGTTGGTTGGTACGACAGCTGCTGAAACCAAAGACCCGCAGAAGAACTTACCAAAAGCAATTAACGCGATTCCGGTACGTATTATCCTCTTCTACGTGCTAGCACTATTTATTGTGATGTCGGTAACCCCATGGGACCACATTCGTGCCGATAAAAGCCCATTTGTTGAGTTATTCTTAAATGCGGGTATTCCGGTTTCTGCAATTATTATGAACTTGGTGGTGCTGTCTTCGGTGATGTCTTCAATGAACAGCGGTGTGTTTTCAACCAGCCGTATGCTGTTCGGTTTATCAAAAGATGGTCAGGCACCGGGTGCTTTTGGTCGTTTATCAAAACGTGCAGTACCGTCAAATGGTTTGATTTTTTCTTGTACTTTCATTATGGGTGGGGCAGTGCTTCAGTACTTTGTTCCCAACACCATGGAGGCATTTACGTTAGCAAGTTCACTTTGTGTGATTCTATTCATTAGTGTATGGAGTCTCATTATGGTGTGCTATTTACGCTATCGTAAATTACGTCCTGAATTACATGAAAAATCGACATTTAAAATGCCGGGTGGCATTTTGATGAGTTATGTTGTTTTGGCATTTATGCTTTTTACTTTAGTCATCTTGGCATTAGAGCCAGATACTTTGAAAGCTTTATATGTCAGTCCGGTATGGTTAGTTATTTTAGGTGTTACCTATCATGTGTTGTATAAACCACGCATGAAAAAGCTAGGACGTGAACTCGTTAACGATCATTAAGTTTTATTAAAAAGCCAATCAATCATGATTGGCTTTTTTTATTTTCATCAGTTTTTTTATCGGAATAATATTGTTTATTTTTGAATCAATAGCACAGTTTTGAGGGGGGGAGTAAAGCGACATCTAGCATTATCACATGCTAAACTCCGGCTAATCTGGTGAATCGAGATTGGATAATTAAAATTGCCGTGAAGGCAGTACATAAATAATGCAACTTAAAAAAATAGGGACAAAAGATAGATCAATTAAGGAAAAAATATACTTGAACATCTTGTCCTGAGGTATAGACTCAGCAACCCACGATATACGGTTCGTTTTCTCCCTATAGGTTGCTGATTTAAATTAAGCAAAATATAAAAAGGACTTCTAATATGACAATGGTTCATCATTCAGATGAGGCAGGCTCCCCTGATCATTTACAACGGAAATTAAGTAATCGCCACTTACAGCTCATTGCAATTGGCGGCGCAATTGGTACCGGTCTATTTATGGGCTCGGGCAAAACCATCTCTCTCGCAGGTCCTTCAATTCTTGTAATCTACATGTTAATTGGTGGAATGTTCTTCTTCCTTATGCGCGCATTGGGTGAATTACTACTTACTAATTTACATTACAAGTCATTTGTCGACATGGCGTATGACCTAATTGGTCCGTGGGCTGGCTACTATATAGGTTGGACCTATTGGTTAGGCTGGGTACTGGTCGGTATTGCCGATCTTTCTGCGGTTATTAACTATTTAAGTTTCTGGTTACCCGAAGGCGCCAGTTTTTCACCCATGCAACAAGCGATGATTAGTGCGGGCTGTGTACTATTCGTCTTAAGCCTTAACCTTCTTACAGTGAAGTTGTTTGGTGAGGTTGAGTTTTGGTTTGCGCTTATTAAGATTTTAGCCATTATCGGTTTGATTGGTGTGGGCGGCTACATGATTTTAACCCACTTCCAAGCTCCTCATGGTGACGTGGTAAGCATCAGTAACGTCTGGTCACATGGTGGTATATTTCCAAAAGGTGTAAGCGGATTTTTGGCAGGTTTCCAGATCGCCGTATTTGCCTTTATTGGTGTTGAGCTGATTGGTACAACTGCTGCTGAAACGAAAGATCCAGAAAAGAACCTACCAAAAGCAATTAACGCGATTCCGGTACGTATTATCCTGTTTTATGTGTTAGCACTTTTTGTGGTGATGTCTGTAACACCTTGGGATCATATTCGTGCCGATAAAAGCCCGTTTGTTGAGTTGTTCTTAAATGCAGGTATTCCTATTTCTGCAATTATTATGAACTTGGTTGTTCTGTCGTCGGTCATGTCTTCAATGAACAGTGGCGTGTTTTCAACAAGCCGTATGTTGTTCGGTTTATCAAAAGATGGTCAAGCGCCGGGTATATTAGGACGTTTATCAAAACGTGCCGTACCTTCAAATGGTTTAATCTTCTCATGTATTTTCATTATGGGTGGGGCAGTGCTTCAGTACTTTGTTCCAAACACAATGGAAGCATTTACTCTGGCAAGTTCACTCTGTGTAATCTTGTTCATTAGCGTGTGGATTTTGATCATGGCGTGCTATTTACGTTATCGTAAAACTCGTCCTGAACTTCACGCTGCATCAACCTTTAAAATGCCAGGCGGCGTATTAATGGCGTATGCGGTTATTGCCTTTTTCTTGTTTACTTTAGTGATTTTGGCATTAGAGCCAGATACATTAAAAGCGCTCTACGTCAGTCCAGTATGGGTGGTGGTTTTAGGTGTGACTTACTATGCATTCTATAAGCCGCGCATGAAAAAATTAGGCCGAGAAATCTTTTAATTATCTTTTCTCGATTTACCAAAAAGCCAATCATCATTGATTGGCTTTTTTATTAAAAGATTAATCGACCAGCAAATGTTGATATTTATCAGCTTGTTTACGCAAGTAATCCCAGACCAGTTTAATGCGCGGCTCATGCTGTAAATCAACGAAGGTCAGCATCCAGAAGGTATGGGTAAAACGAACTTGTTGCTCTAATACTTCTTCGAGCTCAGGTTTGTCATCTGCTAAAAACTTCGGCAAAATTGCAAGCCCTGCGCCAGCACTCACTGCAATTTGTTGGGCCAAAATACTGCTACTGCGAAAGTTAGCATTCAGCTTTAAAGGTAAACGCTCTAGACAATACAGCTCTGGGCTATACACCAGATCATCAATATAATTTACAAAGCGATGCTGGGTTAAATCTTCTAAACCACGAATTGGTGGATTTTGTGCTAGATAGCTCTGGCTGCCATAAATTTTTAAGCAGTAGTCTGATAAGCGCGTAATGATATAAGGGCCCGAGGTTGGGCGTTCAATGGATACCACAATATCTGCTTCACGATGCGAAAGCTTAATCATTTTTGGCACGGGTATTAGATCGATGGTAAGCAGTGGATACTGAATAGAGAACTCAGCCAGTAAGCGGGCTAAAAATGCAGTTCCAAAGCCCTCAGGTGTGCCAATTCGCACACGTCCTTGTAAAGGTTGATGCGGTTTTTCAATTTGTAAGAAAGCTTGTTCCATTTGTTCAACTCGAGGGACAAGTGCCATCCCTTCGAGTGTCAGCTCATAGCCCGTTGCTTCACGTTTAAATAGCGTCGTACCTAAAGCAAGTTCTAGAGCCTGAATCCGTCTAGCTACCGTACTATGTTCAACACCAATAATACGTGCAGCATTGGTTAAGGTTTTAGTACGTGCTAAAACCAGAAAAAACTGTAGATGATCCCAATCCACTTTCATTTTTGTTATTGTCCCTGTGCATATTTGCACAACAATCGTGCATGAATTTGCGTTGGTGGTCAAAGATTTCTTTGTTAGTCTCAAATAAAACCTGAATAAAGAAAATACATAGAAAAGTATTTTCTAATAACTGAACACAATAAAAATATGACCTACGGAGAGGTTATGAACACAATCCAGAAAATCGAATTGGACACCGCTAAATTACTTATTAACGGACAGTTTATCGAATCTAAAACCCAAGAATGGCAAGACATTATTAACCCTGCAACTCAGGAAGTGATTGGCCGCGTGCCTTTTGCAACGGTTGAAGAAGTCGACGCTGCTATTCAAGCTGCTCAAGATGCTTTTGCTTCTTGGCGCCAAACCCCAATTCAGGCACGTATGCGCATCATGCTCAAGCTACAAGACTTGATTCGTGCCAACATGAAAGAAATTGCACAAGTATTGACGGCTGAACAAGGTAAAACCTTGGCAGATGCTGAAGGCGATATTCAACGTGGTCTAGAAGTGGTTGAACATGCCTGTTCAGTTGGTACTTTACAAATGGGTGAATATATTGAAGGTGTAGCACGTGGTGTAGATACATATACCTTGCAACAACCTTTGGGTGTTTGTGCGGGTATTACGCCGTTTAATTTCCCAGCCATGATCCCGCTTTGGATGTTCCCAATGGCAATCGTGTGTGGCAATACCTTCGTTTTAAAACCATCAGAACAAGATCCGTTATCAACCATGATGCTGGTTGAACTTGCGATTCAAGCAGGTATTCCAGCAGGTGTGCTGAACGTTGTGCATGGTGGCAAAGAAGTGGTTGACCGTTTGTGTACCCATAAAGACATTAAAGCGATTTCATTTGTAGGTTCAACTGCGGTTGGAACACATGTTTATAACCTTGCAGGGCAACATGGTAAACGTGTGCAAGCCATGATGGGCGCAAAAAACCATGTGGTTGTTATGCCAGATGCCAATAAAGAACAAACCTTAAATGCCTTAGTGGGCGCAGCGTTTGGTGCTGCGGGGCAACGCTGTATGGCATTGTCGGTTGCAGTGATGGTTGGCGACAGTAAACAATGGATTCAAGAGTTAGTCGAAAAAGCGAAAACCCTAAAAGTAAATGCAGGCCATGAGCCAAATACGGATATTGGCCCAGTCATTTCAAAACGTGCCAAAGCGCGTGTAATTGACTTGATTAATAGCGGTGTTGAGCAAGGGGCAGAACTTCTACTCGATGGTCGCAATGTTCAAGTACAAGGTTATGAGTCAGGTAACTTTGTGGGTGCTACGATTTTTAGTGGCGTAAATACCGACATGCGTATCTATAAAGAAGAAATCTTTGGCCCGGTACTTTCAATTATTTGTGTCGATACACTCGATGAAGCGATTGCATTGATCAATGCCAACCCATTTGGTAACGGTGTCGGTCTATTCACACAAAGCGGTGCTATTGCACGTACTTTCCAAAACTTGATTGATATTGGTCAAGTCGGTATCAACATTCCAATTCCTGTACCTGTTCCGTTCTTTAGTTTTACCGGCTCAAGAGGCTCAAAACTTGGCGACTTGGGACCATACGGCAAACAGGCTGTCCAGTTTTATACCCAAACCAAAACTATTACCAGTCGCTGGTTTGAAGATAGCCATGAAGTTGGCGGTGTAAATACAACTATTAGTTTACGTTAAGGGGATCACGGATGAATATCGCCTTTATCGGTCTAGGTAATATGGGCGGCAGAATGGCCCAAAATCTACTAAAAGCCGGAATCAAAGTTTATGGTTATGACCTCAGTGAAGTTGCTATTCAGCACTTCGCCGAGGCAGGTGGCATAGTCTGCGACAGCCCACAGGACGCAGCTAAACAAGCAGACGTGGTCATTACCATGTTGCCTGCCGCAAAGCATGTTAAAGAGGTTTACTTAGGCGAAAATGGTGTCTTGGAAGTGCTAAAAGCAGGTAGCTTATGCATTGATAGCAGCACTATTGACCCGCAAACCATTAAAGACATTGCTGCTGTTGCACAGGGCAAGAATATTAAAATTTGTGATGCACCAGTTTCTGGTGGAACCATTGGTGCTCAAGCAGGAACCTTAACCTTCATGGTCGGTGCTGATGAACAAACCTTTAATGAGGTGAAACCTGTGCTCAGCTATATGGGCAAAAATATTGTTCATTGTGGTGATGTGGGTGCGGGTCAAATTGCCAAAATTTGCAATAACCTGATTTTAGGCATTTCAATGGCTGCGGTGGCCGAAGGCATGGCACTCGGTGTGAAGTTAGGCATCGACCCACAAGCATTGGCAGGAGTAATTAACACCTCAAGTGGTCGTTGCTGGAGTTCGGATGTATGTAACCCATGGCCGCATATTAATGAAAATGCGCCTGCATCTCGAGGCTATCAAGACGGTTTTGCGACTCAGCTAATGCTCAAAGATTTAGGACTCGCTGTAGAAGCCGCAGGCCAAGTAAAACAGCCGGTTTTATTAGGTGGTATGGTGCAACAGCTTTATCAGCAAATGTGTATGCGTGGTAATGCTCATCTCGATTTCTCGAGCATTATTCAGCAGTACCTACCACAAGAGGCATAACGGTAAAGCCAAAGGATGGCTTTAAACGAATAAATCAAACCCTGTCGTGAATAACAACAAATCCGGACTGAGGGAAAAGATATGATGGATTATCAAAATGCTGTACAGGCTTTCGATTTGGAAAGCACTGCTAAACAGATGTTGTCAGGTTCACTCGATGCACTGAACGCTTGTTATGAATGCTGTGATAGACATACAAATGGCGACAAAATCGCACTGTACTGGCAAGGAAAAGACGGTCGCAAAGAACAATATACCTTCCGTGAGCTAAAAGAATGGTCAAGTCAGTTTGCTAACTTTTTAAAAGCACAAGGTGTAAAAGCAGGCGACCGTATTTCAGGCTTATTGCCAAGAACACCTGAACTGATTGTAACCATTTTGGCGGCTTGGCGAATTGGTGCTGTGTACCAGCCTCTATTTACTGCATTTGGCCCAAAAGCGATTGAGCACCGTATTCAACTTGCACAAAGCAAGTTGGTGGTGACCGATATGGGCAACCGTAGCAAGCTCGATGAAATTGAAAAGTGCCCTGCAATTATGACAGTGGCCGATGCTCAAGGTACTGCGCTTAAAGCAGGGGATTTTAATTTCTGGAATGAAGTGAAGCAGCAGTCCGATCAATGTGATCTGGTGATGCGTAGCATCCAAGATCCTTTCTTGCTTATGTTTACTTCAGGTACTACAGGACCAGCGAAACCATTGGAAGTGCCACTAAAAGCACTGATTGCTTTTGGTCGATATATGCAAGATGCCATTGGTTTAACCGAAGAGGATTCATTCTGGAATATTGCAGATCCGGGTTGGGCTTATGGTCTGTACTATGCGATTACTGGGCCGTTATTTTTAGGTCATGCCACTTTGTTTTATGAAGGTGGTTTCAGTACAGATAGCCTATGCCAAATTGTGAAAGATTATAAAGTTAACAACTTGGCAGGTGCACCAACAGCTTACCGTATGATGATGGCAGCAGATCCGGTACAAATGGCACCATTAAAAGGCCAATTTCGCGTGGTGAGTAGTGCAGGTGAACCGCTTAATCCGGAAGTGATTCGCTGGTTTAAACAAGTCTTAGACGCTCCAATTTATGACCATTACGGACAAACCGAAGTCGGCATGGTGGTGTGTAATCATCATGGTTTAAAACATGAAATTCATGCTGGCTCAGCAGGTTTCCCAAGTCCGGGCTATCGTGTTGCGATTGTTAATGAACAAGGTGAAGAACTTCCGCCAGACACACCGGGAATTTTAGCAGTCGACATTAGCCAGTCTCCAATGATGTGGTTTGGTGGCTATAAAGAAAGCCGTAAATCACCTTTCGTCAGTCATTACTACTTGACGGGTGATACTGCCGAACTTCATGCCGATGGCAGTATGAGTTTTGTCGGCCGTAGCGATGATGTAATCACCACATCAGGCTATCGTATTGGGCCCTTTGATGTAGAAAGCGCACTGCTTGAACATGATGCTGTGATTGAAGCCGCAGTAATAGGCGTGCCTGATCCAGATCGTACTGAAGTCGTTAAGGCTTTTGTAATTTTAGCTGCGGGCGTACAACCTTCAGATGCACTTGCTGAAGAACTCAGCCAGTTTGTGAAAAGACGACTTTCTGCACATGCTTACCCAAGATTAGTTGAATTTGTGAGTGAATTACCTAAAACTCCAAGTGGCAAAATTCAGCGCTTTTTATTGCGTAATCAAGAAATTGCTAAACAACAAGCTAAAGCAGGGTAAAGGAAATAATAATGCAATTTACCGAAGAACAATTACTCATTCGTGATATGGCGAAAAGTTTCGCCCAAGAACAAATCAAGCCTAATGCCAGCGATTGGGACCGAGACGGGACTTTCCCAAAAGAAACTCTGACTCAAATGGGACAACTCGGTTTTATGGGAATGCTTGTTTCAGAGCAATGGGGCGGTTCAGACACGGGTAACTTAGCCTATGTACTGGCACTCGAGGAAGTTGCGGCAGCAGATGGTGCAACCTCGACCATCATGAGTGTTCATAACTCGGTTGGTTGTGTACCTATTTTAAAATTTGGGACCGACGAGCAAAAAGAGCGCTTTTTAAAGCCTCTGGCGCAAGGTGAAATGATCGGTGCTTTTGCTTTAACCGAACCACATACTGGCTCAGATGCAGCAGCCATCAAAACCCGTGCAGTGAAAGATGGTGACGATTACATTTTAAATGGTGCCAAGCAATTTATTACCTCGGGTAATAATGCCGGTGTCATTATCGTGTTTGCAGTGACCGACCCGAGCGCAGGTAAAAAGGGCATTAGTGCCTTTTTAGTTCCACGCGAAACACCGGGTTATGAAGTGATTCGTGTAGAAGAAAAACTCGGTCTGCATGCTTCAGATACCTGCCAAATTGCGCTGACAGATGTACGCATCCATAAAAGTCTCATGCTAGGTAAAGAAGGCGAAGGTTTAAAAATCGCACTTGCCAATTTAGAAGGTGGGCGTATTGGTATTGCTGCACAAGCAGTCGGTCTAGCACGTGCGGCACTCGAAGAAGCAACTCGTTATGCCAAAGAGCGTATTACTTTTGGAAAACCAATTTTTGAGCATCAAACCATCGCATTTCGCCTTGCCAGTATGGCAACCGAAATTGAAGCAGCGAGACAACTCGTTCACTACGCTGCGCGTTTAAAAGAAGCAGGCCAACCGTGTCTCAACGAAGCCTCAATGGCTAAGTTATTTGCTTCAGAAATGACTGAGCGTGTGTGCTCAAGTGCCCTACAAGTGTTTGGTGGCTATGGCTATCTCAGAGACTTCCCAATTGAGCGTATTTATCGTGATGCGCGTATTTGTCAAATTTACGAAGGCACAAGTGATATCCAACGTTTAGTCATCGCACGTAGTCTATAGAACCAGAACAAGGAATAAATAATGCAGTGGCAAAGTATTTTATTAGAAAAGCGTAATGGGGTTGGACTGATTACCTTAAATCGCCCTCAAGCGCTCAATGCTTTAAACAGTGAATTAATTAGTGAAATTAATCAGGCATTAGATCAACTCGAAAAAGACCGCGAAATTGGTTGCATCGTATTGGCAGGCTCAGAAAAAGCTTTTGCCGCAGGGGCCGACATTAAAGAAATGGCTGATTTGGCTTTTCCCGATATTTATTTAGATGACTTTTTTCATCTTGCAGACCGTATTGCACAGCGCCGTAAACCTTTAATTGCTGCGGTGAGTGGCTATGCCTTGGGTGGTGGCTGTGAGCTGGCGCTTATGTGTGACTTTATTTATTGTGCTGACAACGCCAAGTTTGGTTTACCCGAAGTCACTTTAGGGGTAATTCCGGGCATTGGTGGGACACAGCGTTTAACCCACGCCATTGGTAAAGCTAAAGCAATGGAAATGTGCCTTACCGCTCGTCAAATGGGCGCAGTAGAGGCAGAGCAAAGCGGTTTGGTTGCACGTGTGTTTAGTAAAGAAGAATTACTTGAACAAACCTTGCAAGCCGCTGAAAAAATCGCAATGCGGTCTTTAACTGCAAACATGATGCTCAAAGAAACCATTAACCGAGCTTTTGAAGTGAATCTTACCGAAGGTTTACGTTTTGAACGCCGCATGTTCCACTCCATTTTTGCAACTGCGGACCAAAAAGAAGGCATGCAAGCATTTGTTGAAAAACGGCAGGCAAATTTTAAAAATCAGTAAGAGATCAATAAAATGAATACAGAAAATCACTTAATGATTGAGCGACAAGGTAAGCTCGGCGTGATTACCTTAGACCGTGTGACTCATCTCAATGCATTGTCGCTAGATATGATTGAAGGGCTTGGTGCCCAATTGGAACTGTGGCGAAATGATGTTGCTGTTCAAGCGATCTTGATCAAATCAAATAGCCCAAAAGCCTTCTGTGCAGGGGGCGATATTCGCTATCTCTACGACAGTTATAAAAATGGCACGGCTGATTACAAAGGCTACTTTAGTGCCGAATATAAAATGCTCAATACACTGCGCGAATATGAAAAGCCAATCATCGTTGTGCTTGATGGCTATGTATTAGGCGGTGGTTTTGGCTTGGCTCAGGCGTGTCACATTGTGGTAAGCAGTGAAAAGTCCAGATTTGCTATGCCTGAAACAGCGATTGGTTTTTTCCCGGACGTTGGCGCAACTCATTTCCTGTCTCGCCTTGATGATATTGGCGTTTATATGGCAATTACGGGTGAGCAGATTAGTAGTAGCGATGCGCTCTATCTCGACTTAATTGACTACCATGTACCAAGCGATCAGTTACAAGCTTTACAAGACGCTCTCGTTGAAGCGCCAAGTTTAAGCAAAGAGGGAATTGAACGCATCATTACCCGATTTATTACTCGGCCTGTCGAAAGTGAGCTTAAACAACTTGCCGAAGGCATCCGTAAACATTTCGGATATCAGCATTTAGATGAGATTGAGCAAAGCCTTGAAAATGAACAGGATGAAAGCTTAAAGGCTTGGGCGAGTAAGATGCTTAGTATTTTGCAGCAGCGTTCATTTATTGCCAAACAAACCAGCTTGAAACTGCAATATTTAGGGCGCGGCCTTTCACTACAGCAGTGTATGCAGCTTGAGCGTGATTTACAGGATATCTGGTTTGAGCATGGTGACTTTATTGAAGGCGTTCGTGCACTGATTGTCGATAAAGATAAACAACCACGTTGGCAAGAACGTAATCCGGAGCTAGAGCAAATTTTAGAAAAACTAAGCTAACCCATTTTAAAAACACACAAAAAGCTTAAGGAGATCAAGCGAGACCTGAACATGCTTATGGTCAGGACAGATCATAAGCATAAAAAGACAAAACAAGAAAATCTAAAAAGGACATTACGATGCAAACAATACATGGAAATGGTTCACATCCTAAAAAGTCGTCACATCGATTAGCAGGCATCTCTAGCATGGTTGGCACCACGATTGAGTGGTATGACTTTTTTGTTTATGGCGCAGCAGCAGCCCTCATTTTTAACAAGCTATTTTTCCCAAATCTGGACCCACTTACAGGTGTGCTTGCTGCATTCGCAACCTATGCCGTTGGGTTTATTGGGCGGCCTTTAGGCGGCTTGGTCTTTGGTCATTTCGGTGACAAGATTGGTCGTAAGTCAATGTTGTTGTTAACGCTGATGCTCATGGGAATTCCAACCGTACTGATTGGCCTCTTACCAACTTATGAATCAATTGGATATTGGGCCGCAATTGGCTTGGTGATCTTACGATTTATTCAAGGTATGGCCATGGGCGGTGAGTGGGGCGGTGCCGTGCTTATGGCAGTAGAACATGCACCCGAAGGTGGTAAAGGGTTCTGGGGAAGTTTACCTCAAGCCAGTACCGGTGGGGGCTTAATGCTCGCCTCAATTGCACTAGGACTGGTATCGTTATTACCTGAGCAAGCACTGTTTAGCTGGGGCTGGCGGTTACCATTTCTTGCCAGCATTATTTTACTGGCAGTGGGCTGGTATATTCGTGTAAAAGTGCCTGAGTCACCAGATTTTGAAAAAGTAAAACAGCAGTCTGAAGAAGTCAAAGTTCCTGCCTTTCAGGTTTTTAAAAACCATCCAAAACAACTTATCACCATTATTTTGGCGAGAGCTGCTGAAAATGCATGGTTTTATATTGCGTCAACATTTACTTTGGCTTATACCACTGCACAACTTGGTATTCCCCGCCAAGATATTTTATTTGCCACCATTTGCGGTGCAGCCGTGATTTTATTTATGACGCCGTTATGCGGACATTTGTCCGATAAAGTCGGTCAACGCAATATGTTTATGTTTGGTCTATGCGTATTGGCACTTTATTCTTATCCATTTTTTAGCATGCTCAATACCAAAGATCCTGTACTGGTCTGGACAGCAATTGTGCTGGCGATTGGTGTGGTGTTTCCAATTATGTATGCGCCACAAGCTCAGCTTTTTGCGCGTCAATTTCCTGCTGAAATTCGTTATAGCGGCATTTCGATTTCAGTACAGTTGGCAGGTGTTTTGGGTGGTGGTTTAGCCCCTATGATTGCCACCAAGCTGCTCAGTATTGGGCAAGGTAACCCATATTTAATTATGCTTTATATTGGAAGTATGGCTGTCGTTGCAATTATATCGACATCATTTATGCCGCGTGATGGAAACTCTAAAACGGATGAGACTTATTATAAAAAGACAAACTTAAATTTAAAAACCAAGATTGATTGATACGCGTTATTTATTCTTCGCAATAAGCGTATTTATTGATTATAAAAAACTAGGTTAACTCATGTCCGAGAGACAAGAGTTAACCTTTAAACCATTACACATCAATTAAACAGGCAAACATAGAATAGCCATCAATCGTCATTGGTGGGCCTGCACGATGGGCACGAAAACCAGCAGCACGTAATAAACGCTCTACACCCAGAGGAGAGGTCGTAATAAGTTGTTTGGCCCCTTGTTCTCTTGCAAAGTTAATCGCTTCTTGCAGAATTGCAATTGAAACTGGCGATGACACTGCTTGACTTACTGTTGTAGGCGGATTTGAAAAATCTACGGCTGAAAATCTTGATAATTCCCAAATTTCTGGGGAACACGGGAGAGGTATTCCATTCAGTAATTGAGGAAATATTTCACCAAGTAAATACGGTTGAGTCGTAGGTAGTAATCTGGCACAGCCAATAATATTAGAGTCTCTATCTTGAGCGACCACATAAGCTGTATCGACTTTATCAAATTGATCGAGTTCTTCATTATGTGGGCAGTTTAACTCCCATCCTAAATGCTCAACAAATACCTTATAACGGTAACTTTTAAATTTGCTATATAAGCCTTCTGAAAAATTGTTTTGAAATCCAGCAATAATATTCACTACAAGTGCTTCCACTTATTTTTGATGTGACTTTACTGAACAGCTGGAAAGGCGGTAACTGTAAAAATTTACAGGTTTCTAAGAGAAATTCAGACTTACTTTAGACTTGATTAAGCTTGTATTGATTTGAGCATAAATGAACTGTTCCCAGAACAAAGTATCTATCTTCCTTTTGATTAATGTTTCAGTGCTATCAAATCCAATATCTGTACCAGATATATCAACAATCATAATATTGCTTCTAGGCAGACCAGTTCGTTTTAAAGTAACAAAACCGTTTTGTTCAATAAATTCCCAGTCCCATCCTGTACTTAAAGCAGGAGTTTTTAATGTCGCCCATTCAGTAAAACCATAATAAACAATTTGAGATTTTTCAATTTGGGTTGATTCAACGATAGATACAACGTGTTGAAAAGGGTAATTTATGAGTTGGTTCTCATTCATACGAATAAAACCATCTGTCGAAATTGAAAAATGAGGGGTAATGTTGGCCATGCTACCTGTTCAAGTACCCTGAAATAGAAATCTTTTGATAAATACCATAAATTATTGCCAATTAAATACTGTTATGTTTAACAGGTTAAATATAATTTGATGCCCTATATCGTTAAGCTATTCTTATTGGAAGATTATTCAAGTATTAAGGTTGGCTAAAGTAAAAAATGATTATCTTGTAGTTATAATATAAAAAATGCTTTTGACAATGCTCAATTGACTTACTTTTTTTAGCTTTTTTAGGTGGCTTTTATACTTGTTATTAAAACAATAGTTTTAACTAAAATAAGCCACCATGTAATTATTTGATTTGCTAAATAATTATTTATTTTTTTAGTTTGAATATATAATGATTGGTAAAATTATATTTCTTGGGTCATTGTTGAAATGTATTATTTAATTAAATTAATAAAATATAATTTCAAGATTAAATAATGAGCATTGTTTTTTTATTTTAAAAACTATGTTTTTTGGAATAAAATGCATCCTGTAAAATTTAATTTTTTCAAGCATAATCTGTATATTGAATATAACAACCTTAAAGGCTTTCAGAAATTTAGTTTATCTGAATAATTTACAACCATTTGGGCTTAAAAGTGTTGTTAATTGGATGATGAGTTCAAAATCTGCAATTGAGAAAGTAATAAAAGAAGATGAAGTAGTGGAAATATTTTGACAGCCTCATAATCTTTTAGATTTTTGTAGAGTTCTATTGAAATAAAGGTAAAAAAATAGCCCTACGCTTCAATTTAATTATTTGGATTCACTAGAGATAACTGAACAAAAAATAATTTCTGAATGGAGCCTAATGAGAGCAAATGGAAAGTTGGCAAGAGGATTTATTATCAGCATTTTTGGTCGTAAAAAATGAAGATGAATTGTTTGAAGTAGTCAAATCTACAGCGTCAAAGCTTGGATTTGATTATTGTGCTTATGGTATGCAGTCACCGCTATCTATTGCTGAACCAAAAACAATTATGTTGAATAATTATCCTCAGGCATGGCAAAAGCGCTATATAGAACAACGTTACGTGAAGGTAGACCCTACTGTGCAGCATTGTATGGTATCACTTCAACCTCTTGTCTGGTCGAGTCAAAATGCAAAAACACAAGAAGAAAAAGATTTCTGGGAAGAGGCGCGTTCTTATGGTTTAAATGTCGGTTGGGCTCAGTCAAGTCGTGATTTTATTGGGACGAGAGGGATGTTAACACTAGCAAGATCCACCGATCAATTATCAGAAAAAGAGCAAAAAGCACAATATACAAATATGTATTGGTTGACTCAAACAGTGCATTCCAACATTGCTAAAATTGTCAATGATGTAGAGTTCTCTCAGTTCAACCTTTATTTAACGAACCGAGAAAAAGAAGCTTTACGTTGGACAGCAGAGGGTAAAACCTCAGCAGAGATTGCTCAGATTATTGGGGTTACTGAAAGAACTGTAAATTTTCATCTTTGTAACTCGATGCAAAAATTAAATGTAAATAATAAAATTTCAGCAGCTATTCGAGCAGTAATGCTGGGACTTTTGTAAAAAGATATATAAAGAATATAGGGTATTATAAAATAAATAATTATATGATATTTATTTAAATATTTTTATAATGTGTATCTTAAGTTTTTATTTTAAAAAGTTAATCTATGAATTTAAAGTAAGGAATAAGTTTATTATTTTAAATAAAATTATTTATAGTTTATTATAGTAATGTATAAATTAAATTTTAATTATCTGAAATAAAATTAAGTAGGCGGTATTAATAATTTAATCTTAAAAGTAAAATTATACGAGAGTTGATATTATTTGATAATTTATCTTTAAAAGAACTATAAATTATATCTCATATAGAAACTAAAAAAATTAAAACAAACGCAGCAGAAGAAAAACTAAGTAATGATCTGAAGATTAAAAAATTTTACTTAAGAGTATCTAAAAGTAGATCAAAGAATGGTCGCTTTTTAATTATTTAAAAGTTCTTAAACTATATAACTGGATAAAAAATAATTTTTAAAAATATTTTAGCTTCTTATTTTTCAATAAGTAACATCTAACCTGTAAACCCTTACAGGTGTAATAAAGGACACTTGTGCATAAAATATAATGTGAATTTATATTTTAAAGAAAAAGTATATTCATTTTTATTAAAACCCCCAACTAGAAATTAATTTCTGAATCAGCAGGTTTTAAGGGTTAATTATAATTAATCGGAGTAAGTTATGGCTGTAATGTGTACGGATAATATCATTGCAACTTTGGAATCCCACGCGAACCTAAATGGGGGTAAGACTGCTTTTGAGTATTTGGGACGCCAATCTGGTGGGATTCAATCTCTAACGTATGCAGATCTGAATAAGCGAGTTCAACACCAAGCTCAGATATTAATGAACCTTGTAGACAGTGGTGATCGTGCAGTCTTGCTGTTCGAACCGGGGCTAGACTTTATCGTATCGTTCTTTGCTTGTCTGAAAGCTAAAATTATCGCAGTACCAGTTAGCCTGCCGTTTAATCGCAATGGTTTTTCTAATATTTTGAATATTATGAATGACTGTGAGCCAAAAATCGTGCTCACAACAAAAAAGATTCTTGAGTTATCTGGCCTAATTACATTAAAAGCTCAAAATGAAAGTTTAATACTACATGCTGTTGATACGGAATTTCAGCGAGACTTGGTGGAAAAGGATTTTCCTTATATTGATGCAGATGATGTTTGTTTCCTTCAATACACTTCAGGATCGACCGGTTGGCCTAAAGGTGTAATTGTTACCCACAAAAATATTATGGCAAATGAAGCCATGATTACGGAAGCTTTTTGTACACAACCTGATGATATCGGCCTTACATGGTTGCCTGTTTATCATGATATGGGATTGATCGGCTCGGTTTTGCAGAGCGTGTATGTGGGGCTAACTTGTTATGTAATGTCGCCTCTGGACTTCATACGTAAGCCGCTTAAATGGCTACAATTTATTAGTGAAAAAGGCGTCACGATCAGTGGTGGTCCAAACTTTGCGTATGAGTTGTGCTTGCATCGTATTTCAGATGAAGACGCAGCAACGCTTGATCTGAGCCGCGTACGTGTACTATTTAACGGTGCGGAACCAATCAAAGCGCATGTCATGCAGCGTTTCATGGAGAAGTTCAATACTCAGTCCAAACTGAAACTAGATACTTTCTTGCCATGCTATGGCTTGGCGGAAGTGACGCTCTTAGTCAGTGGTATGACTGGACCTCTCAATGCAATTTCTCTTGATCGTGATAAGTTGAATGCCCACTTGGTACAAACCAGTCAGGATCAGACCGCGGTACAAGTGGTGAGCTGTGGCAAGATCTCGGCGCACATTGATTGCCGTATAGTTAATCCACATACCCATAAAGAAGTAGCAGCTCATGAAGTTGGTGAAATCTGGCTAGCAGGAGAGAGTGTCACCGCAGGCTACTGGCAGAAGCCTGAGATCAATCAGGAAACCTTTGAAGCAACGATCCTTGATGAAGCAGGTCAGCCAAGTAAAGAATATTACTTAAGAACGGGTGATATGGGCTTTATCAAAGATGGAGACCTGTATGTAACTGGCCGTCTTAAGGATGTAATTATTATCCGTGGCAAAAACTATTACCCACAAGATATCGAATGCTCTGTTGAAATGGCACATCCTGCTGTTCGTAAAGGCTGTGTTGCAGCAGTAAATTTTGCTGATTCTGAGGGTGTTACGGTTGTACTTGAGATCAAGAAGAAATCATTAAACAAAACTCTTAATTTTGAAAACATCAGGACTCAGGTTAAAGAACAAGTGGCAGCTGATATTGGCTTGCCTGTAGAAGGGGGCTATTTATTGCATCAAGGCCGAATAAATAAAACGACTAGCGGCAAAATTAGAAGAAGAAAAATTAAAGAACAGATCGAGCGAGGTCAGCTGGTCTGTTTGACCCATCCAAACCGTAGAACGGTGATTGCTCGAAATTATATCAAGAACAGTTTAGAAGTCATCCGTGATCGTGAGCAGCGGGGGCAGTTGATTCGTTATAGCTCCAATCTACTCAACTCAATGATCAAGGAACGTGAAGTGCGCACGCTGATTTTTAATCGTCTGAAAAGTGCTTTGTTTTAACCCTTACCCTTTAATCATTTGAGTGAAAATTCATGTCACTTACTTCCAATTTGCGGCAGTTTCAATCTGCTGCTCGTCTGGAGCAAATTTTAGGCTCCGTACATGATACCAACAATGATTTTTCTTGGTCCGCTGCCATCGAGCGTGATGAAAAGGAACAGTATCCTCAGCGTGCTGTTGATTTTCTGAATGCGGTGGGTATGAACCGTTTCTATGTACCTTCAGAACTTGGGGGGCGCATGGAAATTGGTGAAGAGTTGTTATATCTGCATCGTGTGTTAGCACGACGCGATCTAACCATCAATTCGACCTATAGTACGAATGCTTGGTCTGTGATCGTATGGATCGGTGGTAATGCGAATCAATGTCAAAACATCGCTAACCGAATTTTAAGTGGTGCTGCGCCAGCACTAGCTTATAGTGAAAAAGCACATGGTGCAGATCTGTTATCTAGTGAAGTGACTGCACAATCTGGTGAAAGCAAGTATGTCTTAAATGGCGAAAAATGGTCGATCAATCGCGCCACTTTAGGTGACTCTTTAAGTCTGATTGCTAAAACATCGAATGATCGTGGACCGCGTAGTTTGAGTGCATTCTGGCTCGATAAGCGTCAAATGGCTTCGAAAGGAACGTATAGCCTGAACCGTCTGCCAACAGTGGGTATGCGTGGTCTAGATATTAGCGGTATTGGTTTTAATAATGCTGAAATTCACAAAGACGCTCTAATCGGTGAAGAAGGCCAGGGCTTGGAGCTTGGTCTCAAGACGCTACAGGTAACACGTGCATATTGCAGTAGTTTCTCGCTCGGAGCGGGTGACACGATGCTACGTATCGCGACCGAATTTGCTATTGAGCGCGAGTTATATAACAAAAAAGTGATAAACATTCCGCTAGTGCGTGAGCAACTCGCCACCGCCTATGCTTATCTTTTAGCGGCTGAGGTGTTATCACTCGTTGGTGCGCGTGGATTACATGTTTGTATCAATCAATTCAGTACATGGTCACCAATCGTCAAGGTCGTAGTACCTGAGTATGTAGAGTCGCTTGCCAAGATCACTTCTTCAGTGCTTGGCTCACGTTTTTTCTTAAGAAATGCATATGCTGATGGAATGTACCAAAAAGCATTCAGAGACCATCTGATTGTTAGTGTATTTGATGGTAGCAGTACCGTCTGTCTAGACAGCCTGAGTTTTCAGCTCAAGTCTGCCAATAAAGGTCGTAGTAAAAAAGCCGATCAACTCAATCAAGCCGAAGCTAAAGCACGCTATCGCCAGTTGTATGACTTGCAGGTAGAGACAGGTGCTATTGATTTTCGTGAGCTGGAGATTTTTAACCGAGATGGTGACTTGGTAATGGAGTCGCTCGGGACAATCATCGAAATGCTCAACAATACCGATGTCACAGCAGGATTGTCTGCCCAAACGCTTTCTACACTACGTGAGCGAGCAAACCAGTTGCTTGTTGAACAGCGCTCATTGGATCAAAAAATTCAGGATTACTTTTCAAACTCTGAGAAAAGCAACGAATTTGAAACGCTGCGCTTTAGCCTTGCCCGTGGCTACGCCGAGCTGTTTGCCCGCATTGCTGTGCTGGGTTTCTGGGTTTTTAACCGTCATGGTTTAAGGCCTGCTTTGCAGGATGGTGCATGGCTGATCATTTTCTTAAATACCGATGAAGGAGAGTCATCTCCTCCTATGGCATCAGTACGTGAAAGCACATTGGCAGATTTGCTAGACCGAATTTCAACTAACCATATGTTATCTGTTATCGATTTTGCATTGGCACCGCGCGATGCCAAACCAGTTAAAGAGGAGATTACCCCATGAATAAGGATAAAGCTTACTGGAGCGCGATCATTCGTACACTAGTAGCCAAAGAAATGCGTGTAGAGCCTGAGACGATTGATCCAGAGCAAAAATTTACCAGTTATGGTCTTGATTCGATCGTTGCTTTGTCTGTCTCTGGGGATTTAGAAGATCTGACAAAACTGGAGCTTGAGCCGACATTACTATGGGATTACCCAACAATTAATACATTGGCCGAATATCTTGTTTCTGAGTTGCAACAGGGAGTTGCTTCATGAATAACATTGCACACCTAGAGCCAAAAATTCTGTCACGTCACGCGATTTCTGCAGAGCAGCTTGGTATTTGGTATATCCAACGTTTTGAGCCAACTTGCAGTGCCTACAATATGGTGGTGGCCTTTGATGTAAAGGTCAATCAACCATTAGGCAACAAACCGATGGAGATTTTGGAAGCGGTGATGGATGATTACCCGCTATTGCGTGTAAGCATGCCTGCCAATGAACAGGGGATTGAGCAACTTATCTGGGATCGCGTGTATCCTAATATTATTTTCACTGATGCTCGACATGTTGAAGCTTCTGATTTGACAAAATTGGTTGAACAAGATACCAAGCAACCATTTGACCTGACTCAACCACCATTGTGGCGTATTCATTGTTATGAACGTGGTCAGAATCATTATGTGGTCGCAGTTGTGATTCATCATGCCTTAATGGATTTCTGGTCAATTGGTCTGTTGCTGCGTGATGTCTGCAAGCGCTTTGGACTAATTACAGAGTCAAATGCGGTAGACGGAATTGAGTTCGCACAGTATGCGGATAAGCAGAAGAACAATGCGACCGACGATGATGATGAAAGCCTACTTTTCTGGAAAAATGCGTTACAGCACGCACCACATGTGCATAGTATTCCGCTTGATTACCCACGTCCAGCTGTGCAGCAACATAAAGGTAGCTCGGTGATTTTCCGTGTGCCTGAGTCAGTATCATCTGGGCTTGTGAGCTTGGCGAAAGATTATGAGATCACATTGTTTGGTCTTGTACTATCTGGCTTTTATATCCTACTGAACAAACTATCAAATGAAAATAATCTAGTTATTGCCACAGCAGTAGCAGGTAGGCTTGAGCGTTCTTTGCGTAATGCGCTTGGGCAATTTGTCAATACAATAGCTCTTCATGTAGACATTGATGCTGATCAAACATTACGCCAATTTACGCAACAGGTCCAAGAACAATTAAAACAAAGCCTAAAACATCAAAAAGTTGCCTTTTCTAGAGTAGTTGAGGCTGTCTCACCAAAGCGCGATGGCAGTATTAACCCATTGGCTCAGGTGGGAATGTTCTGGGAACGTCTAGGCGGCATGGATGAGTTTAAGGAACTACTCTTACCAATCCAGAATCCAGCTACATTAGTTGGTCAAGACCTGACTTTAGGAAGCTTTCCAGTTCGCCAGCAAGAAGGTCAATTAGACATTATGCTGGAAATGGGGGGTGAATATCAGGGTGAATTGGTTGGTGTACTGAAATACAATTCCGAAATATTCTCTGCAGAGTCTGCCGAAAATATGGTGCAACTGCTGCAAATCATACTATCGGAGATGGTGACCCATCCTGAGCGTAAGCTCATTGAGTTAGATATTGCTCCTAGTTATGCGAATAACATCCAGCTAGGCTATCTACATGGTCAGGTTACGGACTATTCTAAGCATGATTTATTGGCAATGATTCTGAAGCAGATTGACGAGCGTGGTGACAACTATGCTACGACCTGCAGAGATCATGATGTCAGCTATCATGAGTTAGGTCAGCATATCGCTGGTATCGCTGAATATTTGCGTGCACACAATATTACCAATGGTGATCGTGTAGGTCTGATGTTAGACCGTACTACGCTATTGCCTGCTGCAATCCTCGGAATTTGGGCGGCAGGAGCAGCATATGTGCCATTAGATCCTAGTTTCCCAAGAGAACGTCTGCATAACATCGTAGAAGACGCTGAACCTAAAGTCATCTTGACTCAAGCTGAGTTAATGGATGCTGTTAATGTTTCTGTGCCTCGTTTAGATATTAATCGAGCTGGTGTTGTACCCCTTGAGCAAGTGCGTGAGACACTTGCCTTTGGTGATACCGCTTATGTGATGTACACCTCAGGTTCGACAGGGAAGCCCAAAGGCGTGCGTATTGGGCATCCTTCAATGGCTAATTTCTTGCTGTCTGTGAATGATAGGCTGCAAGCAACGCCAGATATGCAGTTATTGGCGATTACAACTTATGCCTTTGATATTTCGGTTGTTGAGCTATTGATTCCGTTGATGTATGGCGGTGTGGTACACGTCTGCCCACGTGAGGTATCGCTAGATGGTAACTTGCTGGTGGACTATATGCAGGCGAAGTCGATCAATATTATGCAGGCAACACCAGCCTCTTGGAAAATGCTTTTAGATAGCGACTGGAACGGTATTCCGGGTATGACTGCAATTAGTGGCGGCGAGGCACTCGATCCTATACTTGCAGAAAAACTTTTGGGCAAAGTAAGTTGTCTCTGGAATATCTATGGTCCGACCGAAACTACAGTATGGTCCAGTGCAGCTCATATCACCGATTCAAAATTGATTGATTTAGGCCAGCCAATGGCGAACACCCAGCTTTATGTTCTTGATGAACAACAGCGGTTGGTCCCACGCGGTGTTATGGGAGAGCTCTGGATTGGAGGCGATGGCCTAGCAATTGATTACTGGCAACGACCTGATTTGACAGATGCACAATTCAGAACCTTGCCATCTCTACCAAATGCCGGTCGACTTTATCGTACTGGAGATAAAGTCTGTTTGCGTATGGATGGGCGTTTGACCCATCACGGACGTCTGGACTTCCAAGTCAAGATCCGTGGATTCCGTATTGAACTGGGTGAAATTGAGAATGTTCTTAAACAGATCGATGGTATTACAGATGCCGTAGTATTAGTTAAGACCACTGCCGACAACGATCAGAAACTGGTGGCCTATGTGACAGGGTCTGAGATTGATATGGCAGGGTTGAAAAAGACCCTGCAAATCCATCTCCCAGCTTATATGGTGCCAAGTACGTTTATCCAATTGGATGAATTTCCAATGACGGGTAGTAACAAAATAGATCGTAAGGCGTTCCCTGAGCCAGTGTTTGAGCAGAGCAATGATTATGTTGCACCACGAGATTCGATCGAAATCGAGCTATGTACGACCTTTGAGCAGATTTTGTCAGTTAAGCGAGTGGGTATACATGATGATTTCTTTGAGTTAGGCGGGCATTCATTACTTGCGGTGAAGCTTGTCAATCATCTCAAGAAGGTATTTGGTACCGAATTATCAGTTGCCTTACTAGCACAGTACTCCACTGTAGAAAGTTTAGGCGAGATCATCCGTGAAAATAAAGAAATCAAACCTTCCATCGTAATCGAATTACGTCGTGGAACCTATGAACAACCGTTGTGGCTGTTCCATCCGATTGGTGGTAGTACTTTCTGTTATATGGAGCTTTCGCGTCATCTCAATCCGAATCGTACTTTACGTGCTATTCAGTCTCCAGGATTGATTGAAGCTGATGCTGCTGAAGTAGCCATTGAAGAAATGGCGACACTCTATATTGCTGAAATGCAAAAGATGCAGCCTCAGGGGCCTTATTTCCTCGGTGGATGGTGCTTTGGTGGTGCGATTGCATACGAGATCAGTCGTCAGTTGCGTCAAATGGGGCAGCAGGTCACAGGGATTGTCATGATCGATACTCGTGCTCCAATTCCAGAAAATGTACCTGAAGATGCCGATGATGCCATGCTCTTGTCTTGGTTTGCTCGTGATTTAGCTGTCCCTTATGGGAAAAAGTTGACGATCCCAGCGCAATACTTGCGCGAATTAAGTTCAGATCACATGTTTGACCATGTGCTTAAAGAAGCTAAAGCTATCAATGTTATACCTTTGGATGCTAATCCATCAGATTTCCGACTTTACTTTGACACTTATTTGGCTAATGGCGTCGCACTCCAGACCTATTTCCCAGAACCTGAAGATTTTCCGATCCTCTTGGTCAAGGCTAAAGATGAGATGGAAGATTTCGGGGAAAGCCTCGGTTGGGATCAACTGATCAAAGATACGCTTACACAAGTGGATCTGCCTGGTGACCATTCATCGATTATGTTCGCTGAGAACGTGGCGGCTGTGGCCCAGACAATTGATCAGATGTATCCAGTTCCTGCATAAAAAATATAAGAAGGTAGAACCACTATGGTGACCATAGAACATGCTTTCCTCATACCAGGCGATATTGATAACGTCTTTAAATATCTTGCCAACCCGGGTCATGATGCAAGCTGGCAATTGTCATGTAAGCATTCTGAGCTGCTAGATAATACTCCGCGTGTGGGCAGTAGGTATGAAATCAGTTTGACCTTTGCTGGTCGTGAGTTGGCCTTTAAAGGTGAAATTACACATCTGGTACCCAACGAATTATATGCCTTTCAAGTGCTAGAAGGACCTTTTCTTTATACGGGTACTTACCACTTTAAACCGCATCCAGAAGGTACATGGATTGAGTGGCTTTTTGTGGCGGAACCAGGCGGCTTTTTTGGTGTCTTTCCCGATGCACTGCTAAAAAAGATGGTTCTTGCCCAGTTCAAGAAAGATCTTATTAATCTCCAAGCACTGGCCAAAAAGGGTGGAACCTATGAGGCAGTGAGTCAGCAAGCACAGGAGATCGAAGAACCGTCGCAAGAGATCGAGAAGCTATCGCAGGAGATCGAGAAGCCATCACAAGAGATTGAAGAGCCAGCACAAGAGGCCGATAAAAAATCACACGAGATCGAAACACCACTTCAAAAGACTCATCCAGTGATGGAAAAATATGCGCGTTGGATTCTCAGCCATCGCCGTATTGTGCTGACCGTAGTCATGCTCTTAACGATTGTCTTGGCATATCTCGCATCGGGCGTAAAAATTATTATTGATCCGGGCGCACTTGCACCTAATGGGCATCCTTATATCACCTCGACCAAACTGATCGAAAAGAAATTCGGTTCCAAGTATATGGTCGTGATCGGCATCACACCGAAACAAGGTGATATTTATCAGCCGCAAGTATTAGAAAAAGTTAAACATATTACCGAGGAAGTTGACAATGCACCTGGCGTAGTTCGTTCTACGATGATGAGTCTGGCTGCACGCCAAGCCAAAGGGATCATGGCTAATTCGGAAGGGTTTGATGCCAAGAAATTATTGCCAACCAGTTCTGTAACTCAGGACGATATAGATCATTTGAAAAAAATGTTGGCAATGAACCCGACCTATATGAATTCAGTCGTATCTAAAGATCAAAGAACTGCTGCAATTTTGCTTGAGCTTGAGGAAAGCCCGGAAGGCTTCCAGAAGATGATGGCTCCAATCAACAAAATTGTAGAGAGCGAACAATCTAAAGATATGACCATCAGTGTTGGTGGCAATCCCGTCTATCTCGATAAAGCTGAAGATTATTCTAAGCGTATCAATATCTTGTTCCCAATTGCTGTGTTGGTGATAGGTTTATTGCACTTTGAAGCATTTCGCAGTAAGCAGGGGTTGATCTTGCCACTCGTTACAGCTTTGCTGTCTGTGGCATGGGGTATGGGCATGATGGGCCTATTTAAACAGCCGATGGATATTTTTAACTCGCCTACACCAATTTTGATTTTGGCCATCGCAGCAGGTCATGCCGTACAGTTGTTAAAGCGGTACTACGAAGACTTTGACCGTTTGCTTGCTCAAGGGATGGAGCCTAAAGCTGCCAATAGTGAAGCTGTTGTTCAATCTCTGGTCCGTGTTGGTCCTGTTATGATATTGGCTGGCGGAATTGCAGCGGCTGGGTTCTTCTCCCTGTTAACTTTCAATATTCCGACTATTCGTTCATTCGGTATTTTTACTGGGATCGGGATCATTAGTACACTCGTGATTGAGATGACTTTTATTCCGGCACTGCGCTCGATGTTGCCACCACCTTCTGCTACGAAGGTCAAACGTAAAGGTCTACCGATATGGGATTGGATTCCAAACCGTATTGGTGATGCTATTTTGTCAGTTCGTCCGCGAATGATGTTAATGACTGCGATTGCGGTAGTAGGTGTCTTACTTGCTATCGGCCCCAGCCGTATTGTAGTAGATAACGATAGTCGAAATTTCTTCTCGCGTGACCTGCCAATGCAGAAAGACGACAGATTTTTGAATCAGTCTCTTGGTGGAACAAATAGCCTTTACATTATGGTCGATACTAAAGTTCGTGATGGTATCGAAAACCCTGAAATTCTCAAAGCAATTGATAATACAGAAAAGTTCGCGAATTCAATTCCAGAGGTCGGTAAAACAATCTCTATTGTGGACTATATCAAACGGATGAATCAGGCCATGAATGCCGATCAGCCACAGGCATTTCAGGTTCCTGCAACCAAAGATGTTGTCGCTCAGTATTTACTGTTGTATTCAATGTCTGGTGAGCCGACGGATTTTGATTCCTACATTGATACCACTCAGCGATATGCCAAGATTACGATTCTGATGAAAACAGGTAGTAATCATCGCATTACAGAAATCCTTGAATCTCTAAAAACTTATATGGCAGGTCAATTCGGTGATAAAGCTGTAGTAAGTTTTGGGGGTGACGTGACTCAGACTATTGCTTTAACTGAAACAATGGTCCACGGCAAACTCATGAATATTCTACAAATTTCATTTGCCGTCTTCTTTATATCAGCTTTGGTCTTCCGCTCACTTTCAGCTGGGCTGATCGTTCTGACACCCCTTTTATTCTCAATTCTTGCGATCTTTGGGGTAATGGGTTGGCTCAATATTCCCCTCAATATTCCAAATTCTCTCATCTCGGCTATGGCTGTTGGTATCGGTGCGGATTACGCCATCTACTTCCTCTATCGCTTGCGTGAAATCTTGCGTGAAGAAGGCGGAGATATCAAAGATGCTGTTCGTAAAACCTTAAGTACAGCTGGTAAGGCTTCTCTTTTCGTCGCGACTGCGGTTGCTGGTGGTTATGGTGTACTGTCCTTATCACAGGGCTTCCACGTACATCAATGGCTAGCGCTGTTTATTGTGATTGCGATGCTTTTCAGTGTATTTGCAACCTTAATTATGGTACCTACAATGATTTTGATGCTAAAACCACGTTTTATCTTTTCTTCAAATAAGAAGAGCATTCCTGTTGCACAAACTGTCGTGACAAGCCTTTTGTTGGGTACGGCACTTACTTTTTCACTACCTAAAACATCACATGCAGATGAGGCTCAAGACATTGTTAATCGTAGTGATGATGCCTCTAAGTTCTTGTCTTCAACTGCTAGCGCCAAATTTATTCTGACGTCTAAAAATGGTGAGCAACGTGTACGTATGACTAAAAATATGACTAAGCTTGCTGGAAATACTCAGAACAATATGCGTTTGACTGAGTTCATCTCGCCAGCGGATGTCCAAGGCACTACGACACTGTTGATTGAAAATGCAAAAGGCAGTGATAGCATGTTTGTCTATTTGCCTGCATTGAAAAAAGTACGTCGACTAGCATCAGCGAATAAGGGCGATGCTTTTATTGGTACCGATTTTAGTTATGGTGATGTACTTGGCTATAAGCTCAGTGACTGGAAGTACACGAAACTGGCAGATGGCAAATTTAATGGTAAAGATTGCTACATGATTGAAGCAACGCCAATCAATAATACGGTGAAGAGTGACTTTGGTTATAGCAAACGTCGCATGTGCATACTCAAAGACAACTTTGTTACAGCAACCATCGACATTTGGGATACCGCAGGTAAGCCGTTAAAGCACATTGAGTTCACCGATATCCGTCCTTACGGCAAAGTGAAACCAAGATGGCAGGCTATGAAATCTATGGCGAAAAACTTGCAAACTCAACATATGACGCAAGTGATCGTCAATGATTTTGTCGCAGAAAAAACTTTATCCGATAAGCTTTTCTCACCGCAGAGCCTTGAAAAATGACGCAAGGTGCCTATTGGGTATTTGCATGCTGTAGTAGCTTTATGCTACTGCAACATGCTTATGCAGATGACAGCGAAATTAGTTTTGTAAGCCAGAACTCGGTCAGACTCGATGCGTGGTCATCAGATCGTGATTTAAGTTCGTTAAAAAATATTGGGCAAGCAAGTTTCTGGTCCAATGGTACGCTTAAGTTTAACCCAGCGTTTAAGATCCATTACGATATAAATATTGGAGACGAAACGGACCATACTGTAAATCCGGATCAGGTGAGTAAGGTGAATCGCAACTTACGTGAGTTGTATGCATCTTATAACTGGGATCAAACGTTTTATTTCGACTTTGGTCGCCAGATTGTGGTCTGGGGGAGAGCTGATGGGATTAACCCAACGGATAATCTCTCGCCTCGTGACTATACGCGTCTAGTGCCAGATGAGACAGATCAACGTCTTGGAAATGACGCACTCAAATTGACGTATATTCCTGAATCTGGAACTAATAAATGGACGGCATTATGGTATCCGCGTAGCCGTTCAGATGTGATTCCATTGCGTCAGATTGCTGGTGTTCAGTATGACATAGACCGTAAGAGCCGTCCTGCGTTTGCAGTGCGTTGGGATTATTCCGTAGATGGTCTAGATGTAGGTGCATCGTATTTTTCAGGTTTAGATCACATGCCTGATCTGTCATTGCAGTCGTTATCTTCAACAGGAGCAACGTTACAATTGAAAAATAATCCTATGTCTGTCTATGGGATTGATTTCAGTTATAACCGTAACGATATCGTGTGGCGTGGTGAAGCTGCATATACAAAGACTGACTCGGATGGCAGCGAAGATCTTACGCATAAGAAAAATAATTTAACCGTGGTCATGGGACCCGAATGGTCATTAAAAAATACTACGCTAAGCTTAATGGGTGTGTACAAACATACAGAGGACGTAAGGTCTGCCGATAGCTTGACAGATCCATTATTGAGAGAAGTTTACCGTTATCAGCAAACAATTAGTGATCAATATCAGCAAAATCAGTATGGAGCTATGCTGCGCTATGCACTTAACCTGCTGAATGACAATTTAAAGTTAGAAGTAACAGGGTTCTATTTTTCGCCCAAACCGAATGAGTTACTAAGAGTACGTATTAATTACAACCTCAATGATCACTGGCAGCTGAATGCAGGTGGCGATCGCTTCTGGGGCAGAAATGATACTGTGTTTGGACAATTTAGAGATAACAGTCTGGTATATGCCCAGATTCGATATAATTTTTAAGATAATCCGCTTCAAGTAATACTGGAGCTCGCAATCCCTAATAAGGTGATTTATGGATAATTTAAATAAAGCAAAAAAAGATAATTTTTCACGGAAAACTATATTAGTAACAGGTGCAGCTGGTTTTATTGGAAGCAGATTAGTTGTTGAACTTTTACGTCAAGGTCATCAAGTAATCGCTGCACTGCGTAATACTCCAACCAAGAAAGAAAAACTATTAGATTTCATTGCAAAAGAAGGGCTGATTGATCCCTCTATTTCTTTTGTTGAATATGATTTAAGCCGTGATTTTAAGCTGGACTCTCTATTAGCGGATACTCAAACGAAGATCCATGTTATTTATCATTTGGCTGCATCATTTAGTTGGGGAATTAGTAAAGCTGATGCTCAACTTACCAATGTAAAATCAGGCCTTGCCTTGATTGAGTGGGCGGCAACATTAAAACAGCTTGAGCGATTCATCTGGATTGGTGGATACCGCATGGTTTCTCCACCGAAAGGTTCACCTGATGATTTATATCGTAAATACGGCGGTTATGAGGCTTCGAAACTTTTAGGTCATCAGGCTTTCATTGAGGCTTGTAAGCGTTTAAATGTGCCATGGACTGCAATACATCCTGCTACAGTTATTGATGGTTTCTATCGTTATGGCGATATGCAATATATTGGTATTGCCGAAATGATTGGTAAGTTATATCAGGGACGACTGATGGCACTGCCTGGTGGCCGTGACACATTCTTACCACTTTGTAATATGCAATATATTGTAAGCTTCCTAATCCGCACCATGTTTTATCCTGAAACCATTGCTCAGGAGTATATGCTGCTCGATCCTGCGACGCCGAAATTTCATCACCTGATCCATCTGGCTGCCGAGTATTTAGGAGTGAGTACACCACATTTGCAACTCCCTAAAATTCTACTCGAGAAATTACCTGAAGTATTGCTTGATAGCTCCAAAGAGCAACTTGCTTTTATTTCTAATGAAAACTATCAAGTCGCTGAAACAGTGATGATGGCAACGAAGATGGGGATTGCTGATCTAATCAATACTACTCCTTATTTCTCTCACTGGATTGATCGTCTGGTACTCACACGTTTTGGTCATATGCAAGTAGCTATACCGAGTCGTTTCAGCTATCAGAGTCGATATTGGACAGAAACCTATATTAAACAGTCGCTTAGTTCAGAAAAAGCTTCTGCATTATTTTTACATGGAATCCCATTTGATAGTGCATGCTGGTCTCCAATCATCAATAGAATTACATATGATCAGGTCGCTATGATGGACCTACCGGGACTTGGGCGTTCTGGTAGTTATGAGATAATGGAAGATAACAACCATCAATTTATTGATGTTGCTTCAAAGCTTTTAGCACCAAATAGTGTTGTGATTGCTCACTCGTTAGGGTGTCTTTTCGCATTGAATCTTGCAAAGAAATATCCAGATAAAGTTGCTCGCCTTATCCTGATATCACCTTATCTTGTTCAGGCGCGGGCTGCTAAAATATTCCAAATACAGGCCATCTCTAATTTAATTTTCCGCTTTGTGCCGAAAGATATCATTGCTAAAGATCTACATCCAGATGGACAAAAAAATCCGTCAGTGGACTATGCGATGGATTCATTATGCCGTGTACCAGTATCTAAGCATATTAGCGAGTATATGCATCTCGTTAATTTGCCACAGCAACGAGCCGCTCAAACTACTCTGCTCAATGAGCTTCGATCTAAAGTCGAGATTATTATTGGAGAGAAAAATCCAATCGTTACTCCAATAAGTCCTGATATTCCTGTACATATCATCGCTGGTGCAGGTCATAATCCACACATTACCCATGTAGAAGCGGTTTATGACTACCTCACACCAGTTCTAACAAAGTATATCAGTACTACAGCACAACTTAGTGATGTCTGATATACCCCAAGTGCAGGTTTATATTTGCCCAGTTTCACGGGTACCAGATAATCATCTCATATTGAGTCATTATCTCAGCTTTCTCAATGCCGCAGAAAAGTTGAGATATGATCAATATCTTCCTCAGGCAGCGCGTCTTTTCTTAATTTCTCGTGTCTTAACGAAGTCTGTTCTAGCAGATAAGCTGGGTATTTCAGCACATCAAGTCAATATTCAATTACAACCGAACGGCAAACCTTTTGTACAAGGTAGTAAGACGATTTATTTTAATCTTAGTCATTCAGCGGACGTTATTGTCCTTGCTGTGACTGAAGAAGGGGAAATTGGTGTTGATGTTGAATGAGTGAATCGAGAGTTCCAATGGAAGCGGGTTGATAGCGTTTTAGACCTAAGTGAAATAGAGTGGATTCAGGAAAATGAACCGATTGACCCATTCAGCGTATATCAGCGGTTTTTTCAAATATGGACCTTGAAAGAAGCCTATATTAAATGTACTGGTCAAGGAATGAGTAGCCATTTAAAGAAGCTGAATTTCCGTATCTTTTCTGAACATATAAAGTTTTTTGATGCAACTCATAATGCTCAAAAAACAGAACATTATTATTTTCAAAGTCATATCTATGACTGCAATTTTATCTTTTCCATATGTTTACAGCAGAGCCACCATATAGAACGCTTTAATATGGACTGTTTCCAATTATTGCCGTGTATATCTATGCATCCAATGAAGCCGACACCTTGTAAATATAATTAAATGGATGTAACTGGCAATTTAAAAAGGTGAATCGGGTAGAAGCTAGAAAGACTTTCGTTGGACTTGAACCAGGTTCTTCTCAGTAAGTTATGCTGTGAATTGATAAAGTAAAAAATAAGGATCGATAAAAAGAAAAAAGCCCCAGTCTTTTGACTAGGGCCTTTTAAATTTGGAGCGGGAAACGAGACTCGAACTCGCGACCCCAACCTTGGCAAGGTTATGCTCTACCAACTGAGCTATTCCCGCATATATGAGCAGTTTTTACTAAAACTTTCTCAAAAAAAACCAATTTGGAGCGGGAAACGAGACTCGAACTCGCGACCCCAACCTTGGCAAGGTTATGCTCTACCAACTGAGCTATTCCCGCATATATGAGCAGTTTTTACTAAAACTTTCTCAAAAAAAACCAATTTGGAGCGGGAAGCGAGACTCGAACTCGCGACCCCAACCTTGGCAAGGTTATGCTCTACCAACTGAGCTATTCCCGCATATATGAGCAGTTTTTACTAAAACTTTCTCAAAAAAAACCAATTTGGAGCGGGAAACGAGACTCGAACTCGCGACCCCAACCTTGGCAAGGTTATGCTCTACCAACTGAGCTATTCCCGCGTGCCGCTTATAATACATTAAGCAAAACAAGGGTCAACAACTTTATGCAAATAATTATGCTGATTGCATAAAATAAAAACAGAAATGAGTATTTAGAGCCGTTTTTATTGATAAGTTGCCGAATAAATAGACATTTTGTTTGAAGTCAAAGCGTACAAGAGCAACTTTTGTTTGTGTGTAGACAGGGTATACTAGGTCTAAATATACGAATAATCGTAAAAGGAAAAGCTATGAGCCTTGAACAACAGTTGATTGAACGGTTACAAACCCTTGCACCTAGCCATTTAGAAGTTATTAATGAGTCTGCTGGCCACGGTGGATATTTTCCAGGTAAAGAATCACATTTTAAAGTGATTGTGGTGAGTGAAGAGTTTAACGGCTTGCGTTTGGTTCAACGTCATCAAAAAGTTTATGCCTTGGCTTCTGATTTAATGAATCCGGGACAAATCCATGCTTTAGCAATTCACGCTTATTTACCAAGTGAGTGGCAAGGTCAAGCGCCAGCGAGTCCAGAATGTGCACATGCACCTAAGAGCTAAGGGCTTAGTTTATGGACGCACATTTACTCACTAAAATTATTCATATGACTGCGGTAGCAGCCGCACTTATGGTTTTTGTATTACGCGCTTCTACACTGTTTATTGGTGTACAAGGTCAACAACCCAACCCAGCAGGGCGTAAAGCGTTAGTTGCTTTACAGCATCTATCTTTTACAGTCGTTTTTATTACTGGTGCAATTTTACTGGTAATGAAGAACTTTCAGGTCCAGCCGTGGTTTTACGCTAAAATTATCTTATTTTTAGTGCTCTTATCATCATTAATGAAAGCCTTTAAAAAGGATGACACTATTTTATTAGCCCAGCGCCGTGCGGGTTTGGTTATTAGTGCAATCGCATTTGTTGCCATTATTATTTTGGTCATCGTGAAACCGGTTTTTGCTTAATTGTTCTACATTCTTTGCCTTTTTGCTTAAGCTCTAGGTTAAACTGCATACAGTAAAAAAATATGTAGAGGGAAACATGTTAACTCGTGTGGTGTTTAACCAAAAAGGCGGTGTAGGGAAATCAAGTATTACTGTAAATTTGGCTGCAATTAGTGCCAAACATGGCTTAAGGACCTTGGTGATCGACCTTGATCCTCAAGCCAACTCTAGCCAATACCTTTTAGGTGAAGAGGCAACATACGCTGCTGATAAAGCAGTTTTAGAACCAAATATTGAAAACTTCTTTGAAGATGTGCTGGGGAATAATCAACAAAAAGGTCTAATTGGTAATGCTATAGGCTCAATTTTAAAAGCCCCTCGTAATAAAGATCTCGACAGTTTTGTACACTCAACATCTTTTGCAAAACTAGATGTGCTTCCGGCTAGCCCTACGCTCGGTGCTCTTGAACATGCACTTGAAAGCAAACATAAAATTTATAAATTACGTGATTCAATTCAAAGCTTAATTGGACGATATGACCGCATTTATATTGATACACCACCAGCTTTTAACTTTTTTACCTTGTCTGCTTTAATTGCTGCAGATAAAGTTCTGATTCCTTTCGACTGTGATGTATTTTCAAAACGTGCGTTACAAACATTGATTGAAAATGTTCTCGAAACACAAGATGATCATAATGACCGCTTGGAAATTGAGGGAATTGTGGTGAATCAGTTCCAGTCCCAAGCAAAACTACCGCGGGAAGTGGTTCAACAGTTAAAAGATGAAGGTTTACCTGTACTTAATAGCATGTTACCACCATCAATTTTAATGAAAGAATCACATCAGAAAAATTTACCTTTGGCTCACTTGGCGCCAGAACACAAATTGACTCAATCTTATGAGGCATTGTTCAGCGAAATTGAACCAAAACGATAAGAGAAAAATGATGAAAGGCTTATATCTTGTGCCTTTGGCAGCAGCCACTTTACTATTGGGCGCTTGTGCCACGACGGTAAAACCGACTTACGTGTCTCCGACACAGTATCAATCTTTGAGTTGCCAACAACTGCAAAGTGAATATAACCGTATTCAACAATATATCGACAATGGTGTACAGACTCCAAAAAGTACAGGTATGGGCGTTGGTGTTGGACTTGGTGGCGGCTGGGGACGAGGCGGTTGGGGATTCGGTCCATCCATCTCTGTCAACATGGGGCAATCTTCTTCAACCAAGAACACTGAACTTTCACGTGTAATGGGGCAACAAGAGGCAATTGTTCAGGCTGCTCAGTTTAAGAATTGTCCAATTATTGTTCGTAAAAAGGCGAAATAATAGTCAATTTTGAATCACAATATGCTAATCAAAGCATATTGTGATGAATAAAGTTTAGCAAAATGTTTCATAATAAAATCAATATAAATCAAAAGCTTTTTAAAAATATAACTTTAAAGGGGCTGTATTTTTTCTAGTCAATATACTCATTAAACTTGCTATATTTTGCCTATTTCGTTTAAGGTTGCCGCATCTTTATCAATGTGGAAACTTTATGATTGAAAGCTGGTTTTTTGTATTAGCAATGTTGGCTGTTTTGCTTATCCCTGGTCCGACAAATGCATTACTTGCAACCGCAGCTCACTCACAAGGTTTATCTAAAACATTCTGGCTTATTCCAATGCAATGGTTAGGCTATGCTTATGGCATCAGTTTTTGGGCCGTGTTTATTCATTTAGCAGCTCCAGTTTGGCCGGCGCTGCTACTCATTTTGCATATTACGAGTGTGCTATATGTATTCTGGATGGCATTCCGTTTATGGAAAACCACACATTTACAACAGTTTAGCCAGAACCATCGCAATATTCGCCCACGTCAACTATTCTTCTCAACTTTAAAGAATCCTAAGTCCTTACTGTTTGCAGCTGGTATTTTCCCAGCTGAAACATGGAATTCGCCCGAAAATTTTCTTATGGTCTTTGCTGCTTTTACTTTGACCCTTATTCCTGCTGCGAGTTTCTGGATGATTTTTGGACGTGCTTTATTAACGGGTTCAATGCAAAAAATAAAAGCCGATCATTTATATAAAGGATCGGCCATGTTACTTATTTTGTGTATGCTTCCGGTGGTATTTCGTTTCTTCTAAAGGAACCCTTAAACGTTAGCTTTACGGTTCTTTAATTTTTCGCGGATAAATCCAATAATACCTGGTAAAACACTAATAATAATGATGCCGAAAATAAGATGGGTAAAGTTATCTTTCACAACTGGCATATTTCCAAATAAAAACCCTAACGTTACAAAAGAAGCCACCCAACAGAATGCTCCAATTAGGTTGTATGTCAGGAAAAACTTATAATTCATACTACCAGCACCGGCAACAAAAGGGGCGAAGGTGCGGGCAAATGGAATAAAACGAGCAAAAATAATTGTTTTGCCACCATGACGGGCAAAGAATTCTTGAGTTTTGGTTAAATGCTGTTTGTTAATGAGTTGGGAATTCATTTCAAACACACGTGGACCGATAAAACGACCAATATGATAGTTCACAGTGTCGCCTAAAACTGCTGCAATAAAAAGTAGAGCACCCAGTAACCATGGATCCATCTTACCCGTAGATGCCGCTAAAGCACCTGCTGCAAACAATAAACTATCTCCCGGTAAGAACGGCATGACCACTAGACCGGTTTCGACAAAAATAATTAAAAATAAAATGCCATAAATCCAGACTCCGTAATTTGTAATAAATTCGGCGAGATGCTGGTCAACGTGTAGAATAAAATCAAGAAGTTCCATGAGATGACTAAGTGGTAAACCGTGCTCAAATCGTAGCAGTGAGCATATCGAAAGTCAGTATAAAACATCAAAAATATACAAATTGATCATCCTATTTGTGCAACGATATATATGGATTTTGAGTATTTAATTATCAATGTCCCAAACCTAGAATGAGTTCATCAACAAATAAGCATTTAAATAAAGGTGGCTGTATGTTTAATCCAAATGTGGTGGTCAAAAATATCGTAACGCAACCAGGTGCGGATAGTTTCATTAGCCTTGTTGCTCGTCTTCTTATCGCTTACATCTTTCTTGTTGCTGGTTGGGGGAAAATTACCGGTTATGCAGCAACTGTAGGTTATATGGAAGCTATGGGTGTTCCAGGTGGAATTCTACCATTAGTCATTTTGGTTGAGTTCGGTGGTGGTTTAGCTTTGTTATTTGGTTTCCAAGCGCGTTTTGCAGCTTTTGGTCTAGGAATCTTTAGTATCTTGACTGCATTCTTGTTTCACCAAGGTGGTGCTGATGCAGCAGCGCAATATAATAATGGCATCCATTTTATGAAAAACTTTGCAATGGCAGGTGGTTTGTTTTTCTTGATGCTTCATGGTGCTGGACGTATTAGCTTAGACCATGCAATTGAAAAATAATATTCAAGACAAAATAAAACCGGATGAGCAATTCATCCGGTTTTTTTATATTTAAAAATTAGAGCATAAACTGGATTTGTAATTCTCCAACAACAAAACCAAGTACGGCGCCTACTGCAATGAGTGCCCACTCATCTTCTTTGAACGCGGGACGCAACATCCCTTCAAATTCGGATGGTGTTAATTTTTGCATACGTTCAATTAAAGTGCTGCGAATATTCATTGCATCTTCCGCATACGACTCAACATATTTCATCGTTTCTGGTAGCTGTTGCATAATACGTTCAGCAACCTGTGTTTTCATATTTTGGTATTTTTCGCCGCCAATTGCATAAACAACAAGTGGGCGAATCACACCTGCCTGCATATCAATTTCCTGTTTAACATGGCGGTTAACTAACTCAATTACACGCGCAGAGTGAGTACCTGAAAACAACTCTTCCATCATATGACGTGAAGTTAAAAGCTGTTTGGAAATTAAGGCTGCGTAGTCAGCTGCTACTTCATTTTGTCGTTTAATAAATAGACCTTGCCATGTATAGCCCAATATCTTTTTCGGATAGAGCGGTCTAAACATCATTTGTAGGGCAATCCAGTCACTAAAGAACCCTACAAATCCGCCAAACATCGGCAGCATCCAAGGGTATTTGCCTTGTGTGATAATCCAGCACAACATTTGGATTACACCAATTCCAAAACCGAATACAAAACCAACGTTACTGAAGAATTTAAATTCTTGTTTGCCTACACGCTTAAAAATATTGTTGAGTAGACGTTTATCTTTAAGCAAGTTGCTAATCACCAAATGCTTAATATCAAAATATCGATTTACGTCACGTTGCACTTCACTCATGATGTGCTCGACAATTTCCGGTGCTTTTGATTGCACTCTACGGATCAGTCTTTGGCGGGCAAACTCAGGCATACCTTCCCATAAACCGGGTTGATACTCTTGCGCGACTTCACGCGTAATATCTTCTGCTGCTGCCATTAATGGTTTTTCAATTTCTTTGGCAATACGCTTTGGGTCAAGGCGAGCAAAAATTTCTTCGGGTTTAATCAGCTTGGCTGTCATGAGTTCAACAGCAATGGTTGCCATTTTTTCAGCTTTACGAGGCACGATACCTTGCCAGCCAAAAAACGGTTTAATACCTTTAAATTCAAGTGGTGAGAACATCATTTGAATGGCAATCACTTTAGTGACATAGCCAATTAAACCACTCATGAAAGGAATAGAGACATACAACCAAAAATGTTGCTGGAAATCTGCAATCATAGTTTGAAGCATTGTTGTTCCTTAGATTTCTATTGATTTTGATATGGGGCAACAAGCCATAAAAAACGGATAACTGTTCAAGGACAGACAAATATCGCTAATGGTATTTACCTTTCCATGGTAATGCCTGTTTTATCGGGTCATCTTAACATCAAATTCACGACGATGTTGCATAGAATGTGATGAATTTATCAATGTGTATGAAGTTTTTAAGGGGTATACAGTATATTGATAAATATCAATAAATTTTAATTTATATTGATCAATCCCAATATAGAAATGATTCTGATATGAAAAAAATAAGATATATGATGATTTGCGGTGCGCCGAAGCGTGAAAAATGTTAAAATGGCGCGCTTAATTCTTTTGCCATTTAGTGGTTTGTCATGACTACCAATACTCAAATTACTGAAGATCGTATCCTGATCCTGGATTTCGGCTCTCAATATAGTCAGCTCATTGCACGTCGTGTACGTGAAGCTGGTGTTTACTCTGAAATGTATGCCTTTGATATGTCTGAAGAAGACATCCGTGCTTTTAAGCCAAACGGTATCATTTTATCAGGTGGACCTGAGAGTGTGCATGAAGAGGGCAGCCCACGAGCACCGCAAGTGGTGTTTGAATTAGGCGTTCCAGTATTGGGTATTTGCTATGGTTTACAAACCATGTCTGAACAGTTAGGCGGTAAAGTTGAGCCGGGTACTGTACATGAGTTTGGTTATGCCGAAGTTGATATCGTTAAACGTGACCAACTTATTGGCAACTTACAAGACCGCGAAAACCAGTTACACGTTTGGATGAGCCACGGCGACAAAGTGAGCAAAATTCCAGAAGGCTTTACAATTACTGCAAGCACACCAAGCTGTCCAGTTGCTGCTGTAAGTGATGAAGCACGTCGTTTCTATGGCGTGCAATTCCACCCAGAAGTAACGCACACGGCAAAAGGTGAAGAGTTACTTGCAAACTTCGTTCATAAAATTTGTGGATGTGGTGGCCTTTGGACACCTGAACACATTATCGATTTACGTGTAGAACAATTACGTGAACAAATCGGTAATGAAAAGGTTCTTTTGGGGCTTTCTGGTGGTGTTGACTCATCTGTTGTTGCTGCACTTTTGCACAAAGCAATTGGCGATCAGTTAACATGTGTATTTGTTGATAACGGTTTACTTCGTTTAAACGAAGGTGACCAAGTGATGCAAATGTTTGCCGAAAACATGGGTATCCGAGTAATTCGTGCAGATGCTGAACAACGTTTCTTAAATGCATTGGCTGGTGAAGTTGATCCAGAGAAAAAACGTAAGATCATTGGCCGTGAATTTATCGAAGTATTTGCTGAAGAAGCACGTAAACTTGATGGCGTGAAATTCTTGGCGCAAGGTACGATTTACCCAGACGTAATTGAATCTGCTGCAAGCAAACAAGGTAAAGCACACGTTATTAAATCTCACCACAATGTGGGTGGTTTACCAGACGATTTAGCATTTGAATTGGTTGAACCTTTACGTGACTTGTTTAAAGATGAAGTACGTAAATTAGGTACTACACTTGGTTTACCGCATAGCATGATCTACCGTCATCCATTCCCAGGCCCTGGTTTAGGCGTTCGTATTTTGGGTGAAGTGAAAAAAGAATATGCAGATATTCTTCGTCTTGCTGATGACATCTTCATGCAAGAGCTTCGTGACAGTGGTTGGTATGATAAAACTGCTCAAGCGTTTGCTGTGTTCCAACCTGTTAAGTCAGTTGGTGTAGTAGGTGATGGCCGTCGTTATGCTTGGGTAATTGCGCTTCGTGCAGTTGAAACAGTTGACTTTATGACAGCTCGTTTTGCACATTTACCATACGAATTGGTTGATAAAATCTCAACGCGTATTATGAATGAAATTAAAGATGTATCACGTGTGGTATACGACGTGTCATCTAAACCACCAGCAACGATTGAGTGGGAATAATCAAATGAAAAGGCAGGATTTAATCCTGCCTTTTTTATGTCTATTGATAAAAGCATTATTTATGTTTATCGATATACTGGTGACTAGTAATAAAAAAAATACTTTGATTTGAACCAAAACATTCTACTGATTTCTCAAAAACCATTCCAACACGTTCTAGTAATTTGATTGATGCTTTGTTCTGTGTTTGAGTCTCAGCTATTACTTTCTTAAGATTTAACTCATTAAATGAATAATTTAAAACAAATTCAAGTGCTTGAGTTGCATATCCATATCCCATATATTCCGGCAGCAATTCATATGATACTTCGATATCTGAACCGTCATGATGAGTATCCAGAGATATAATTCCTAAAAAATTATGATCAGTAGAAGATCGAATTGCCCAAATAGGTAATTTACTTGGAGTATTAATATCAGCATGTGCTCGCGTTTGAGCTAGAGATACTTCCAATGGGCCACCTAAATACTTTCTAGTCGTATCATTTGTATAAAGTCTAACTAAATTAGACGCATCTGCTAATGTTAAATCGCTTACATAACACAAGTGCATATTATTTATGATTAAAGAGAAAAATTAACATATTACATTTTATAAGAAATTCATCATAAATATTCTTTTCTTTCGTCAGCTTAAATTTCTTCTCAGGAAACTACCTAGTAAAGTGCTTAAGCACTCTTTTTTATTGCTTAACTTTTAAAGATAAAAATTAATCTTAATAACTATCAATACAATAGGTCGTATAATATTACTTATACTTGATAAAAGATATATTAAGATATATCTTAATAATTATAAATTAAGCATATTAGAGAACCTTCAAAGATGAGACAACAATCAGAACATCATCATGCTGAACATAATGACCATCATCACGGCCATCACCGTTCAGGACGCCGTGGAAGACTTTTTGAAGCTGGACGAATTAAACTTTTAGTCCTTCATCTTATTCAGCAAAGTCCTAAGCATGGCTATGAAATTATTAAAGAAATCAGTGATTTGGTAGGCGATGGCTATACCCCAAGTGCAGGAACAATTTATCCGACTTTAACCAGTCTGGAAGAAATGAACCTAATTAACTTGTTAGATATAGAGCGTAAGCAATATCAAATTACGGAGTTTGGTGAGGCTTATTTAACTGAACAAAAAGATAAGTTAAATGCACTGTTAGAAAAATTACGCTTAAGACGTGAAATTCACAGTAATGATCAATTAATTGAAATTCACCGTGCCATGGAAAATTTGAAAACAGCCTTACGTTTGAAATTGAATACTACTGACTTGAAGCAAGAGCAGATCTATCAAATTGCCGAAAAAATTGATCAGGCTGCGGTTGCAATCGGGCGTCTATAAGTTGAGATAAGCCATGCTAGAGCTACAGCAAAAAATCAAAGAAGCGGGCCTAAAAGTCACTCATCCAAGACTTGTTGTTTTATCTTTAATTCAGGAGCAAGCGGAAGATTTAACGGTTAAACAGATTTATCAAAAGCTCTATATCCAAAAACAGAAGTTGAGCTTGGCAACAGTTTATCGGGTGGTCGGTGATTTGGAAGGAGCAGGCCTAATCTCAAATACTCAATTTCAGCGTGGTGAAGCGAAATTTAATTTATCAGAGTTAGCCAATAATCAACTTCTACAAATTTATTGTGCAGAGTTGACACAAGCGAAACAAGAACAATTTCTAGCGAGTTTGCAATCTGTATTTACTCAATTTCAAGTTGACTTGAAGCAGATTGAAATTATCCAAAACCATTAATTTTTAATAGAGAATTTATATATGAAACAGCATCAATATCACGTTACTGTACAACATTTAAAAGATGCCAAAGGCGAAGTTTCTAACTATACGGAAAGGCTCGAGTTCTATACTGGTAATCATGATGACATTTTTGAGATTGTTGAAAAGTTAAAGAACGCAGAATTTTTCGATGATCAAACTACGAAATCTTTTGGAGTTGGTCTAAAACTTTTTAGTGAAGTCATGTTGGAAAATCGGGACCATCCACTGTTTCAAGAGTTCTTTCCCCAGTTCGGGCAATTTATGAAAAATCTAAAACAGCTCGTTAAAACTCAATCATCTTAAGCTGCTTAAAGCAGCTTTAATTATTTTCTATTTTATAATTAAAAATCGATTGTCTCATTCATAAGACCCTGTGTATTACTAAAAGACTATATTGAATAATAAGTGTATTGTTAAGATCATTATAACAACTCATTGCAAAAGCATAGGTAAAAGAGAGTAATATCATGAGCAATAATAACGATTACGATATTTCTGATTCAAAGGATTGCGAGAAATTTGCCAATCAATTCATTCAGGAATTTCCAATTCGCTCTGCTGAAATTGGACAGGGGACGGTGATTAAGCGGGCTTTACCTAGTCGACAAAAGCGAATGATTGGGGCGTGGTGTTTTCTGGATCATGCAGGCCCGGTAACATTTCCTGCAGGTAATGGTTTAGATGTGGGGCCGCACCCGCATATTGGTTTGCAAACCTTCACATGGATGATTGAAGGCACCATGATGCATACCGATAGCTTAGGTTCAAAACAATTAATTCGTCCTAAACAAGTTAATTTAATGACAGCGGGTCATGGTATCTCTCATACAGAAGTTGCACCTGATACTGAAACCCAAATGCATGCTGCGCAGCTCTGGATTGCTTTACCTGATCATAAGCGCAATATGGATCCGAAATTTGAACATTATCCTGAGTTGCCTGTTGTTGAAAAAGATGGTCTAGAATTTACTGTACTTGTGGGTGAATATTTAGAGACGACTTCTCCAGTCGTGGTGCATACACCATTAATAGGTGTTGATTTAATTGCTACCCGTGATACTAAAACACGTATTCCATTAAATCCTGAGTTTGAATATGGTTTTATGGCATTAGATGGGGTTGCTCATGTGAATGGCCATGAACTTACTGCTGACAATATGGTGGTATTAGACACGGGGTTGAGTGAAATTGAGATTGAAGTAAAGAAAGGGAACCGTGTGTTATTAATTGGTGGTGAACCTTTTGAAACTCCAATCTTATTATGGTGGAACTTTGTAGCACGTACTATGGATGATTTAAAAGAAGCGCGTGAGCAGTGGATTAATCATGATGTACGTTTTGGCGAAATTCCCGATTATGTTGGCGCACGTTTAGAAGCCCCAGTTCTTCCAGATCAAATGAGAGCATCAAAATGACAGCAGTAATCGCGAGCAGTAAAGCAAAGCCACTTGCTGAACAGTGGAAGGGTGAGATTACCAGTGGCCGCCATCAATACTTTTGTGATGAGCCAGAAAAGTTAGAAGGTCATGATCAAGGTCCAGCACCTTATGATTTGCTGACTGGAAGTCTGGCAGCTTGTACACTCATTACTTTAAGAATGTATGCAAAGCATAAAGATTATGACTTTGGTGAGTTTTCGGTTGAAATTGATTTTCATACCAATCGTGAGCATGAAGAACATATCGAGCGTCGTATTGTTTTTAAAGAGTTGCCGAACGAAGAGCTTCAACAAAAAATCTTAACGGTATGTAGTAAAACGCCAGTAACTAAAACTTTGTTACGTAGTTTAGACATTCATACTGTGCTTGTTGCAGCATAAAAATGCTATTTTGTTGCGGTGGATGATTTTATATCCATCCCACAAATGGAATAAAACAGCATGTTCACATGCTGTTTTTTATGTAAAAAAGAAAAATAAAAGTAGGCAGTATCATGATTAGTGTACACCACCTGGAATGTTCGCGATCGTTTCGGATTTTATGGGCTTTAGAAGAGTTAGGCTTAGATTATGATATTCATTATTATCAACGTCTTCCCAACTATTCAGCACCAGAAACTTTGAAATGTATCCACCCGCTCGGCAAAGCGCCAATTTTGACAGACGATGAGCAAGTTATTGCAGAATCAGCTGTTATTTTAGAGTATTTGCAGCAACGTTATGATCAAAATCAGCAGTTTAAACCTAAGCAAGCTCAGGATTTGCAGCAGTATATTTACTGGATGCACTATGCCGAAGGGTCACTTATGCCCTTATTGGTCATGACTCTAGTGATGAATAACGTGAATAAACATGTACCTTGGTTAATTCAACCTGTAGCAAAGAAAATTACAGAAGGGGTTAAAGCAAATTTTGTTCGTCCACGTATGAAAGATCATATTAGTTTTTTAGAAAACTACTTGTCTGAGCATGAGTATTTTGCAGGGGATTTTTCATTTGCCGATATTCAAATGAGCTTTCCATTAGAGGCTCTACAGTCCCGTCTTCAAGGCAAATATCCGCATATTCAGGCATTTTTGCATCGGATTCAGCAAAGACCAGCATTTCAAAAAGCAAGACAGAAAGGTTTGGGGTCAAACGAAAGAAATTGTGCTGATATATAAAAGAAAAGGAACAAATACTTGTTCCTTTTTTATTACTTAATCTTTATTTGCGTTTAATTACGATAGAGTCAATGCCGCTATGCTGTAAGGTTTGCTGAGCAGCAAGAGCAGCTTCTTGGGTATCGTATGGACCAGAAATAACACGGTACCAAGTCTTTCCATTTTCAGAGCTTTTAATTACATCAGCTGATAAGCCATTTAAAATGATCTCTGCACGTCGAGCATCTGCTTGATCTGGGTCAGCATAGCTACGAACTTGTAAAATATAATTTGGTTGTTGAGGTGCAGCAGCTGTAGAGTCAGTATTGTCATCAGTATTAGCAACAGATTCTGATGCAGCAGGTTGAGCAGTACTAGGTGCCTCAACAATCATAGCAGTACCTTGGTTTTTACTTTCTGGAATAGCCTGTTCTGGAATAGGGGTAACTTGCTGTTGAGGTAATAAATCGTAAAAACGGTAATCTTTATTGGTTTCTTCTTCTTTGTAGTGGTCAGAAGTAATCTGGTTTTTTGAAGAAACAGGTTGCCACGGTTTCCAAAGCATGAGCACTACTGCGATACATAAGACCGCTAAAATAGCGACAAGTGTCCCTAACCATTTAGGAATTAAAGGCTTTTTAGGCTTATTAGGTCTTTCAGATACACCGCGTTGCGTTTTGCCAAACACGTGGATTATTCCTCTGTCTTTTGATTGTTTTATTTCGAGTTTAGTTCTCGTTTACTTTAAAACATCGCTTTGTATAGGTGAAGTCCTTACAAAGCGTTATTTCTTGCAACACGAAGGGGTATATGACTTTGCCAAATACCCCAACATGAACTTACATGGCTTCAGGTGCAGAAACACCGAGTAATTCTAAGCCATTGCGCAGTACTTGTTGTACGTTGATTGAAAGTAATAAGCGTGCTTGTGTAAGTTCAGCATCATCACTTAGAACTTTATGCTCATTGTACCAACCGTGGAATAGCGCAGCTAATTCTTTTAAGTAGTTACCTACTTGGTGTGGTTCATACGCATTAGCAGCACGTAATACAACGTCTGGATATGCAGCCAGTTTAGCAAGAATTTCAATTTCTGCATCAAGTGACAAGCGCGCAGCATGTGAACGAGCTGCACTTACTTTAAATTGTAAGCCAGTGCTTGCTGCTTTTTCTAACATACGGCAAATACGTGCATGAGCATATTGAATATAATACACCGCATTATCTTTACTTTGTGACACAGCAAGGTCAAGGTCAAAGTCAATGTGTTGTTCGCTCTTACGCATTACATAATAAAAACGGGCAGCATCGTTACCAACTTCTTTGCGTAAGTCGCGTAAAGTCACGAACTGACCCGAACGAGATGACATTTGAACCATCTCACCACCGCGCCATAAACTTACGAACTGAACTAAAAGAACAGTTAATTTTTTCGAGTCATAACCCATTGCATCAATCGCAGCTTTTACGCGAGAGATATAACCGTGGTGGTCAGAACCCCAAATATCAACAAGGTCAGTATAACCACGTTGTAGTTTATTTAAGTGATATGCAATGTCAGATGCAAAGTAAGTCGTTTGACCATTACGACGTTTAACAACACGGTCTTTTTCATCGCCAAATTCAGTCGATTTAAACCAGATGTTGCCATCTTTTTCATACAAGAAGCCACGTTGATCAAGTGTTTCCAACGCTTCGTTAATTTTTGCGCTAAGAGACGCTTCGCTAAACCATTGGTTAAAGGTTACGCCGAAGTCAGCAAGGTCATCTTTAATATCATCTAAAATGGCATGAAGAGCTGCTTGATGGAAAACACGGTAGCCTTCACCTAATAACTGCTGTGAGTTGGCAATAAGGCCATCAATATGCTTTTCTTTATCACCAGATAACACGACTTTGTTGCCTTCACTATCTAGCTCTTCAGCATATTGCACATCTTCTGGTACATCTTTATAGACGTCTGCTACATCACGAACATATGCATTGTTATCTTTGTCGATAATGCTTTGGGCGATCTCTTTAACGTAGTCGCCTTGATAAGCATTTTTTGGGAATACAAGATTTTGACCCAATAATTCTAAATAACGTAAATAGGTAGAAGTCGCCAAAATATCCATTTGACGGCCAGCATCATTTACATAATATTCGCGATCAACTTTAGCACCTGTTGCTTCAAGTAAGTTTGCAACAGTCATACCATAAGCAGCACCGCGACCGTGACCTACGTGTAGGCTAGATGTCGGGTTTGCAGAAACAAATTCAACCTGAATCTTTTTAGCCGCATTTGATTGACTACGACCAAAGCTTTCTTTTTGAGCTTGAATTTGATCAAGAATCGCAAAACGTTGGTCTGCATTTAAAAAGAAATTGATAAAACCAGGACCTGCGATTTCAGCTTTGCTGATGTCTGCAACTTCTGGTAATGCTGCTAGAATTTTCTCAGCTAAATCGCGTGGTTTCATACCAGCAGCTTTAGAGCCAATCATGGCAATATTAGAAGCAAAGTCGCCATGGCTTCGGTCTTTGGTGCGCGTTAAATTGCTTGAATTATTCCAATCCGAAGGAAGCACACCTTCTTGCTGAAGGGTTTGCACTGCATGGTCGAGAGCTGCTTGTATTGCCGTATTCATATCAATCGAAAATAGATGTCGCAGAAAAACGTCAAATATAGCAAATTTCCTATGAGTTAGGGGAGTGCATTTAACGCTTTCATTTAATTTCTTTCTTGAAGTTCCGTATAACTATTTTTTTTGTAAATATTAAAAAATGAATGTGATTCAATTCTGAAAATACGTAAATACAGGCTTTGTAGGCAATATTTTTTAAATTATAAGGTAGTAAAACACTTGGTATTTTTTATGAAAATGTAAGCTAGTAAGAAAATATAAGATTTTAAGTCAGATATAGAGTTAATTAAGAATAATTTTAAAAAAAATGAAAAATGTAAGTAATTAATTTTTAATATTAATTTTGTTGTATGTTTTTTCTAAATAGTATTCAATTTCAATATCACGGTTTAAAATACCTATTTTGTATTAAATAGTCTTAAGCTTACGCATACAACGAGCTTTAGAGAGTGCTGAAACTGTACTTTTCGGAGTTCTAAGCTGGAAAATGAGATAGGCAATGATATCAGGACACCCAAGTAAACACCCACTTTATATCCCTTATGCAGGCTATACACTTTTAGAGTTACCCCTTTTAAATAAAGGGTCCGCTTTCACTCAAGAAGAAAGAAGTAACTTTAACTTACACGGGTTACTACCACATATTATTGAAACTATTGAAGAGCAAAGCCAACGCTCTTATCAGCAATATTGCGCTTTCAATGATGATATTAATAAGCACATCTATTTACGTAATATCCAAGATACCAACGAAACTCTGTTCTACCATTTAATTGAAAATCATCTTGAAGAGATGATGCCAATTATTTACACACCGACCGTAGGTGAGGCATGTCAACGTTTCTCTGATATCTATCGCCGTCATCGTGGTGTTTTTATTTCATATCCAGATCGCGATGTGATTGATGATATTTTGCAGAATGTTAATAAAAATAACGTTAAAGTCATCGTGATTACGGATGGTGAACGTATTTTAGGTCTTGGTGATCAAGGCATTGGCGGCATGGGTATTCCAATTGGGAAACTTTCGCTTTATACCGCATGTGGTGGTATTAGCCCTGCGTACACATTGCCAATCACAATTGATGTAGGGACGAATAACCCTCAATTATTAAATGACCCGATCTACATGGGATGGCGTCAACCACGTATTAGTGGTGATGAGTATTATGAATTTGTAGATATGGTGATTGAAGCTGTAAAACGTCGTTGGCCAAAAGCACTCATCCAGTTTGAAGATTTCGCACAAAAAAATGCGATGCCGCTATTAGAAAAATATCGCGATAAAATTTGTTGTTTCAATGATGATATTCAAGGAACAGCGGCAGTTTCTGTTGGTAGTTTGATTGCTGCAAGCCGTGCAGCAGGTAAACAATTAAAAGACCAAACAATTGCTTTCTTAGGTGCGGGTTCAGCGGGTTGTGGTATTGCAGAGCAAATCGTTGCACAAATGGTTTCAGAAGGTCTAACCGATGCTGAAGCACGTGCTCGTGTTTACATGGTAGATCGTTTTGGTTTAATCACTGAAAACCAGCCGAACCTATTAGACTTCCAACGTAAGTTAGCTCAAAAAGCTGAAGTAGTAGATCAGTGGGGCAACATTGAAGAAGTAATTTCGTTACTTGATGTTGTTAAAAATGCCAAGCCTACAGTGTTAATCGGTGTTTCTGGTCAGCCAGGCCTATTCACCGAAGAAATTATTAAGACCATGGCTGCCAATTGTGAACGACCAATTGTGATGCCGTTATCTAACCCGACTTCACGTGTGGAAGCTGTACCAGCTGATATTGTGGAGTGGACTGAAGGAAAGGCACTAATTGCAACGGGTAGTCCGTTTGCACCTGTAAATCATCACGGCAAGCTTTACAATATTTCGCAGTGCAACAACTCATACATTTTCCCTGGTATTGGTTTAGGTGTAGTAGCATCAGGTGCTAAACGTGTTACAGAAAACATGCTTATGGCATCAAGTAGTGCTTTAGCAGACTGTTCACCGTTGCTGAAAGATCCACAAGCTGATTTATTGCCACCTTTAGGTGAAATTCAACAGGTGTCTAAAGTGATTGCATTTGAAGTGGCAAAAGCTGCAATGGCAGACGGCGTGGCTGTAACCATTAGTGATGATTTACTTAAGCAGAAAATTGATCAGTCATTCTGGAAACCAGAATACCGTAAATATAAGCGTATTCCTTTCTAAGAATGAGAAGATAAAAAGAGGAGCTTAAGCTCCTCTTTTTATCTTTTAAGCCTCTAAAATTTCTTCTAGCAACTCTTCACTTGGTGCAAAGTAATATGCGCCGTCTAGTGGTGTCACGAAGTGCAGTAAGCGGTCATGAATGCCATCGCCACTTGTACCAAACATACGCTTTAACATGGCATCAATAATGTTTAGGTCTTTGGTGTAGGCAATGAAGAATAAGCCTTGATCACCTCGACCGTCACCGTAAGGTAAGCTGTGACGTAAAATTTCCATTTCTTCGCCTTCATCATCTTCAACGACAGTACGAGCGACATGGGCATTTTCCGGTTTAACATCATCATCTAATTCAATAGATTCAAGCTTGGTACGGCCCATGACATTTTCTTGTGCGTCGACTTTAAGTTTTTTCCATTTTTCCAAGTCGTGTGCATAGCGCTGCGCAAAGATGAAACTACCATCTGCAAATACTCCTGCACTTTCTGGGAGGAGGGCGGTTTCTGCGCGGTCGTCTGGAAATTGAGGATTTTCAGTGCCATCTATAAACCCAGTAATATCTCGACCATCGAAGTAACGGAAACAAACACGCTCATCCAGAACCTCAACTTTATCTTTAATGCCTTCAAAAAATGCTTGGCTTAAAGCAAAACAAATATCAGAACGCATACTGGCAATGTGGATAAGCACATCAGCTGGTACGACGGGCATGTTGAATGCACCATTTTCTGGTTCAAGTTGTTTAAAGCCAGCAGGAGATTGACTGTAAAGCTGTTTCCAAAGTTCTGGACCAAAAGCGACTGCTGTTTTAATTTGCGCGTCTGAATGCTGAGTAATGAGACGGTCACGTGTTTCGAATAAAGCTTCGAGTTGTTCTTTTAATTCAGCAATTGTTAGATCTTTTAAACGAAGAACAATAAAACGGGCATGATCAGATGGTAATGGCAAAATGACAGATTGAGCAGTCATTAGAAGATCTCTCCTCAATTATAATTTAGTATGAGCTTTAATTATTGTGCCTGATGCGAAGAGCTGTTAGTAGTCTATTTATTGATTTTATTGTTTGAATTATCGCCGCGATAGTTTTATAAAACGGTATAATTCCACTTTTATTGTCTATTTTCGCTATGTCTTTGCAAGTTTGGTTTGCTTATATGTTGGCCTGTTGGGTCATTAGTATTTCTCCGGGAGCAGGGGCTATTGCTTCTATGTCGAGCGGCTTAAATTATGGCTTTAGACATGGCTACTGGAATGCAATTGGCTTGCAAATCGCCTTGTTAATTCAAATCATGATTGTGGCGGCAGGTGTAGGTGTTTTATTTGCAACGACTCCATTAGCTTTTCAGGCTGTTAAGTGGTTTGGGGTAGCTTATTTGCTGTATTTAGCTTATTTGCAGTGGACTGCACCAGTAAAAGACATAGAAATTCAACACGAGAAAAAGGATAAAACTGTTTCTGCTCTGCTGTTAAATGGATTTGTGGTCAATATCAGTAACCCTAAAGCGATTGTATTTTTATTGGCAGTTTTGCCTCAGTTCTTAGATTTAAACAAACCTCAATGGATACAATATCTAATTATGGCAGCCACTATGGTTACGATTGATTTGATTGTAATGGCTGGATATACAGGGCTGGCGTCAAAAGTTTTAAGACTACTTCGTTCGCCTAAACAGCAAAAATATTTGAACCGTGGTTTTGCTGTCATGTTTAGTTGCGCAGCATTATTGTTAAGTACGGTTCATCAAGCAGTCTGATTTAGGCCGCTTGAGTTTGATTTTTGATTTTTTGAACCATAAAAATAAGAGCAAAACTCAAAGCCATACATAAAACAATACTGAGGCCAGTCGAGATATTAAGTGCTGCGCTTGACCATAGGCCAACACTGACACCGAGTTGAGCTAAAACAAAAGCCCAAATAACCATTTGCTTTGGTGAGTGAGCGAGTAATCGGGCGCTCAATGCTGGTATAACCAGCAGTGCTCCCATTAAAAGTGAACCAACTGCACGTAAAGCTAATACTGTAAATAAGGCTAGCAGTAACATAAAAATGAGACGCTGCCATTTCGCATTTACCCCTTCACTAATCGCAATGTCCGGATCAATTGCAATTTGAATTTGAGGTTGCCAAAAGCGATAAAGAATTGCCAGTGATATAGCAATAATTAATGTGAAAACAGGTAGGTCTGGCCAGTCAATACTCAGTAAGTCACCAAACAAATAACTTAAAAGCTCCGGTCTTAAACTTGGAACATGCTGAATAAATAGTAGGCCACTACATAGTAATGTTGCTGAACATAGGGCAAGCAAAGCATCGTTTGGTAAACGATTGTCATGTAGTGCCCATAAAATAGCGACTAATAAAATAGCCGTCCCTGCCACGCCAAGCCAGAGGGGAAGGCTTAAAGCACCAGCAATTGCTACCCCAAGTAAGGTTCCATGTGCCATGGTGTCTGCAAAAAAAGACATACGTCTCCATAGCATGAGACAACCAAGTGGTGCGGTCAAAAAGACCAATAGGGTTCCCATAATCCATGCGGGCAACAATAATTGTAACCATTCCATCATGGCTTAAGCTTCCGGTTCTGGGTGGATGTGAGGTCTACTATTGTGAGGGCAGGGGTGTGCCGCATCACCATGCGCACAGTGGTCATGATGGTGTTGATAAAAGACTCGCTGGGTGCCAAATATTGCCTGATATTCAGGATGCTGCTGAATATTTTCGGGTAATCCGCTACAACATATATGTTTATTTAAACAAACAACTCTATGCGTGCCTTGCATAACCCATTGTAAGTCATGTGAAACAATTAAAATGGCGCATCCATAACGCTCCGGCAGACTACGCACATATTCATAAAGCTCAGCTTCAGATTGAATATCTAGACCTTGCATCGGTTCATCAAGAACGAGAATATCTGGTTTTCTAAGTAAAGCGCGTGCCAATAGTACACGTTGACGTTCACCACCGGAAAGTTGTTGAACTTTTGATTGTTGTAACTTTGCAATACCGGTGTCTTGAATAATTTCCTGACGAAGGGCAGGGCTACACTTTTCAAGATTTAATAAATCTTGAACACGTAAAGGAAGACTATGAGAGGGATTAAATTTTTGAGGGACATAAGCCATTTTTAGTTTTTTATCGCTTATGACACGTCCGCTACTTGGCTTTAAAATACCAAGTAGAACTTTAATTAAAGTCGACTTACCCGCACCATTCGGACCAATTAAGGTCACAATTTCATTTTGATGCAGATCAAAGTCGACTTTTTTTAATATATCCCGATCATCACGGTGAACAGAAACTTGTTCAAGTTGTATTAATACAGGATTTAGCGAGCTGTGCGGCACTGCTGGCATTTCCCCGAAATTTCAATAATGCTGTGTTGTGCTGTGAAATCATCTAAAGCTGCAAGTTGGTCGAGTTGTTGAGTTAGACCTTGTGAAGATGCTTCTTTAACAGTGTGACATTCGGTGCAAATTAAGAATGCAGCTTGATGTCCTTCACGTGGATGACAGCATGGAATATAAGCATTAATAGATGTTAAGCGATGAATTAGACCCTTTTCTAATAAGAAGTCTAAAGTTCTATAAACAGTAGGCGGAGCGGCAGGGCGATCTGTCTGACTTTTAATACGTGCTAATAAGTCATACGCACCCATTGGACCTGAAGCATTTAAAATGAGCTCAAGAACTTCTTTACGTAAAGGCGTAAGACGTGCGCCAACTGCAGAACATAAAGTTTCTGCTTCAGCTAAACGACTTGCGACATTATGGTGATCATGTACACCATGCAAAGAATCATGATGTTCATGCGTGCAAGAACTCATAGACATAACCTCAAATTTTTAATGGAATATTAGCATGAAGCGATGCTTCATTCGATTAATCTTAGGTATTTTTGTAACTTTGTTATATTATAACATGCTTCGAGCTATTACTAATTGATGGTCTGTCATGTTCCGCGTTTTTGTTTTCAGTATGTTCTCTCTTTTGAGTACGCTAGGTTGGAGTCAGGGTTTGGTTGTCTCTACACACCCAATCTATTTGATTGCAAAAGAAATTACCAAAGGTGTTGAAGAACCTCAATTATTGCTTCAGGGCCAAAGTGGACATGACGTACAACTCACCCCGGCACATCGTAAAGCAATCAATGATGCCTCTTTGGTGATTTGGTTAGGAAAGGCTCATGAAGCTCCGCTAAACAAACTGCTGAGTAACAATAAGAAAGCAATTTCTTTATTAGACAGTGGTATTATTTCTATTTTGCCGCAGCGTAATACGCGTGGTGCTGCTTTACCAAATACTGTGGATACGCATGTGTGGTTGGAGCCAAACAATGCAGTACGGATTGGCTTTTTTATTGCAGCTTTGCGTTCACAGCAGCATCCTGAAAACAAAGCAAAGTATTGGAATAATGCCAATATATTTGCCCGGAATATGTTACAGGCAGCTCAAGCTTACGATAGCTCAAGTAATGGGAAACCATATTGGTCTTATCATGATGCTTATCAGTATTTGGAACGCTCGCTTAATTTAAAGTTTGCAGGTGCTTTAACGGATGACCCGCATGTTGCACCTACAGCAGCTCAAATTAAATATCTTAATGATAATCGACCAAAACCTCAGATGTGTTTACTTGCAGAAAGTTTCACAACAAAAGGTCAATATCAGAAACTGGGCAGTATTACCTTCCAACCCGTTGATGAAAGTATGAATAATGAGGACGATTTTGTAACAGCATGGAAGAAACTGGCGATAAAAACCGATAAATGTGTATTAAATACGCAAAAGTGAGATAAAAAGTAAACAAAGGCTGACTGTAGCGTCAGCACCACCTGTCACGAAAAACCCCGACTAAAGTCGGGAAAAGATTGCATGTTCAGGGGTGTAACTCTATAATGCCTGCGATTAAAAGCGATCATCAGCTAAACTTGTCAAGCATTTATGCTGTGAGTGGATAAAAATGAGCCAAACTAGTCGCTTGATTGACCGACGATTAGCAAAAGCTTTGGTCTTCTTACAAGCATGCATGATCCCTGTTTCCGCACTTGTGGCGTGGAGCATAAAAGACATGACAGCAGCATTAAGTGCGGCACTTGGTGCATTGGTCTGCTGGCTTGCTACCAGTTATTTTGCGTGGCAATCCTTCAGGACGGCAGGTGCGAGAGCATCTAAACAAGTGCTGTCTAACATGTATAGGGGCATGTTAGGCAAATTTGCAATTATGATCGTTGGATTTATTTTGATTTTGAGCAATGTTAAACCTTTATCACCGTTAGCATTGCTGTTTGGTTTTATCCTCGTTCAAGCGATGTCGTGGGTTGCTCCTTTTTGGGTTTCACGTCTACAAAAACGAGTATAGAAACAAGAAGAATTGAAGATTTTTTGGAGGGTGGCGAGATATCGACAGTACGCCGATGTTCGTTTCCCTTCTTTTTAGTAATTGACATTGACCAGGTGTGATTTATGGCTGCTGAAGAACATGCCCTCACTTCGACAGAGTATATCAAGCATCACTTGACCAATATGACCTATGGCAAAATGCCAGACGGTACATGGAAATTGGCTGAGACTGCTGAAGAAGCTCATTCGATGGGGTTCACTGCAATTCACTTGGATTCAATGGGTTGGTCAATTGGCCTTGGTGTGATTTTCTGTTTGTTGTTTTGGATGGTTGCGAAAACTGCGAAAGCTGGCGTTCCAACAAAATTCCAATCTGCAATTGAAATGATCATTGAGTTTGTTGACTCAAGTGTCCGTGATACTTTTCATGGCAAATCACGTTTAATTGCTCCACTTGCACTCACTATTTTCGTGTGGATTTTCCTCATGAACTTAATGGACTTGATTCCAGTTGACTGGATTCCTCAAGTTGCTGCATTTGTTGGTGCTCACGTATTTGGCATGGACCCTCACCACGTTTACTTCAAGATCGTTCCATCTACAGATCCAAACATTACCCTTGGTATGTCTTTATCTGTATTTGTACTTATCTTGTTCTACAGCATCCGCGAGAAGGGTGTTGGTGGTTTCGTAGGCGAGTTGGCACTTAACCCATTTAACCCAAGTAATCCAGTTGCAAAAGCGTTGCTTATTCCAGTGAACTTGATTTTGGAATTGGTAACATTCCTTGCTCGTCCTATTTCATTGGCTCTCCGACTGTTCGGTAACATGTATGCCGGTGAGTTAATCTTTATCCTGATCGCATTATTGCCGTTCTGGATTCAATGGGCGTTATCTGTGCCTTGGGCGATCTTCCACATTCTTGTAATCACGTTGCAGGCATTCATCTTTATGATGCTTACCATCGTTTACTTGAGCATGGCAAGCGAAAAACATTAATGGTATTGCCTAACTATCAAATGATGGTTGGGCTGAATTTTTTTAATTTAATTTGGTAATAACCTAACCTCTGAGGAATTTTTCATGGAACTCACTTTAGGTCTAGTTGCAATTGCATCTGCTATCTTGATCGCTTTCGGTGCTTTGGGTACTGCGATTGGTTTTGGTCTTTTGGGTGGTCGCTTTTTAGAAGCTGTAGCTCGTCAACCAGAATTAGCTCCACAACTTCAAACTCGTATGTTCTTAATCGCGGGTCTTCTTGATGCTGTGCCTATGATCGGTGTTGGTATTGGCTTGTTCTTCATCTTCGCTAATCCATTTGTAGGTTAATCAGCTTAATTCCGAAATCCACTATTTGAGGAATTGCAATGAATATCAACCTCACATTGATTGGTCAAGCGATTGCGTTTGCGTTTTTTGTCGCATTCTGCATGAAGTTTGTTTGGCCACCACTAATCAATGCGATTAGTGAGCGTCAGCGTAAAATCGCTGATGGCTTAAATGCAGCAGAAAAAGCGAAAGCTGACCTTGCCGATGCACAAGCGCAAGTGAAGCAAGAGCTTGATGCAGCTAAAGCACAAGCGGCTCAATTGATCGAACAAGCGAACCGTCGTGCAGCGCAATTGATCGAAGAAGCTCGTACTCAAGCTGCGGCTGAAGGTGAGCGTATTCGTCAACAAGCTAAAGAAGTTGTTGATCAAGAGATCAATTCTGCTCGCGAAGAATTACGTCAACAAGTAGCTGCCTTGGCAGTGACTGGTGCAGAAAAGATCCTGAACCAACAAGTTGATGCAGAAGCTCATAACGCCATGCTGTCTCAGCTGGCTGCTAAACTTTAAGCGAGGCGAATTATGGCTGAACTCTTGACGTTGGCACGTCCGTATGCCAAAGCAGCATTTGCTTATGCTTCTGAGCAAGGTGCAACAGACAATTGGTCGAATGCGTTACAAGTGCTCAGTGCTGCGGTGCAAGACGAAGCATTTTCCGCTTATTTAAATCGCCCTGAACTTACTCCTGCGGAGCAAGTGAAGCTTTTTGCTAAAGTTTTAGGTGAAGATCAATCTCAAGCAGTGTCTAACTTTTTGACACTTCTTGCAGATAACGATCGATTAGTGTTGTTACCTGAAATTGCAGCAGAATATGAACAGCTTAAATCACAGAATAACAATACGGTTGATGTCGTGATTGAATCGGCGTTTCCGTTAACTTCTGTTCAGGAACAATTGCTTGCACATGCGTTAGAAAAACGCTTCAAGGCAGCAGTTAATGTTTCTGTCGAAGTTAATCCTGCTTTGATTGCAGGTGTGGTTATTCGTGCAGGCGATCAAGTGATAGATGATTCTGCGCTTAACAAGCTTGAAAAAATGCGTACTCGTCTTCTTGCATAATGCAAATGATGAAGACTGAACTAATAAAAGATTGAGGAATAGCGCAATGCAACAACTGAATCCATCCGAGATCAGTGCGCTCATTAAACAGCGTATCGGAGATCTGGACACCAGCGCGACCGCTAAAAACGAAGGTACCATTGTTATGGTATCCGACGGTATCGTGCGTATTCACGGTCTTGCTGATGCAATGTACGGTGAAATGATCGAATTCGACGGCGGCTTATTTGGTATGGCACTGAACCTAGAACAGGATTCAGTGGGTGCCGTTGTTTTAGGTAACTACCTAAGCCTTCAAGAAGGTCAAAAAGCTCGTTGTACAGGTCGTGTTTTAGAAGTTCCAGTTGGTCCTGAACTTCTTGGCCGTGTAGTAGATGCTTTGGGTAACCCAATTGATGGTAAAGGCCCAATTGATGCAAAATTAACTGATGCTGTTGAAAAAGTAGCACCAGGCGTAATTTGGCGTCAATCTGTAGACGAGCCTGTTCAAACTGGTTATAAATCAGTTGATACCATGATTCCTGTGGGTCGTGGTCAGCGTGAGTTGATTATTGGTGACCGTCAAACTGGTAAAACAGCAATGGCGATCGATGCGATTATCGCTCAGAAAAACTCTGGCATTAAGTGTGTATACGTTGCGATTGGTCAAAAACAATCAACAATTGCAAACGTTGTACGTAAGCTAGAAGAAACTGGCGCTATGGCGTATACAACTGTTGTCGCTGCTGCGGCTGCTGATCCTGCTGCAATGCAGTACTTAGCTCCGTACTCTGGCTGTACAATGGGTGAATACTTCCGTGACCGCGGTGAAGACGCTCTTATCATTTATGATGATTTGTCTAAGCAAGCTGTTGCTTACCGTCAAATTTCATTGCTTTTACGTCGTCCACCAGGTCGTGAAGCGTATCCAGGTGACGTATTCTATCTTCACTCACGTCTTCTTGAACGTGCTTCTCGTGTATCTGCTGAATACGTTGAGAAATTCACTAATGGCGCAGTAACTGGTCAAACTGGTTCTTTAACTGCATTGCCAATTATTGAAACTCAAGCAGGTGACGTATCTGCATTCGTACCAACGAACGTAATTTCGATTACTGACGGTCAGATCTTCTTAGAAACATCATTATTCAACGCAGGTATCCGTCCTGCTGTGAACGCGGGTATCTCTGTATCTCGTGTTGGTGGTTCTGCTCAAACTAAGATCATCAAAAAATTGTCTGGTGGTATCCGTACTGCTTTAGCACAATACCGTGAATTGGCTGCGTTTGCTCAGTTTGCTTCTGACCTTGACGAAGCAACTCGTAAGCAACTTGAACATGGTCAACGCGTAACTGAGTTAATGAAGCAAAAACAATATGCTCCTTACTCAATTGCTGACCAAGCTGTTTCTGTTTATGCATCTAACGAAGGCTATATGGCTGACGTAGAAGTTAAGAAAATCGTAGACTTTGATGCTGCGTTAATTGCTTACTTCCGTTCTGAATATGCTCCGTTGATGAAACAAATCGATGAAACTGGTGATTACAACAAAGACATCGAAGCAGCAATCAAAGCAGGTATTGAAAGCTTTAAAGCGACTCAAACTTACTAAGTTCAGTTTTAGTTAAGTTTGGTTCACGGATCAACCTTCGGAAGCTCGAAAGGGCTTTCGAATACTAGGTTAAGCGTATGGCAAATTTAAAAGAAATTCGCGCCAAAGTAGCTAGTATCAAGAGCACGCAAAAGATTACTCGCGCGATGCAAATGGTAGCTGCTTCTAAAATGCGTCGTGCGCAAGAGCGCATGGCTCAAGGCCGTCCGTATGCCGATAATATGCGCCGTGTAATTGCTCACTTGGTACAAGCAAACCCTGAATATAAACACCGTTATATGGTTGACCGCCCAGTTAAGCGTGTTGGCTATATCGTAGTGTCTTCAGATCGTGGTTTGGCAGGTGGCTTGAACATTAACTTGTTCAAGAAAGTTGTGCAGCATGTCAAAGCACAACAACAGCAGTCAATTGAAGTTGAATTTGCTTTAATTGGTCAAAAAGCGGTTTCGTTTTTTAAGAATTACGGCGGTAAAGTGCTTGGTGCAACTACCCAACTTGGCGATGCGCCGAGTTTGGAACAGTTAACTGGCTCAGTGCAAGTTATGCTTGATGCATTTGATAAGGGCGAATTAGATCGTATCTATCTCGTATCAAATGGCTTCGTTAATGCAATGACTCAGCAGCCTAAAGTAGAACAACTTGTTCCTTTAGCACCAGCAGAAGAAGGCGATGACCTCAACCGTACTTATGGTTGGGATTATATCTACGAACCAGAAGCAGAAGAATTGTTAAATGGTTTGTTGGTTCGCTATATCGAGTCTATGGTTTATCAAGGTGTGATTGAAAACGTTGCATGTGAGCAGTCAGCTCGTATGGTCGCGATGAAAGCAGCGACAGACAACGCAGGACAATTGATTAAAGACCTACAACTCATTTACAACAAGCTGCGTCAAGCCGCGATTACTCAGGAAATTTCCGAGATCGTTGGCGGTGCCGCTGCCGTTTAACATTATTAAGTTTGAATTGAGGAGACAGCAATGAGTAGCGGTCGTATCATTCAGATCATCGGCGCGGTTATCGACGTCGAGTTTGAGCGCACAAGCGTTCCTAAGATCTATGACGCTCTCCAAGTTGACGGTACTGAAACTACTTTAGAAGTTCAGCAACAACTTGGTGATGGTGTTGTTCGTACCATCGCAATGGGTTCTACAGAAGGTCTTAAACGTGGTCTTACTGTAACTAGCACAAACGCACCGATCTCTGTTCCAGTTGGTACAGCCACTCTTGGCCGTATCATGGACGTTTTAGGTCGTCCTATCGATGAAGCAGGTCCTGTTGCGACTGAAGAACGTTTGCCGATTCACCGTCAAGCGCCTTCTTATGCTGAACAAGCAGCTTCTACTGATCTTTTAGAAACTGGTATTAAAGTAATTGACTTACTTTGCCCGTTCGCAAAAGGTGGTAAAGTTGGTTTATTCGGTGGTGCGGGTGTTGGTAAAACCGTTAACATGATGGAATTGATCAACAACATCGCAAAAGCACACTCAGGTTTATCTGTGTTTGCTGGTGTTGGTGAGCGTACTCGTGAAGGTAACGACTTCTATCACGAAATGAAAGATTCTAACGTTCTTGACAAAGTAGCAATGGTCTACGGTCAGATGAACGAGCCACCAGGTAACCGTTTACGCGTAGCGTTAACTGGTTTGACTATGGCTGAATACTTCCGTGATCAAAAAGACGAAAATGGTAAAGGTCGTGACGTATTATTATTCGTCGACAACATCTACCGTTATACACTTGCGGGTACTGAAGTATCAGCATTGTTAGGTCGTATGCCATCTGCGGTAGGTTACCAACCTACACTTGCAGAAGAAATGGGTGTTCTTCAAGAGCGTATTACGTCTACTAAATCTGGTTCGATCACTTCGATCCAAGCAGTATACGTACCTGCCGATGACTTAACAGACCCATCGCCTGCAACTACATTTGCTCACTTAGATGCAACAGTAGTATTGAGCCGTGACATCGCATCTTCTGGTATTTATCCAGCGATCGATCCACTTGACTCAACTTCACGTCAGTTAGACCCATTAGTTGTTGGTCAAGAGCACTATGAAATTGCGCGCGCAGTACAAAACGTATTGCAACGCTATAAAGAGCTTAAAGACATCATCGCAATCTTGGGTATGGATGAATTGGCAGAAGAAGATAAATTGGTTGTTTACCGTGCGCGTAAAATCCAACGTTTCTTCTCTCAACCATTCCACGTAGCTGAAGTATTTACTGGTGCTCCTGGTAAATTAGTACCACTTAAAGAAACGATTCGTGGCTTTAAAGGTCTATTAGCTGGTGAATACGATCACATCCCAGAACAAGCGTTCTATATGGTTGGTGGTATTGACGAAGTGATTGCTAAAGCTGAGAAACTCTAATTTAAGGAGATCATCTCATGGCGACTATGCAATGTGATGTCGTAAGTGTTAAAGAGTCTATTTACTCTGGCGCAGTGACGATGTTAATCGCGAAAGGTGCAGGTGGTGAACTTGGTATTTTGCCAGGTCACGCTCCACTTGTAACTTTGCTTCAACCGGGCCCGATTCGTGTTCTGTTGGAAAATGGTACAGAAGAAATCGTCTATGTATCTGGCGGTGTTTTAGAAGTTCAACCTCATGTTGTAACGGTTCTTGCAGATACTGCAATCCGTGCTGACAATTTGGATGAAGCTGCAATTTTAGAAGCACGTAAAAATGCTGAACAATTGCTTGCAAACCAAAAGAGTGATTTGGACTCAGCTGCTGCTTTGGCATCTCTTTCAGAGATCTCAGGCCAGCTTGAAACAATCCGTAAAATCAAAAACCGCGCTCAATAAGACGCGGTTCGAGATTGAAAAAGCCACCTTACGGTGGCTTTTTTTATTGCTAGAAAGAAAATTAAGAATCAGTTTTTGAATCAGACTTTTCATCTCCTGCCATAATCAGTGCAGCAAGTTTGACCATATCCATTTGGATGGTATTGAGTTGCTTCTCAATTTGGTCGAAATCAATTTGTTCTAATTTCCCATTTAATAAAGGCATACTTAAAGCTTGTTGGTTTGCTTGTAGTAAGTTTTGGCGAATATTTTCAACTTCCTGACTTCTTATATCTAAAGTCAATAGTGCTTGATTTAAGCCTTTTAACTGCTGTTTTAAAGTGGTCACAGTTGTTTTTAGTTCTTGTTGATCTTTATCTTGGATGGCTTGCTCAACATCAAGTTGAGTGTCTTTAAGCTTTTCAATATAGTCGCCTGCCTTTAACTGTAAGTTAGCTGCATCACGAACGATATAAAAAACATTACCGCTTTTTAACTCAGCTTTATTTTTAGTAGGTGCGATTTCTTGTTGAGAATCATCTGCTTGTTCTGATACTTCGTCATTGGTTTGAGCAGATTCTTGTGCTTTAGCATGGTCTTGTGCCTGATCGCATCCAAGTAACAACATACCGGAAGCAAAAATCACAAATGGAAAAAATGTGCCTTGTAAAACTTTTTTCATAACTACAAACAATACCAAGTAAAGCAAGTGCGTACTATATGCATAAAATATGTAGAAATAAGGTATTGTTGCAAATGAACAACATTTTGACCAGAAAATAAAAAAGAGTGCCGTAGCACTCTTTTTTCTTAAATTGCGCTAAAAATTATTTAGCGAGTTCAGCTTCAACTGCTTTTACAATTTGTTCATCGTCTGCTGTTAAGTTTGGCGCAAAACGAGCAACAACTTCACCATTTTTATTGATGAGGAATTTCTCAAAGTTCCATAATACTTCTGGAGCAGGGTTTGTTGGAATGCCTAAACCTTCTAAACGCTCACGGAAAGGACCTTCACCAATGCGTTCTGGTTGAGCTGTTGTCAATGCTTGATAAAGAGGATGTTTGTCTGCACCTGCTACAGAAATTTTAGAGAAAAGCGGGAAATGAACATCGTAGTTTAATGAACAGAATTGTTGAATTTCTTCATCTGAACCAGGCTCTTGTTCTTTGAAGTTATTTGCAGGGAAACCTAAGATTTCAAGACCTTGATCTTTTTTCGCTTGATAAAGCTTTTCTAAACCTTCGTATTGTGGAGTTAAACCACATTTAGATGCTGTGTTTACGATTAATAAAACCTTACCTTTATATTGGTCAAGGTCAACCGTTTCGCCTGAAATAGCTTTTACTGGAATATGGTATACAGATTGAGTCATGTGTCTTTCCTGAAGATTGTAATTGATATCAAGTAACGCATTTGTTTTAACTGCTATTCTTGAGGAGTGCAATAATATTCGTGTCCAAAAAATAAAAAGAGAAGAAAAAACTGTCTGCGATCTAATTGTTTCTGATTTGAACAGGTGTTTGACCTGTATATCTTTTAAAAAATTCAATAAAACTAGAACTATGCTGGTAACCCAAATCGTATGCTAAACGTTTAATGGGCATACCTTGTCGAATTTGATGAATGGCATAAACAATTTTGGCTCTATTACGCCATTCCGATAAAGAAAGTTGTAATTCTTGTTGGCTTAAGCGCAATAAATGGCGATCACTGACAGAAAAATTCTGCAGTAATTGTTGTAAAGAGTGATTAAAAAACAAGGGGTCTGAAAGCTTTTCCAAAATTGGCAATAAAACAGGATGTCGTGTTTGTGGCAAATAATGAGAATATGCGGTGGCTTGCTGTAATTGATCGAATAAAACTTGCAGAAGGTGTACTAAATATTCAGGTTTTCCATTTTGTTTTTGCTGTTCCAGAATTTGTAAAACTAGAGTTCGAAAGAAAGGCTGAATGCTAAAGCACTTACAGACATTACCTAAAATAGGACATAAACGAGGGTGGAGGCGGATACAAATATAGTGAATTTCATGATCGATATGAGTAGATTGATGAACCGTTTGAGGTGGAATCCAAAGCCCATAGCTTGGAGGTGACAAATAGATTTGTTCTTCTACCTGCATTTCCAAAATACCATTCAAACTGAAATTAAAATCTCCCCAAAGTGAAGCATGAGGACGAACAATATCTTCTTTTTCATATAGAAACTCATGAACTTCTATATCATTCAATAAAGAAAATTGTTGGTCCTCATTTTTCATCTACTTACTCTGAATAATATTTTAGTTTTCACAAGTCGCTTTAGGATTATTTAAGCCTTTGGCAAAGGTAAATGTACTAATTAATGCTAAAGCAACGAAGCTTAATACACCATAAATTAAAGTATTTTCATTGAAATGATCAACTACATAACCACCTAATAATGAACCTGTAGCAATCATGACTTGAAACATGCCAACAAAAAGCGGCATACCTTTTTCTACAGCATGGGGTGCGTGTACAAACATCCAAATATTGGCAGAGGTAGGAAAGGCACCGAATGCGAAGCCCCATAGCGCAGTAAGAACGATGGCACCAAATTCATGAATAGCAAAGATAGGGAAGCCAAAAAATACGATTGCAAAACATGTCCCAACAAATGCGAGTGTGTAACGAACATTTAAGTTGCCACTATATCCTGCAAATGCATTTCCAAAGATACCAGCAATTCCGTAAAGCAATAATAATGAACTAATAGTGGTGCCATTGAACCCTGCAATATTCTTAAAAAAAGGCGCTAAATAACTGTAGGCACAGAAATGAGCAAGACCAATTAATAAAACAATAAGCATACCACTACGTGCTTTGGGCGTACGTAATAGAGCAGGTAAATCACGAATATGAATGGCTGATTCTGGTAAAAGTTTTGGTAAGAAAATAAGCTGAAGGACGAGTACAACAAGGCCGATCGCAGCGGTAATACCAAATGCACTACGCCATCCATAAAACTCGCTTAGCCAAGTTCCAATCGGGACCCCTAATACAGTCGCAAAGGTTACCCCAGCCATGACTACGGCAGTTGCTTTAGCAATAGGCAAATGTGCAGGTGCTAGCTTGCCGCTTAACGCAATAGCTGTGGCCCAAAAGCCACCGATTGAGATACCTAAAATTAAGCGGCTCAGTAATAAAACATGAAAGTTTTCAGCAAAAGCAGTAATGGTATTGGCAATCACCATAATTGCAGTCAGTAAAATAAGCACGTAACGACGGTCAAGTTGTTTTACTGAAACAGGTAATAGAGGGGCCGCAATGGCTGCCATAATGCCAGGTATAGTAATAATAAGACCAGCGGTACCGACAGAAATATGTAAATCAGCTGCAACGCTATTTAAAACACCAACCGGTAAAAATTCACTTGTTACTAATGCAAATGCTGCAATGGCAACCGCCAAAATAGCAAACCAGCTCCCTTGTGTGGAAGTCATGGGTCGCGGTTTAGAGGTAGTAGATTGGTCCATAATAAATCCTTACTTGGCTAAATTTAGAGTGAAGAAAGGCAATTTTTAATTAACTAACGATCATTATGAAAATAAAATAGTTGATAAAAAATCGAACGTCAATTAATTTAATAACGATTGTTATAAAAATAGATGTGATCTTTATGACAAATAGGCATGAAACAGATCTTATGGTTAATGAAGATACGCTGAAAAAGAAGCGTGGACGCCCTAAATGCTTTGATGAACAGCAAGTTTTAGAGAAGGCTATGTTGCTTTTTTGGGAACATGGCTATGAAGCAACGTCTATTAGTGACTTAACGCAGGCTTTAGAAATTACGGCACCTAGTTTATACAGTACTTTTGGCGATAAGGCAGGCTTGTTTTATAAAAGTATTGATTATTACTTAGCTCATGAAGCATGTCCTATTGAAACGATCTTTCTAGAAGCAAAAACTGCAAAAATTGCTTTTGAGTTGTATCTTTATGACAATGTAAAACGATTGGTTCAACCCAATAAACCAGCAGGTTGTATGTTGGTGGTTGCAGCTATGAATTGCTCTGATGCGACACAAGAGGTCCAACAAAATCTATTAGATAAGCGTATAAAAACTAAAGAAAAATTATTAAAACGTTTGGAACAAGGTGTAGAGCAGGGTGATTTATCAGCTAATGCTCCTCTACAAGAAATGACAGACTTCTATGCTACTGTTATTCAAGGACTGACTATTCAAGCCAGAGATGGCGCGACCACTGAGCAACTACATAAAGTGGTAGAACATGCCATGAAAGCTTGGACATTATTTTAAAAAATTAATGATGTCCTAAGTTCAATATCAATGTCGGAAATGCGATATTTTAATTTATTAAGACATTCTTCAAAATTAAATCTCTTTTGTAGATGGTGTATTACTATGAGTCAGGTCATGAAATATCACAAATGGGCATTTATTTTTCCCATTCTGGCAGTACTGATTTGGTCTTTAAATATTGTAGTCACCCGCTATGTCTCGGACTATATTTCTCCAGTTAGCATTAGTTTTTATCGGTGGTTAATTGCCTTTATTATTTTGACTCCATTTATGTTTATATCTGTTTGGAGACAAAGACGAATAGTAATACCCTATTTACCTAAGCTTGCAGTCTTGAGTGCATTTGGAATGGTGCTTTATCAAGGCCTTGCTTATACGGCGGCTCATTATACCAGTGCAACTAATATGGGTATTGTTAATGCCTTTATTCCGATTTTTACTATTTTTGTTTCTCTTGCGATTTTAAAAGATGTACCTAATCGTTTTGCCGTCTTTGGTAGTATTTTATCTTTCGCGGGTTTGCTATATGTCATGTCCCAAGGAAATATTAATAAGCTATTAAGTGGTGGAGGGCATCTTGGTGATGCGCTCATGATTGTTGCTGTATTCTTCTATGCATTTTATGGGGTTTTCTTAAAGAAATGGCAGCTTCCACTTCCAATTATGACGAGCTTATATGTCCAGATTGGGTTTTCTGTGCTGTTCCATTTACCCTTAATTTTCTGGTTTGGTCTTGATGGCTTAAATGCACAAAATGCGCCAAGTGCAATTTATGCCGGTGTATTTGCTTCTTTAATTGCGCCGTTAGTTTGGATGTTGGCTGTACAACAACTCGGGCCAAATAGAACCAGTATATTTATGAACCTTGTACCAGTGTTCACAGCCATTATTGCAAGCCTCTGGTTATCTGAGCAGTGGACGATCTATCATACTTTCGGTGGGATTATGATTCTCGTGGGTATTATCATGGCACAAAAGAAGGTTAAATCTAAAAAATCAGATCTCCTGCCAGAGCAAAATTAAGAATAATAAAAAAACTATGGCATATTTTTAAAAAAAGTAATGAAAATATGCCAATTTTTTTGTTAATCCAAGCTTTTCTATATGATTTATAAATATATTTATAAAAATATTGTGTAATATAAATATTAAAAAAGACCAATAAAAATATTAATATAATTTTAACTTAATTGCTAAAAACGCTAAATTCCCTACACTTTTCATGCTTTTTTTAGAGAAATAATATATTTCTCTCATTTAGTCTCTTACCACATAATAGCGACCACTACGAAAGATGCTCTTTTAAGCAATTTTTCTTTCGTTCCAGAGATATCCAAACCCTCTGGATGTGGTATATACCCATCCTTTTTTATGCTCAGTTATCCCTATATAACTGAGCTTTTTTTTGTCTGGAATTAAGGACGAATGACTTCACCAGTTAAGGCGTTAATGATGCGGCTCGGCTGTTGGCTTTGACCTAAATCACCATTGAGATAGTTTAATTGTGAACCAAAGTATTGGCAGGCATCTTGTAAAGAATGGGCTGGTTCTTGTCCACTAGGGTTGGCACTCGTCGAGACAATAAATCCATGAAAAGCATTGCATAAAGCGACACATAAAGGATGTGTCGTTACACGGACTGCAACAAGAGGATGCTCGCCTTTAATCCATGAAGGAATGTGTTGATCGGCTGGCAATAGCCAAGTTGTGGCTCTTTCTGATGGTTGGTGGTTCGTCCAGCAATCAATAATTTCTTGCTGAGTCGTTTGCGGTAAGGAAGTTAGTAGATGTTCTACTTGACTAATATGGCCAGCCAATAAAATGACACCCTTTTCAATAGGGCGCTGTTTCAATTCAAGAATCTTTTGAAAAGCTTGTTCATTAAATGGATCACAGCCTAGTCCCCAGACTGCCTCAGTTGGATATGCCAAAACTTGACCTTGTTGTAAACATTCGGCTGCTTCGGTCACTGAGGTCGTAATCATGGTAATACTTTCCTTTCAATCAAACAGAATCGCTATTGTGCGCTCTAATACTAAGAACGACAACGTAAATACAGCCCTGATTGTTGCATACATAAACCGAGTAGTTCTAGTTCCATTAGTGAAGAGGTCAGTTCAGAAACCGAAACATTATGATGAATTACAAGCTGGTCAATATTTTGTCCTACCCAGTCTAAAGACTGATAAAGATCAATCAAATGCACAGGAATTTCTGAAGTATTCGTATTAGTTTCTTCATTTTGACTTTGTTGCTGGCTTTGCCATTGTGTTGGTAAGGCGAGGTCTTCAATAATTTGTTCGGGATGATCAACTAAAACTGCTCCCTCACGAATAAGTTGATGGCATCCTTGATGGAACTCACTATAAATATGACCCGGAATAGCGAATACGGTTTTGCCTTGTTCAGCAGCTTTATTGGCCGTGATGAGTGAGCCGCTTTTTAATGTCGCTTCTACCACCAAAACGCCTAAACTCAAACCACTGACAATTCGGTTTCTACGTGGGAAATGCTGTTGTAATGGTGGTGTACCCGGTAAAAACTCAGTAATAATGGCGCCGTTCTGAGCCAAAATATGTTCTGCCAGTTTTTTATTTTGAGCTGGATAGGTAGTGTCTAGGCCCGTACCCGTGACTGCAATTGTACGTTGATGAGCGGATGCACCTTGATGAGCTGCTTCATCAATGCCATAAGCCAGACCACTACTAATAAAAAAGCCCTTTTCACTTAAGTAGTAGGCAAAATCATAAGCCACCTGACGTCCATGTGGGCTTGGTTTTCGGCTACCGACAATCGCAATTTGCGGTTGCAATAATGCCTGTGCCTGACCTTTTCCAAAAATAACAGGTGGATGATCTGTATAAGGGAGTAATTGAGTAGGGTAGCCAGAGTCATCGGGCGTCAAAATAAAATCAGTATGCTGCTGAACTTGTTGTATAAGCTGTTCGAACTGAGCTTGGCCTTGTGCCGTTTGAAATTCGTTTACACGCTTTAAGTGATTAGCATGTAGCCCCAGAGAGGACCACTTTGCTAAACCATCAGGTTGAGTTGCTTTTTCACAAGTTCCAAAATAATCGATAATTTTTTTAAAACTAACTGATGAGTGCTGCACCAAATACCACACTTTAAGCGTGTGGTAATGGTGTGAAGAAAGTTGGGTGAGCATTGTAGAAGGTACATCCAACATTAATCATTAAAGCGAGGTGGCTGAATGCTTGAGCCGACTTTAATAGGCAAATCGCTTTCTAGAACATAGGCATAACTCAGCTGATCAAAAGTTCTAAAAACCATCAGACTCCCAATTTGTTGACCAGGAAGTTGAATCGCTTCTTTAGTTTTAGGATCGCGAATTGTCTCGCCTTGTTGTGTAATATCAAAAACTTGACCTACCTGAACACCTTGTGCTGTACCGCGGTCCAAAGTCACTACACTATGTTTTGCAGCTCTACCGATTGAACCCATGACACGAATAATTTTGCCACCATCAGTCACTTGTTTGGCATCTACTGGGTAAAATAAGGTTGGCAAAGTAGCTTGTTCTTCAGGCATAACACGATCGCCACGACGTACTTCAGCGTTATAACTATCTGTTAGCTCTAATGTAGTAATGTCTTTTTCAGAAGATACCGCAACACCTGAGGCAACCTGTAGTAGCTCAATACCAAGGCTATGCTTTTTACCTTTACTATCTGTGAAATAGTAAGGTTCACCTTCTCGATAGACTGCATAACGCTGACCATCAACTAGACCTTTTCCTCTTGCATAAATAGTTTGACCTTTTCCTGCAAGTACACGTTGGTCGGCTGTACCAACAACGTAAGGTGTGTTGGTAATTGAATCGGCTGGTAAAATAGTGCTGTTCTCTAGCCACTGTTTAATATGTTCAAGTGGAATAACTGGCACACTATTATTTAATGCTTCTACGCGAACTTGTGGTTGTAAGTTTGTGGTTTGGCCTGTGTAACGACGAATAATGCCTACACAGCCATCCCCTTCATCTTTGCCCACAAGTGGACGTCCATCTAAGCTACATAACAGTAATCGATCGCCCGGATAAATCCAGTGAGGGTTTTTAACATGTTGATTACTTGCCCAAATTTCAGGCCAACGCCATGGCTTATTGAGAAAATGGCCGGAAATATCCCATAGGGTATCCCCACGTTTTACAACATACACATTCGGTGCATTGCTTTTAAGAGAAGGTGGATTATGATTTGGACTGGCAGCATGAACCTCTGCTACCGTACCTAGTGCGACAGTTGTACAGAGTGCTAAAGCAAGTAAATGCTTCTTTATCCCCAAAGCATGAAATTCAGCCATGCCGTTAAAAACCTTTTTCATTATGATAATTCCTAAAAATTATGCGTGCAGATGCGTTATAATAGGCGGCTTACACACAATTTTTCGATGAAGTATTTCCTTCATTTGGTTTTTCAATCAATGGCATAAGTGAGGACGTCAGTATGGCCTTATTACCTATTTTAAGTTTTCCTGATCCCCGTCTTCGTACCATTGCTAAGCCTGTTGAAGAAGTTACTGATGAAATTCGTCAACTTGCAGCAGATATGTTTGAAACCATGTATGCGGCACCCGGTATTGGTTTAGCAGCTTCTCAGGTCGATCGTCATATTCAGCTTATCGTCATGGATTTGTCTGAATCTAAAGATGAACCTATGGTTTTCATTAACCCCAAAATAACTCCACTGACTGAAGAGACGCAGCCGTACGAAGAAGGCTGTCTATCAGTGCCACAAATATACGATAAAGTTGACCGTCCGTCACGTGTGAAAATCGAGGCAATTAACCTTGAAGGTCAAGCATTTGAGATAGAAGCTGACGGACTTCTCGCTGTTTGTATCCAACATGAAATGGATCACTTAAAAGGCAAATTGTTTGTGGATTATTTGTCGCCACTTAAACGTCAGCGTGCACGTGAAAAAGTCGAAAAGATTGTTCGCCAACGCGAGCGTGAAAAAGTTGCGGTAAAACGTTAAAAGTTTTCAAACATCAATATAGCGTGGATGTGATTTTTGGTTTTTCGTAGTGGTCTGTTGCTCGCATGTGCAGCAGTGTTTTTACAGATTGCGGTATTTCTACAGCCGCTATTACCGAAGCAATATCAAATTGCTCCGGTCTGTGAAACTATTACCCGTGCTTTGCTTAAACCTAAGGCACAGATGGAAACCATGTCACATGCCATGCACCATTCACATCACGACCACCATATCGGACAGGCACAAGTACCTGAACATCATGACCACCATGATGCAAATCACCAGTGCCAATATTGTACTGTCTATGCCAATCTGGTTTTACCACCTGAATTTGGCGTAAAAGAGGTGCTTGTTCGTATACAAGTTCGCTTAGTCGCTTATCAACAAGCATTTAGACATGTTTATTTTGCGCTACAGCGACTCTTCTTACTTCCGCAAGGGCGTGCACCACCTCTATTTGCATAAATAAAAGCAATTTTTGTTGGGGTCTTTATTGACTTCGATATCACTTTATTTATGTTTTAGAGCGTATAAAAATGCCACATTCTAAATTTTTACTACAACCTTTATGGGTTGCGATGCTTGCTGTTTCTCATTCAGGCTTAGCTTTTGCCGATTCAGAGAAAAATGATGCTGATACCAACACACTTCATTCATTAGCACCTATTGTTGTTACAGCACAGCAAGGCAACGATGCAAATGGACTGATCGTACACGCAGATCCAAAGCAACCGATTCAGCCAGTACCTGCCACGGATGGCGCAGACTACCTGCAAAGTATTATGGGTTTTAACTCAATTCAAAGCGGTGGAACAAATGGTGACGTGACCTTCCGAGGTATGTTTGGTTCACGTATTAAAATTCTAACCGATGGCACAGAGAACTTGGGTGCTTGTCCAAACCGTATGGATGCTCCAACTTCTTATATTTCACCAGAAAGTTATGATCGTATTTCTGTGATTAAAGGTCCGCAAACGGTTCAATATGCCAATACTGGTTCAGCTGCAACAGTTCTATTTGAACGTCAACCTGAAAAGCTTACCTCTGAAAAACCTTATCGTGGGCAAGCGAGTGTTTTAGTAGGTTCATATGGACGTATTGACCATAATGTTGAAGCAGCAGTTGGCGATGAGAAAAAATATATCCGTTTAAATGCCAACCGCTCCGAGTCCAACAGTTATCAAGACGGTGATGGCAATACCGTGCCGTCAGCATGGAAAAAGTGGAATGCTGATGTAGCGCTTGGCTTTACTCCAGATGAAAACACGTGGGTTGAAATCACGGGTGGGAAATCTGATGGTGAATCGCTTTATGCTGGACGTTCAATGGATGGTTCTCAGTTTGCGCGTGAAAGTTTAGGACTTCGTTTTGAAAAGAAGAATATCACTGATGTGATCAAGAAAATTGAAGGGCAGGTGAACTATAGCTATAACGACCATATTATGGATAACTTTAGCTTGCGGCAGCCAGAACTAAAGCATGATCATGAAACTCATGAAATGTATCTAGATAAATCAGCTATGCAAGTAACGCGTAGAACACTAAATTCACGTTTAGCCATGACCACTGAATGGAATAAATGGAGTTTGATTACAGGTGTAGATTCTCAATTTAATAAACATGGTGGAAGCATGTCTTCACCAAAAATGAATATGCCGTTTAGTCAAGATATGCGTTTTCAATCATATGGAGCTTTCGGTGAACTTGGCTATGAATGGAATGATAAAAACAAGTTAGTGACAGGTGCACGTTTAGATCGGGTAACAGTTGAAGATGAGCGAGCCGATTCTAAAGCCCAAGGCTTTAATACGAAGCTTGAGAAGACTTTGCCAAGCGCATTTGTTCGCTGGGAAAACCAACATCCTGAGCATGATTTCAAAAGCTATATCGGTTTAGGTTATGTAGAGCGTATGCCTGATTATTGGGAGCTTTTCTCTCCTAAACATGGTAATGCTGGCTCAACCAATACCTTTAACGGTGTGAATCCTGAGAAAACATTGCAGTTAGATCTAGGCTTCCAACAACAACATGGTGCTTTAAACACATGGGCTTCTGCTTATGCAGGCTTAGTAGATGACTACATATTAATGAGTTATCACCATCACCCGAGTATGGGAATGGGTGGGCATGATATGAGCCATGATATTACTGCAGGTGCCAAGAATGTTGATGCAACTATTGCTGGTGCAGAAGCAGGTATTGGATATCAATTTACCGATCATATTCAGGCAGATTTGAGTGCCATGTATGCGTGGGGCAAAAACACTACAGATGACAAACCGCTACCTCAAATTTCCCCGTTAGAAGGTCGTTTAAATATTCGTTATGTGGCTGACAAATATAACTTAGGTCTGTTATGGCGAGCTGTGGCTGAGCAAAACCGTGTGAGTCTGCATCAAGGTAATATCGTGGGATATGACCTAAAACCAAGTAAAGGTTTCTCAACACTTTCTTTAAACGGAAGTTATAACCTTCGTAAAGATATTGATGTCTCTGTTGGCATTGATAACGTATTAGATAAGACCTATACCGAACACTTAAATAAAGCTGGTAGTGCAGGCTTTGGATTTGCGAGCGAAGAGCAGTTTAACAATATTGGAAGAAATTACTGGGTTCGTATGAGCATGAAGTTTTGATCAGCTTAACGAATTAAATGAATTAATTTAAGAGAGAAATGAAATGACTAATAAATTATCGCCTGAACAGTCTTGGTGGGGATGGAAGTTACTTATTGTGGCGTCTATCTTGAGTGTATTGTTTATGATTGTTTTTTACTTGGCCATTAACAATGAACCTGACTATATGCCTAGTCAAAAAAATAAGCAGATGATGGAAACGCATGAGCAAATGAATCACGCTGAAATGCACGGTTCATCAGCTCAATAAGGTTTTTAATATTTGAAAATGGAAGTCCAGATAACGGGCTTCCATTTTTTATTTTTAGGTTTTAATAATTATTGATGCATACTTGCTACGGTTTTTATCTTGCCTTGATTTTCATAAAGACGTAGACCAAGTTTTTGTAAATTACGACCCGATTGAGTTAAAAACCTTTCAACTTTTGGTGAAAATTTTGCGCCGTTAAAAAGTACTGAATTACGCAAAATCAGATAATAAGCAAACCATGAAGCAGACTGCTGAGGCAATCCGAGTAGTTTCATCCTTTTCTTACCAATAAAAAATTGGGTAAGTTCTAAATGTTGCCGATAAGCAAGTTTCTGATGTAAAGAACGCAAATGCAGATATTGTCTCTCAAAAGGCTCTTTAGATAAGCTTGATCCTAATTCAATACTGCTGTGATCGGGACGAGGGTGTGCAAACTGCATCCAGTAAAGTAATCGCCAGCCTTCAGTTTCAGATTGAATAAGCCACTTTTCATCAATTCCCATTAACCAGCCGACATAACGCCAGAAATGTAAAAAACTCTTTGCTTCTTGTTTTGTTGGCCATATACCCAACGCTCTAATACCAAGTAAAACTACACTGCTAAAAGCTAAATTAGTCATGGCTAAATCAAATTGATTAAGAGGAATACCCCAAACTTCATGATCCCAACGCTCAGATTTTCTTAATTGTCTACGAACAAGTGCATGAATAAAACGAACATAGATTGTTGATGTAAAACCTGCACTCAAACGACAAAGCCCTTGAGGTTCAGTAATATCCACCCACCATTTTGTGGTTTCTGCTAAACGTGTTCCCGCTTCTTTCTTTAATGCACCTGTTAAAATTAGGGGTTGATTAAATCCCGGATATAAATATCCCCCCATTAAAGATAAATCTCTAAGAATAAAACCATTATTTATTCCTAAACGATGAGTAAATTTAATAGCCTCATCAATTTGTTGCTGGTCTAACCATTCAGGCTTTTGTTCAATGTAATTAAAGAAATTTTCTAACTCAGCAGGTAGCGACTCAGATAGATCATCGCGGCCTTGAAATAATATTTTCTCAAAAATTATTCGGTGATCTTTGGGATTTTGCATAACCCAATCAATCAGCTTATCCATTTCAACGTCCCCTTCGCAAAGAGCACGTTGTAAAGATACATATTCTGTATAGTTTGGTTGTACTGGTTTTTCACAGCAGATATTTAAAAACTGAGTAAAGAAATTACTGTCTTGCATATCATTAAAAGAAGCAAGTCGAGTTGGGCTAATCATTTGCATATCTTTACTTACGTATTGAACTGAATAATAAATAGGCTAATATGAATAATTATTCGTATTCAATTCGCATTTAATGAATTAAAACTAATGAGAAAAGCTCCACAGCAACAACGTTCAAAACTTATTGTTGACCATATTTTAGAAGCAACACAGCAATGTATTGCTCAATATGGATTGCTTCATACTACTACTCCTAAAATTGCAGAAAAATCTGGCGTAAGTGTTGGTTCGATTTACCAATACTTAGAGAATAAAGATCAAATCATAGAAGAACTATTACGCCGTAAAAGCGAATTATTAGGGCAGCAACTTAAAGAATTAGTTATGCAGCAGGGGAATATTCCTTTAGATCTGCTTATCCCCTTGGCAATAGAGTTAGGATTTAATGCATTAAAAGCCGATCATGGGTTTTTTATAGAAGTACTGAAACATTGGCATGACTACAGCCATTCGCAAGCTGCTCAGATTTTAGAAAAGCATTTTTTTGAAGTAGGTTTATATACATTTAGTAGAAACCCTCATCAGTGGGACTTCGAGCAAGTAAAGCATAAATCCTTTGTAATTATTAATAGTACGCTTTTTACGATGATGCGTTACGTGAGCCAGAACAATTTTCTTATCTCAGAACAACAACTTAAACGAGAATTATCAAGCATGATACTGGCTTATTTAGGACAAAAATAAGAAATAAAAATAATTATCTATATAAAACAAAAACTTGATTTGTATTTTGGTTTAAAATTGAACGCTCGAGTCATTAATTTCTAATTTCCGCTTGCAAAGGTAAGTTAATGGTCTATAATGCACATCCATCGGCGGTGATGCAGATAGAAACTTGTTGAAAAACAGTTACTTGAGATTAAGTTGGTTACTTTAAGTGATGAATTTGATGTTAAGTTGGTTTGAAAGATAAGTTTTAAAAATATCGAAATTACCTGTTGACTTTTAAGAGATTAAGAGTAATATAGCCGACCTAGCTTGCTGGTGACGAACCAGGAAGAAGATCATTAAGAGAATTGAAGAACAACTTGTGTGGATTTTTACTGATTGATTAATCGAAATAATTTTCATTGATTGATTGGTTTAAATTACTCGAAGTTTATTT